>JBKHBO010000036.1:0-18718 GCA_046542315.1 Clostridia bacterium
TACAATAAAAAGGAAAGGGTAATGACCATGACTTAACTGCATGTTCATTATACAAGGTGCACTTATGGACTTATCAAACCGCATACTAGAATACACACGTTTTTTAGTTAGTGTAAGGAGTGAAACTGCAACAGACCAGGAAGTAGCTATGGGAGAAGCTATGCTTGAAGCTATTAAAAAAATTAGTTATTTTAATGACTTTGAAAGGATGACAGGTTTAAAAGATTTAGAGCATGATCCTTTAAATCGAGCCATAGCATGGGGCTTATATTTTGACCCAGATAATACTAACACGGTTGTGTTAGTTAACCACTTTGATACAGTTGATACATGGGACTATAAAGAGTTAAGAGAAATTTCTATAAAGCCCAATAAATTAATGGAGAAAATTAAGAGCATAGGATTGAATAAAGAATGCTTAAAGGATTTAGCAAGTGGACACTGGATGTTTGGTAGAGGAACTGCAGATATGAAAGGTGGAGCAGCTATTCAATTAGCTGTTATGGAAAACCATATAAACAATAAACAAAGTGGGTCAATACTATTTTTATCAGTTCCAGATGAAGAAACTCTTTCAACAGGTATGAGACAGGCAGTTAAGTTAATGAATGAACTAAAAGTTGAACATAACCTTAATTATAAGCTATTAATTGACTCAGAAACTCATGTCAGAGAAGAAGATGATCGACCAGTAATATACAAAGGTAGTATAGGTAAGATAATGCCTACTGTATTTGTTAAAGGTGTAAGAGCACATGCAGGGAATGTTTATCAAGGGCTTAACCCTATTGCAATTGCCTCTGAAATTGTTAGAGATATAGAATTGAACCAAGAACTTTGTGATGAATATAAGGGCGAGAAAACACCTGGACCAACTTGGCTATATTTAAGAGATAATAAGAAGGGGTATGACGTATCATTGCCAGAGAGTGCTTATGCATATCTTAATATATTAACTTTTAGTAGTAGTCCTCAGAAGATACTCAATCAAGTAAAAGAAATTGCTAAAGAATCTTTTTCAAAAAACTTAAAACGTTATGGAGATGCATATGTAAACCATTATAATAAAAAGCCTGACAATTTATGGCCTAACCAAGTATATCTTTTTAGTGAATTGTTTCAAAAACTTGAATCAGAACAAGGTAAAAGCTTTATTAAAGATTGGAATGATTATTTAGAAGAAGTAAATAAGAAAATAGTGAATGGTGAAGTAAATATGCCAAAAGCTACTGGACTTTTGTCTGAGTTTTTAGCTAACAAGATTAACAATACAGATCCAGTTGTAATAATAGCATTAGCACCACCTTACTATCCACATGTTATCTTGGATTATATTGATGATATTGACAAAGAAGTAAATATGTTAGAAACTAAGCTAAAAGAATATATCAAGAAAGAATTTAATAATGACTTAAAGGTTAAAAATTTCTATACTGGTATTTCTGACATGAGCTATAGCTCACTTTTTAATGCTAAAGAAGTTATTGGATTTATTGAACCAAATATGCCTCTTTGGGGACAATTATATGATATGCCTTTAGAATTAATGGCAAAACTACAAATACCATCAATAAACTTAGGACCATGGGGAAAAGATCTGCATATGATGTCAGAGCGAATTTATTTGCCTGACTTATTATATAACACACCAAAAATAATGGATAAAACAATTCAATTAACTTTAAAGGAGGATGTTTAATGAATTCAAAACAATATGCACAAAATCTAATTGACTTTTTGTATGACAACCCAACACCTTTCCATGTAGTAAAAGGTGGAAGAGAGATATTAAAAGATGCAGGATTTAAAGAGTTACATTTATGTGAAAAGTGGGATATAAAAGCAGGAGGTAAATATTTCACTACTAGAAATGAATCAGCTTTAATTGCGTTTATTGCAGGAGTGGAGAAGCCTAGTAAAGCTGGCTTTAGATTAATTGGAGCTCATACTGATGCTCCAGCAATAAGAATTAAGTCAAATCCTGAAATAAAAGTAAAAGATAAGTATTTAAGTCTTAATGTAGAAATGTATGGTGGATTGATATATAGTACGTGGCTTGATAGACCACTAGCTATAGCAGGTAGAGTAGCAGTCAAAAGTGATAACCCTCTTTATCCTAATATGAAATTAGTAAATATAAAAAAACCTATTGCAACAATTCCCAACTTGGCTGTGCACATAAATCGAGAGATTAATAGTGGTTATGAGTATAACCCTCAAAAAGATTTACTGCCACTAATAGGAGTTACAGATGATGATAATGTTGCTAGTGATTGGTTTATGGAAATGCTAGCTGCAGAATGTGAAGTTAAGAAAGAAAATATATTAGGATGCGATTTATATTTATATGATTATCAAAAAGGCACACTAAATGGTCTTAATGAAGAATTTATCCATGTTGGAAGAATTGATGATGTTGCTATGAGTTATGTTGCTTTAACAGCGATTAGTAAAAGCGACGCTCAAGCAGGAACTATAGTAGCAGCATGTTATGATAACGAAGAAGTTGGAAGCAAGACAAAGCAAGGTGCTGGTAGTGCTTTAACTCAAATTATTATTGATAGAGTAGCAAGAGCCCTTGGTAGCAATGAAGAAGAAATCTTACAAGCTAGATATAAATCATTTTTGGTTTCTTGCGATATGGCACATGCAATGCATCCAAATTTTCCAGAAAAACATGATCCTACTAACAAACCAGTTATTAATGGTGGCCCTGTAATAAAATATCATCACGGACAAAAATATACTACAGATGCTGACTCAGCTGCGGTCTTTAAAGCAGTATGTGATAGTGCTGGAGTAAAATATCAAGAATTCCATAATAGAAACGATGCAAAAAGCGGTGGGACAATCGGCCCTATAGTTGCGTCTTTGCTTGATGTTAGAGCTCTTGATATTGGAAACCCAATGCTTGCCATGCACTCAATTAGAGAACTTGCAGGAGTAGAAGACACATTTAATCTCTTAGCAGCATTTAAAGAATTTTATAAAATTTAGGAAGGTGTTTTAATTGGAAAAAATATATAAAGATATGGTAGAGAGATTTATTAAATATTGTAAAGTAGATACCGCATCTGATCCAGAGAGCGAAACTTATCCTAGTTCAGATTGCCAAATAGAGTTTGGTAAAGAAGTAGCTAAAGAGATGAGAGAGTTAGGTCTTAAAGATGCTGAAATAGATGAATATGGATATATAATGGCAACTATCCCTTCAAATGTTGATTATGATGTACCTACAATTGGTTTTATTGCTCATATGGACATAATAAGTTCTGTTCCTACAGAAAATATTACTCCAAAGATAGTCAAAAATTATGATGGTACTGATTTAGTTTTAAATGAGGATGGATTTACTATCTCTGTTGAAGAGTATCCAGTTTTAAAAAATTATATTGGACAAGACATTATAACAACTGATGGTAGAACTCTTTTAGGAGCTGACGACAAAGCTGGCATGGTTGAAATCTTAGCACTAGCTGAGTACCTACTTGCTAATCCTGAGATAAAACATGGTGAAATCAAAATTGGGTTTACACCAGATGAAGAAATAGGTCAAGGAACTAAATATTTTGATGTAAAGAAGTTTGGAGCAGACTTTGCCTACACAGTTGATGGCGGTCAAGTTGGAAGCCTCAATTATGAAACGTTTAATGCAGCTACTGCTAAAATTAAAATTAATGGTACAAATATTCACCCAGGTAGTGCAAAAGGAAAAATGGTAAGTGCAATATTACTATCTATGGAGTTGAACTCGCTCTTACCAGAAGAGCAAAAGCCAGCATACACAGAAGAATATGAAGGGTTTTTCCATCTTAACTGGGTTAAGGGCAATGTAGACAAAGCAGAGATGAACTACATTATAAGAGATCATGATAGAGATAAGTTTAATGATAAGAAAGAATTAATGAAAAACGCCGTAGAGTTTATGAATAAAAAGTATAATGATAGAATAGAACTAGATCTAACTGATTCATACAAGAATATGAGCGAAAAAATAGAACCAGTTATGCATATAATCAATACAGCAAAAAAAGCAATGGAAAACTTGGGAATTGAACCTTTAATAAATCCAGTTAGAGGCGGAACTGACGGAGCTAGGCTTTCATATAAGGGATTGCCTTGTCCAAATATATTTACTGGTGGTCACAACGCACATGGTAAAAGTGAGTTTGTTCCAGTACAATCAATGGAAAAGGCAGTTCAGGTTATGCTTGAAATTGTTAGATTATATACAGAAAAATAGTCGTTATATTACAGAAACATTAAGAAGTTAAAAAATTAGTAAATTTTGCTTGACTGATTTATATATTTTGACTAATATATTTTTCAATTAAGAGTGCACCTAGGGTTCCGGTATTTTATGCGTCAGGTCCGAGCGGTGACAGGCAGTAAGCTACACTTTTAGGATAAAAGCCTGAAGGACGAGTCTTAAGACTTGACCTTTGGGCTTTATTTTTTTATGGAAAGGAGAATTGTTGTGGAAGGAATTAAAAATGTACGTAGGTTTTATTTATTTCAAGCAGCTTTTGGTGCAATGATAATTGGACCAATTATTATGATTTATTTATTAGATGTTAAAGGATTAACCTTCACACAGGCAATGCTCCTTAATACTTTTTCATTATTAGCTCTCGTTATTTTTGATGTGCCAACTGGTGCTATAGCTGATTACTATAGTAGAAAAATTTGTTTAAGTATGGGTGGGTTTATTCTTGGATTGAGCTTAGTACTTTACGCACTCATAAAATCTTTTTTTTGGTTTAATATTCGTAGAGATTTTATTTGCACTTGGCTTTTCATTTATATCTGGTGCTGATAGTGCCATCCTCTATGAGTCATTAGAAGAAGTTGGTCAACAAGAGATGTTTCAAGAAGTAATGGGAAAGGCTCATTCTATTCAGTTAGCTGTTCAAGCAATAGGCTCAATAATAGCAGGTTTTATTTATGCAATAAATGTGCATTTACCGCTTCTAGTTTCAGCTGTCTTTATGTTGATTGCAGGAATTGTTTCATTTAGTTTTAAAGAAGTCAGTAAGAGTAAAAAAAATGTTAAAGTGAATTACATTGCCCAAATAAAAGGCAGTTGTAAATTTGCAATCAATCATACAAAGATTAAAGGACTAATTATTTATACAATGGTGTTTTATATTTTTTATAGAATGGGTTTTATGCTCTTTCAGCCATATATGAGTGCAGTAAAAATTGATGTTAAATTTTTTGGTATAATATTTTTCATCTTTAATACTGTAGCTGCAATTACTTCAAGGTATAGTCATAAAATAATAAAACAGACAAAAAGAAAAACTCTGACATTTTTAGCTAGTTTAATTGTTATTTCTTTTTTATTATTGGCTTTTATGAAAATATGGATAGGCGTTTTTGCAATCTTACTACAACAAGTTGCAAGAGGTTTATACACTCCAGTGACAAGGAAATATTTTAACAAATATTTAGAGAGTGATAAAAGAGCTACTGTTTTGTCTTTTGCTAGTTTAATGACTAGATTGGCAAGCAGTTTAAGTTGTCCCTTTTTAGGATTACTACAAGATAATGGCAATGTATTTAATACTCATTTTGTAATAGGTATAGTGATGTTTATAATGATGGTATTTGTATTGAACTATCTTAATAAAATTATGGGAATAATGGAGGCAAAAAGTTGAAAAAAATAGAAACTCAAAGGTTAGTATTAAGGGAATTTATAAAAAGTGACTTTGATGATTTTTATGAGTATGGAAAAGATAAGAAGGTGGGTCCAAACGCAGGATGGGCTCCTCATGAAAGTGAAGAAGAATCAAGAAAGATTTTTAAAAGTTTTCAAAACAGTGAAGAAGTGTTTGCAATTTATCACAAGGCTGATGAAAAGGTTATTGGAGCAGTGGGATTTGATCCAGATAGAAAAAGAACTATTAAAAATGCTTTTAGTATCGGATATGTTCTTAATAGCAAGTATTGGGGTAGAGGTATAATGCCTGAAGCAGCTATAGAAGTTATAAAGTTTTTATTTACTGAAAAAGATGCTTTTATTGTAGCTGTTTATCATTATCCATTTAATAAAAGGTCAAAACGAGTAATTGAAAAACTTGGTTTTACCTATGAAGGAATAATTAGATATTCTACAAAGATATACGATGGCTCTATCCATGATGACTTATGCTACTCAATGACAAAAGAAGAGTTTAATAGATTATTTAATCAATGTAATTAATAATTATAAAAGGTTTTCTTCTATCTTTGTCGAAATTAATAGGGGAGTATAATTAAATGGAGGGATATTCATGAACAAAGAAAGAATTTATGAAAATGTAGATAGTATAGCCGAAGATCTTTTTGAGATTAATGATTGGATGTATGAAAACCCTGAAATTGGACATCAAGAATATGGTGCAAGTGAAAAATTATCAAACCTTTTAACTAAACATGGTTTTGATGTGCAAAAACCATATGGAGGTTTAGAGACTGCTTTCAGAGCAGAATATGGAAGTGGGGAAGGTCCTACAATTGCTATTTTAGCAGAATATGATGCTTTGCCTGGTATAGGTAATGGATGTGGGCATAATGTTATTGGTACAGGTGCTGTTGGTGGCGCCATTGCTCTAAAAGAAGCGATGGAAGATATCCCTGGCAAGCTAGTTTTAATGGGATGTCCAGCAGAAGAAGGAGTAGTTGATAATGCTGGAGGTAAAGTACTATTGGTACAAAAAGGTGCATTTAAAGATATTGATGCAGCTATAATGTTTCATCCAACAAGTCCAAATCACAGATTAGGATCTACATCTAATGCAAGATATGCAATGGAAATAGTTTTTAAAGGAAAAACTGCTCATGCAGCAGGAGATCCATATAATGGGATTAATGCATTAGATGCTGCTATTCAGACGTTTAATGGTTTTAACGCATTAAGACAACATGTAAAAGAAGATGTTAGAATTCATGGAGTAATTACTGAGGGTGGCAAAGCCCCAAATATAGTTCCAGATAGAGCAGTAATTAGAATGTATGTTAGATCAAAAGATGCTGTCTATTTAGATGAAGTAGTTGAGAAAGTTAAAAACTGTGCAAAAGCAGGAGCTTTAGCTACAGGTGCTAAAGTAGAAATAAGGAAAACAGCTAATACATACAAAAATATGGTAAATAATCAAGTGTTAAGTAATTTATTTAAAGAAAATTTAGAAGCTTTAGGCGAAGAAGTATTACCACCAGCTGGTCATGGTGCAGGATCAACAGATATGGCAGATGTATCTCAAGAAGTACCTGGAATTCATCCATACATTAGCATATCTAATGAAAAACTAACTGGTCATAGTACTGATATAGCTGATGCCACAGTTAGTGAAACTGGCCATAAAGGTATACTTCTAGGAGCTAAAACACTAGCTTCAGTAGCTTATGACTTGTTTACTAACCCAGAGTACCTAAAAGCAGCAAAAGAAGAATTTGAAGAGTGGAAAGCTAGTAAGGAGTAATATTAAGTACTGCAAAGGCAATCTTTGCAGTACTTTTATGTAGGAGGATAAATAATGAAAATGCTAGATTTTAGACCAGATATTGTACTACTCAATGGAGATATTCATTTAGTAGATGAAAATTATAACAAAGCAGAAGCACTGGCCATTTTAGAAAACAAAATAATGGCAGTTGGTAGTACTAAAGAAATGATTTCACTGGCTGATAAAAAAACTAAAGTTTTTGATTTAGAAGGAAAAACTATAATTCCAGGAATTAATGATTCCCACAATCATGCTTGGGAAGCAGGTAAACTAATTAGTGGTTTGGTTACATTTGGAATAAAAAGTTTTCCTGAATTAAGAGAAAGAATAAAAGAAAGGTTAGAAAGCTTACCTAAAGGCGAGTGGCTTCAAGGTGGAGGATGGAATGAGACTCAATTTGTGGAAAATAGAATGCCTACAAAGTATGATTTAGATCCCGTTTCATCTAATCATCCAGTTGTCTTAGAAAGAATTTTTTCAACAAGTGTAGCAAACTCTAAAGCGCTAGAAATCGCAGGTATAAACAAAGACACACCAGATCCTAAAGATGGTAGAATTGGTAGGGATGAAAATGGAGAGCCTAATGGTTTATTATATAAATCAGCAAAACAATTAGTTAGAGACAAAATGCCAGGTCCTTTTGGATCTGATGATTTAGGTATTAATCAGGGCATAGAAGAGTCAATAATGACAGCTCATAAAGAGTATATAAAATATGGGATAACAAGTGTTGTAGAACCAGGAGTCACTCCAGCTATATCACGAGCGTATCAAAACATTTATAAAAGAGGAGAATTGAAAGTTCGTACCAACTTAATGCCAAATTGGTATGGCTTTCATATAAAGCAAGAAATAGATAAGATAGAAAGACTAGTTCCCCAACTAGGTATATATACTGATTTTGGAGATGAGGTATTAAGATTTGGCGGATTAAAGATGGCAATTGATGGAGGATTAACCTCCAAAACAGCACTTTTAAGCTGGCCTTATCTTAATGAAGAAAAACCAAGAGAAGTAGAGTTAAGGTTAGATATAGAAAAGTTAGATCAATGGGTCTCTTATGCTCATGATGCTGGTTGGAGTGTAGGGATTCATGTTGTAGGAGATATAGCTCAAGATTTAGCTGTTGAAGCTATTTATAAAGCATATATGAAAAACCCAAAAGAGCGAAGACATCAAATTATTCATGGGTATTACCCAACTGAAAAATCACTTAAGATGATGAAAGAAGCAAATATTATTGCAGCAGTTCAACCTGCTTTTATTTACGGTGAAGCTTCAGGTTATAGTGATTTATTACCTAAGGATAAAATTGATAAGTTTACCCCTGTAAAAACTTACTTAGAAAAAGGAATTATTACTGCAATTAGTACAGATATGCCATCTGCTCATTTTAATCCATTTTATAATCTTTATAGTGCTGTTACTAGGAAGGGAATGCTTGGGCACAGTGCAGGTAGTAGTGAATGTATTAATGTTCACCAAGCTATTAAAATGATGACCTTTAATGGAGCATATTTAACAAATGAACAAGATATTAAGGGTAATTTGCTTCCAGGGATGTTAGCTGACTTGGTAGTTTTAGATTGTAATATTGAAGAAGTAGAACAAAAAAGTATAAAAGACATAAAAGTAAAGATGACGATCATTGATGGCGAAATTGTATATGTGAAGTAAGGCAGTGCTTACTTTCAAACATTATAGTGACAGTCATTTCTAAATTTTATTAATGATAAATTAGTAAGTTGATTTTATAAAGATTAAAAATATAATGTTTACTTAGAGTAGAGAAATCTACTCTTCTTTTTTTATGCAACAAAATTAAATGAAATGTTTTTTAATATATGGAATAAAGCTAGGTACTTCTCTAATTGAATATTTTAATGTATCATACAATGATAGAAGCGTAAGAGGTGAAGAAAGTGAAAAAAATATATTTAATCTTATTTTTAACAATAATAATTATTTCTGGTTGTCAACAAGAAACACAAACAGAACAAGAAGAGATATTAACTTCAGTTGAGGTCATAGAGTCAAAACTTGAATCAATTAACCTTATAACTACTTTCACAGGAAGGGTGCAGTCAAAAAATACAACCCCTGTTATGGTACAGACACCTGGCGAAGTGGAAAAGGTTTATGTATCTGATGATGAATATGTCCAAAAAGATCAAAAACTTTTCTCAATAGTAAGTACAAATAATCTTAGGCAATTGCAACAAGCTCAAGCAGCATATGATAGTGCGTATGCTAATTACTTATCAGCAAAAGAACAAGTAGAGTTAGCTAAAGAAAATTATGAAAAAACAAAAAAATTATATGAAGCAGGAGCAGTTTCTAAAAATCAACTTGAGCAAGCTGAATTATCAGCTTCAGAACAGCCATTAAAAGCTGCTCAAGCTGCTGTAGATCAAGCAAAAATTAGTTTAGAAAGTGCAGAAGAATCATATTCTGATACAGTAGTTAGAGCACCTGTATCAGGAATTGTAACTGGAGTGACAGTAGAAGAAAATTCTTTTGTAACTAACACTCAAGCAACACTTTTTATTAACGATAATAGTCAGTATAATATTAATTTGAGTGTGACAGAAAAATATGTAAATAGAATAAATGAGAATGACCAAGTGGGAATAAAAGTTGCAGCGATAGAATCTAATTATGATGGGATAGTAGAAGAAGTTAGTTCATCTATAGATACAAATTCTTTGCTATATCCTGTTACAATTCGATTTTCTAAAACTGATGAAAAGATAAAATCTGGAATGATTGCTCAAGTGGAAATTATAACTGAAAGCAAAAAGGAAGCGATAGTTATCCCTGCAGAGGCTGTTTTATTGCGTGGAGATAAAGAAATAGTCTTTATAAATGATGAAGGAGTTGCTTTACAAAAGGAAGTTGTAACAGGTATTGACAATGGAGAAAAAATAGAGGTTATTGAAGGATTAGAAACCGGAGAGGTCGTTATTTTTGTTGGACAGAACTTTTTAAGCAGTGGTGATAAGATAAAAGTAGTCAGAGGTGATTGATGTGGGATTACCAAAATTAGCAGTAAAACGCCCCATAACAATATTAATGATTACTTTAGCAGTGCTTCTATTAGGTTTTATATCTCTAACCAGATTGCCAATAGATTTATTGCCAAATTTAGAATTACCCGTAATGGCTGTGTCAGTTAATTATCAAGGAGTTGGACCACAAGAAATTGAATCATTGATTTCTATCCCACTTGAAGAATCAATCGGGACAGTTAATGGTATCGAAAGCATTACTACAAGATCCTCCGAAGGAAACTCAATACTTATTGCTCAATTTGCTTTTGGAACAGATATGAGTCAAGCAGCACTGGAGTTAAGAGAGAAGGTAGATACAGTAGAGGCATTTTTACCAGAAGATGCATCATCACCAATTGTTTTACAAATTGATCCAGATTCTTTACCAATAATCCAAATAGCTTTAACGGGGACAAATGACTTGGCAAGCTTACAAGTTTTTGCTGATGAAGTTTTAAGCCCTAATATTGAAAGATTAGATGGAGTAGCTTCAGTTGATATTAGTGGTGGATATAGTAGAAAGGTTGAAATTATAGTTGATCCTGCTATTATTCATAGTTATGGCTTAACTTTTGATACTTTAGCAAGCATGATAAGTGCTGAAAATATTAACCTTCCAGGGGGAACTATTAAAAGAGGTAACCAGGAATATACAATTAGGACTCTAGGTGAATTTAAATCATTATCTGAAATAGAGAATTTAAGATTTATGTTAAATACAGGCCAACAAATATCCCTTGGAGATGTTGCGCAAGTTAGGTTTATTGATGATGACCAACAAAGCATAGTAAGAGCAAATGGACAAAGAAGTTTAGATATATCAGTAAATAAACAATCAGGCACTAACACTGTTAATGTAGCTAGAAACGTCTTGGATGAACTTGATAATATTGTCGAAAATAATCCTCAATATGAGATAGTGCCTGTCTTAAATCAGGCAGAATTTATCGAGTTGTCTATTGATAACTTACTAGAAAGTGCATTGCTTGGTTCATTGTTTGCTTTTATTGTTTTGTTTTTATTTTTTAGAAGTTTTAGAACGACATCTATAATAGCAATAGCTATTCCGATTTCAGTTATATCTACCTTTGTATTACTATATTTTTCTAATATTACACTAAATTTAATGACTTTGGGCGGGTTAGCTTTAGCAATTGGAATGCTAGTAGATAATGCAATTGTCGTATTAGAAAATATTTTTAGATTTAGAGAAGAAGGTGTTGAGAAAGAAGAAGCAGCTGTTAGTGGTGCGAGTGAAGTATCTATGGCTATTACAGCATCTACTATAACAACCATAGCTGTATTTTTGCCTATAGTTTTTGTAGAAGGAATTACTTCAGAGATTTTTAGAGAACTAGCCCTTACAATAGCACTTTCGCTTTTAGTTTCATTAGTAGTTGCTTTAAGTGTAATCCCGATGCTAAGCTCTAGATTAATAAAACGAAAGTCTAAGACTAAAGATATTAAAGATAGTAAATTCATTAAAATATTTGATAGTTTAAAAGAAAAATATGTTAAATTATTAAGATTATCAATTAATAATCCTGGCAAAACAATTTTAAGTGGAGTACTTATTTTTATATTAGCTATGAGTACAATATTTTTAGTAGGAACAGAGTATTTTCCTGAAGTTGACCAAGGACAATTTACAGTAAGTATAGATTTAGCATCAGGAACCTCTAGTGAAAAAACAGAAGATACTACTATTAAAGTAGAAAATATGATTTTAGATATACCGGGAGTTGAAACTGTATATTCAACGATAGGCAAAGGTAGTAGTTCAGTTAATGTAACTACAGACTTATCTAGCGATAGTAGCAGTGCTGATATTGCAGATATATTACGTAAAAAGGTTGAGGAAATAGCTGGAGCAGATATTGATGTATCTGTTTTATCTGCTACATCTTTGGCAGGTGGAGGTATGGGAGGAGCTCCAGTAAGTATTGCTATAAAGGGTGATAACTTAGATAAGTTGGAAAATATAAGTCAAGATTTTATTTCTATAATTTCTCAAGTAGATGGTACAAGAATGGTTAGTTCTTCATTTACTAGCGGTGTTCCAGAGGTACAAATAAAGATTAATAGATTGCAAGCGAGCCAGTATGGACTAACCACAGCACAAGTGGCTAATTCAGTTAGAACAATCATGACTGGTACAACTGTAACGAGATACAATTATCAAGGTAGTGAAATAGATGTCATTATTAAAGGAATGGATTCATATAATCAGGGAGTAGCTAGTCTAAACTCATTACTTGTTAGTACACCTACTGGATCCATTGTACCGCTATCAGAAATAGCTAATATTTCGTTAGCACAGGGGCCAACAAGGATAGAAAGAGAAGACCAAGTAAGAGTTGTAACAGTTTCCTCGCAAATATATCAGAGAGACCTTGGAAGCATTTCAGAAGATATTGAAGCTCTCTTAGATGAGTATGATATGCCAAATGGATATACATATCAACTTGGCGGAGAGTATACAGAACTTGTTAATGCTTTAGAAGATTTAACATTAGCATTAGTACTAAGCATAATTTTAGTATACATGGTTTTAGCTAGTCAGTTTGAATCATTCTTGCATCCATTCATAATAATGTTTGCAGTTCCTTTGTCATTCTCAGGCGGAGCTTTAGGATTATTTGTTACAGGAAACAGCTTAAATGTACCATCAATGATTGGTGCAATTATGTTAGCAGGAATTGTAGTTAATGATGCAATTGTTCTAGTAGATTATATTAATACTAGGAGAAAACAAGGAGAGGAAGTTAAAGAAGCAATTATGAATGCAGGACCTATAAGACTTAGGCCAATTCTAATAACAACTTTAACTACAGCTTTAGCTCTCATACCATTAGGATTGGGTCTTGGTGAAGGTGGAGAATTACTAGCACCAATGGGAATAGCAGTGATCTTTGGTATATCCCTTGCTACTTTGCTAACACTTGTGTTTATACCAGCACTGTATTTAGTGTTTGATAATTTAGCTAATAAGTTGAAAAGATCATAAGATATAAAAAGAAGAGGTCTAGCACTAAAATATGCTAGACCTTTTTTAGCTTGACAAAATCAGAATCAAGAATATAATAATATATGAACACATAATCATATACTCAGAGGTGAATAAAAATGAAGAAAATAGATAATAAAGAAATTGAAACGTGCGATGTATTGTCAATTGAAGAAGAGTTAGTTTTAGATATTAAGCCTAAAGTAGATGAGTTGCATGGGTTAGCGGAGCTTTTTAAAGCTTTAGCTGATGATACAAGAGCTAAGTTATTATATGCATTATCATTAAGTGACTTGTGTGTGTGTAATCTAGCAGAAATTCTAGGCACTACACAGTCAAATGTTTCTCATCACTTAAGATATTTAAGGGCAGCTAGATTAGTAAAAGGTCAACGAGAAGGTCGCAGAGTATATTATTCTTTAGATGATGATCATGTTAAAGGAATAATAGAAATGGGCATTGAGCATCTTAATCATATATAAAGAGGTAAAAAATAATGGATGATAGAATTTCACAACAAATAAACACAACTAAAGAAGACCACTCAGGAAACAATCATAATGACATTAGGTTACATAATCATTCACATGATCATAATCACAATAAAAAATCTCAAAAAGATTTTAATAATGTAGTTGAGTTTAGCAAAAATGAAAAAGTAGGTCAGAACTATGATGAGTTTTATGTAAGCGGGGTAGATTGACCAGAGTGTGCTAAAGGCATACAAAGAGCAGTTGCTCAAAAAAAAGGAGTTCAAAAAGCTAGTTATAGTTTTAGTACATCGATTTTAAAAGTTGACCATGATATTAAAAAAGAAGAAATCATGAATGTCGTTAAAAAAATGGGTTATGAGATAGTAATTAAAGAAGAAATGAGAGAGCTGACAGATTCAAAAGTTTGGTGGAAAGATACAAATGTAATTTTAACAGGATTTGCTAGTTTGTTTTGGATTGCCGGGATAATTACTTCTATATTATCTGTAGATGAGTCTTTTGTTACCCCCTTATTACTAATATCAACTGTTTTAGCTGGGTTTTTAACTGCTAAGGCAGGCTTTAATGCACTTAAAAATAAAATGCCACTTGATATGAATGTATTGATGGTAATAGCAGTAGTTGGTGCAGTATTATTAAGAGAATATTTTGAAGCAGCTACGGTAGCTGTTTTGTTTAATATAGGTAATACATTAGAACTTTACGCTATGGATAAAACGAGACAATCAATAAGAAGCTTAATGGACCTATCTCCAGATGTTGCAACTATATTAAGAAATGGTAAAGAAGTTATTTTAAATGTAAAAGATGTAAAATTAGGAGATAGACTCGTAATCAAACCTGGCAGTAAAATACCACTTGATGCTAAAGTAGTTAGTGGATCATCTAGTGTAAATCAGGCACCTATAACAGGAGAATCTATACCAATGGAAAAGAATGTTAGTGATGTAATTTACGCGGGGACAATAAATCAAGAAGGATATTTAGAAGCTAAAGTAATTAAAGAGAGTAAAGATACGACTTTAGCTAAAATAATAGAATTAGTAGAACAAGCACAGAGCCAAAAGGCTCCAAGTGAAAGATTTATTGATACATTTGCAAAATATTATACTCCAATTGTAATTTCAGTAGCAGTATTTATTGCAATAATCCCACCATTATTTTTGAATTATGATTTTAATGAGTGGTTTTATAGAGCTATTGCTTTACTAGTAGTTTCTTGTCCATGTGCATTGGTAATCTCAACTCCTGTATCAATAGTTTCAGCCTTAGGGAATGCAGCAAAAAATGGTGTGTTGATTAAAGGTGGAGCATATCTAGAAAGAGCTGGAAAGATCAATGCATTAGCATTTGATAAAACGGGAACACTAACAGAAGGTAATCCAAAAGTTACAAGTGTTATTTCACTAATTAGAAATATAACAGAAAATGAAATAATTGAATTAGCTGCAAGTGTTGAGTCAAAGTCAGAACATCCCTTAGCCAAAGCGATTGTCTCATATGCACAGGAAGAAAAAATAGATTTATTACAGACTGAAAATTTCAAATCTTTCACAGGTATTGGAGTTGTTGGTTATATAGATGAAGATGTGATTAAAATTACAAATCCTGAATATGCTTATGAAAATTTAAATATAGAAAAAAACACTCAAGAGAAAATTAGAAAATTACAAGACAACGGGCAAACAGTTATGACTGTAATTAAAAATAGTGTTTTGGTGGGGTATATCTCTGTAGCAGATAAAATAAGACCAGAAGCTAAACGAACTATTTTAGAACTAAAGAAAAACAACTACAATCAGTTAATTATGTTAACGGGAGATAATAAGGCTACTGCAAAAAACATAAGTGACCAACTCGGTATAGATAAATTTTTTGCAGAATTATTACCTGATCAAAAACTCGAAGTGATTAAGAAACTAAAACAAGATTATGATACAGTTGCAATGATAGGAGACGGTGTTAATGATGCTCCTGCTTTAGCATTAGCTGATATTGGCATCTCACTTGGTAGTGCAGGAACTGATACTGCTATCGAAACAGCTGATATTGTTTTAATGTCAGATGACTTATCAAAACTTTCCTATGCCATGAACTTGAGTAAGAGAGCATTGAAGATTATAAAACAAAACGTAATGTTTTCACTGTTAGTCAAATTTGCTGCTGTATTGTTAGTATTCCCAGGATTATTGACTTTATGGATAGCAGTATTAGCAGATACTGGAGCAGCATTAGTAGTAATATTTAATGGAATGAGATTATTACAAACAAAAAAAGGTTGATGATAATGAAAGAAGTTACAATTAGAGTAGATGATATGCATTGTGCAGCATGTTCTTCTAGAGTAGAAAAGGTTCTTAATCAAACAGAAGGTGTCACTAGTGCAAATGTTAATTTAGCAACTCTTAAAGCAAAAGTGAAATATAATGAAGAAATAGTAAATGAAAAAGATTTATTTGAAGTGATAGAAAAAGCTGGTTATACTCCAGAACTTGATGAAAAAAATACAACAGAAGAGGTCACATTCAATGTTAGTGGTATGACTTGAGCATCATGTGCTAAAAATATTGAAAGAGTTCTTTCAAAAGTAGATGGAGTTAATGAAGCAGTAGTTATACTTGCCCAGGAAAAACTTAAAGTAAAATATGATAAAGCAGTAGTTAGTATTAGTGAGATGGAAAAAGCTGTTGATAATATTGGTTATGAAATAACTTTAGAATCAGTTAATCAAGATGAAGATAAAGATGACTTAATGATAAAAGAAGCTAGGAAAAAAATGTTTCTAGTTTGGCTAGTAACTATTCCAGCAATGCTTTGGATGCTTCCTGGAATGTTCTTTGGATACCCGCAAGGTTGGCCTTTGCCAGAGTATCATAATATTGGGATGATTATTCTAGCAATATTTGCTTTAGCTGGCCCTGGAAGAGTAACAATTACTTCTGGAATTAAAGCTATAATTAACAAAGTTCCTAACATGGATTCATTAATTGCACTCGGAACAACAGCAGCCTTTTCAACTGGCATAATGCACTATTTTGTCGATTTGCCAAACTTTGCAGGAGTAGCAACTATGATCATGGCTTTTCATCTTACTGGAAGATATATTGAAATTAAAGCCAGAGGAAGAGCTTCTCAAGCAATAAAAAAGCTTTTAGAGCTAGGAGCAAAAAGTGCGATAATTTTAAAAGATGGGAAAGAAGTTGAAGTCCCAATAGAGCAGGTTGATATTGGTGATGTAATGGTTGTAAAACCTGGAAGCTCAATACCTACAGATGGAGAGATAGTTTATGGTAAGAGTGCCATAGATGAATCGATGGTTACTGGAGAATCTATGCCAGTTACAAAAAGTGAAGGTGAAGAGGTTATAGGTGCTACAGTTAATCAAGAAGGCTTAATTCATGTTAGAGCTACTAGAGTGGGGAAAGACACTTTTTTATCACAAGTAATAAAAATGGTTGAAGATGCACAAGGAACTAAAGTTCCTATCCAAGAGTTTGCAGATAAAGTTACGAGTGTTTTTGTACCAATAGTAATTGGACTAGCAATTATAACTTTTAGTTTATGGGCAATTTTTCCTAATCAAATGGTAAGTTTCTTTGCACCTTTAGTAAGTTTTTTAGAAAGTATATTTCCATGGACATTTTCAAGTGAACTAGGAAGAATCGCACAAGCTATTTACGCTATGGTAGCAGTTTTAGTTATAGCTTGCCCGTGTGCACTTGGTCTAGCAACACCAACTGCATTAATGGTTGGAAGTGGCATGGGAGCACAAGCTGGAATATTATTTAGAGATGGTGCAGCTATTCAACAACTACAGAAAATTAAAACCATTGTATTTGATAAAACAGGAACAATTACAAAAGGAAAACCAGAGGTCACTGATTTAGTTAGCTATAAAGTGGATAAAGAGAAATTGCTTCAGTATGCAGCAAGCGCTGAGCAAGGATCAGAACACCCTATAGCAAATTCTATAGTACAAAAGGCCAAAGATGATAATGTTGAGACACTAGAATTAGATGATTTTGAAACTTTTACTGGTAGAGGGATTAAAGCTGTAATAAATAAAAGCGTAGTATATGTGGGAAATCTTAAATTAATGAAGGAAAATAACATAGATGTAAGTGAATTTGAAGAGTTCGAAAGACTTGAAAACGAAGCAAAAACAGTTGTAGCTGTTGCGATTGATAGTGAATTTTCTGGAGTAATAGCTGTTGCAGATGCAATTAAAGATGATTCATTTGACGCAATAAAAGAGCTAAAAGAAATGGGTATAAAAACTGTTATGTTAACTGGAGATAATAAAAGAACCGCAAAAGCTATAGCAAAAATGGCCGGTATAGAACAAGTTGTGGCAGAAGTCTTACCAGATGGCAAAGTGAAAAAGGTAAAGGAACTACAACAATCTGATGGCTTAGTAGCTATGGTTGGAGATGGCATTAATGATGCACCAGCACTTACACAAGCAGATGTGGGAATGGCTATAGGAACTGGTACGGATATAGCTATAGAAGCTTCAGATGTTACTCTTGTGCAAGGAAGTTTGTTGTCAGTAATAAGTGCAATAAAGCTTTCAAAGTCTACTTTTAGAAAAATTAAGCAAAACCTTTTTTGGGCTTTTATTTACAACTTAGTAGCTGTCCCGCTCGCTATTTCAGGTATTTTACACCCAGCTATCGC
>JBKHBO010000037.1:0-18707 GCA_046542315.1 Clostridia bacterium
ATATTCTTTTTCCATTTTTTTTCTACTATTATATTATCCAAACAGACACCTTCCTTAATTAATATAGTTATTATACTATAGATTCAATATATCAAAAAGTTAAACTACTAGAACTAATCATTTAGTACCGATAGTAATATTAAGTTTAAGAAAGCATCTTAATTTTACCATCATCTTTTAATTATACCAAAAACTAAGACATAACTAAACAAAGGCCCGCGTATTATGCGAGCCTTTAATTTATTCTCCTGGTATCTCTCTAGTTTCATACTTCAATACATCAATATATCCCATCTCTTCAAGCTTTCGCCTAAACGCTGTTGGTGTTTTCCTCTTCATAGGAAGTGATTCTTTTTGAGATAAAATGTAGATTAACCGAGCGACCATTGATGCATCCATTTGTATAGCTTTAGGATTTAACTTATCTAAGCTATCCCAGAACGTATGTCCATATCCTCTTGGTGCACCAGAAGATGAAGGTGCCGATGACGAATAGGACGCTGCTGGGAATCCATTAGAAGCAAAGTAATACATATCTGAATAAAGACTGATTTTATCTCCAATAGAAATATCGCTTTCATACATATCTTTAAAAATCTCTTTGAAGAATTTAATATTTTCAGACCAACCTTGCAATGAGAAAGTTCCATTAAACCCTCTACCTGCACCATCAAGGTTGAGCATAAATACAAAATTTTCATTAATATGATCTTTTACATAATTTTCAGAACCAATTAGTCCAGTTTCTTCTTCTGCAAATGCAATAAAACGGACAGTTCTTTTTAGTTTGCCATCAAATGATGCTAAAGCCCTTGCTGCTTCCATAACCACAGCAGTGCCAGCTCCATTGTCATTAGCTGATTCATTAATATCATGTCCGTCATAGTGTCCGCCAATTAAAATGATCTCTTCTGGTTTCTCTATTCCTTTTATTTCTCCTACGACATTGAACGAATGAGTATCTTGTATAATATTTTCACTTGTTATCTTTAATTTAACTGTATTGTTTCTTGCTTGCCTTAATATATAGTGACCAGTCTCATAAGATACTGAAATTGCTGGTATTTCGCTTGCTTTATTAAAGCGAGCAGACCCCGTTTCTGGCAATCCTCCAGGTTCACCTCTCATCCAAACAAATCCAATTGCTCCTGCTTCTATGGCTCTACCTAGTTTTTCACCTCTATGCATGCTCCTATGATAAAACTTTGGGTTTGCTGTGTTTACCATTGCGATTGCACCCTTAAGTTTATCTCTATTATCTTCATAAGCCTGTGGGTCACCATCACCTAAATATACTAACTCTGCTTCAACTTCTCCCTTAGGACAAAATGGCAATGCAATACAATCCACTTCTTTAACTATAGGGTCAGTTATACTTAGTCTAGTGCCCTTTCGAACCCAGCCATTGCAAGTAAACTTTTCTTTCTTAACGTTTTTTATACCATAAGACTCCATTTTCTTTTTTATAAAATCAGCAGCAAGTCTTTCTTCTTCACTTCCACCAAAACGGGAACCAAATTTTTCTACTAACTCTTCGACAAAGTCAGCTCCATTTCTTGATAGATACAAGTCAGCTAATATTTTTCTTTGTTCTTCCATCGTATGCCCTCCTTATAGTTCTTCTAATAACCTTACTAATAAAGCAGTTCTTTCTGGAATATGTTTAACAATAGTATGTTCTCTAGTTGCATGAGCACCATCTCCAACTGCACCAAGTCCATCAATAGTTGGAACCCCTAAAGCAGCAGTAAAATTACCATCACTTCCACCGCCAGTGGAAGCTTCTTTCAATTCAAATCCTAAGTCATTAGCGATATCTTTAGCTAAATTAAACATTTCAACAGTTTTTTCTGTCCTAATCATAGGTGGTCTGTTAATACCACCCTTTGCTACTACTTCTGCTCCTGTTACAAACAGTTTTCTATCTAAAATATCTTTAGTAATTCTTTGTGCTTCCTCCATTGTCTCTATCCTAACATCAATTGTCGCTTTAGCATTAGCTGCTACAACATTAGTCTTAGATCCGCCACTAATCGTTCCTACATTTACTGTCGTTCCTAATTCTTTATTAGCTAATCCATTCAAATCTATAATTTGATGTGCAAGTTCATTTATTGCGCTAATACCTTTTTCTGGTGCACTACCTGCATGAGAGGCTTTACCTTTAATTTCTAAATCAAATCTCCCCACGCCTTTTCTAAATGTCTTTAGAGAACCAAACGGTGGAACAGAAGGTTCAAGAACTAATACACAATTGCTTTTTTTTGCCAACTCTTCAATAATCGCTCTAGAAGTACTAGATCCTATCTCTTCATCACTATTAAATAAAATTCTTACATTTTTATTACTTAATTTATCTCTACTTACAGCTTCTTCAAGTGCGAAGATTGATTGAACCGCTCCTGTTTTCATATCAAACACACCAGGTCCTTTTAAGACTCCATCTTTATTACTAAAGGGAATTTCTTTAATAGTACCAAGTGGCCACACTGTATCAATATGACATAATATTAAAAGGTCTTTTTCGCTTTTAGGAACCAAATGTTCAACTAACAGATGATTGCCTCTGTCTTCATTTACTATAACAGATGTTTTAAATCCTTTGTTAGAATATAAATCATCAAGATAATTAACCAACTTATCTATAGCCTCTTTTTCATCTGAAGGGGACTCATGCTCAACTACACTTTTGATAACTGCTAAGATTTCATCCATTCTCTCATTAAAATGTTTAACCAATTCTGACATATCTCCATCTCCTTTTATTACTTTACTCCTTTACTATATTTCTAGTTAGATTCTAAAATACCTCTATTAAACGAGATAAAAAATAACAATAAAATATAGTTAGAACTTCACTATTTCATTGACAAAGCTACTTGATTTTGCTAATCTTACATAAAATCAATATATAAGAATACCTTTAAAACGGTCCAGAGAGGCCGGTAAGGGGAAAATTTTTAAGTTATAAAACCTTCCTACCGGCTATAGGAAGGTTTTTTTATTGGAAGGAATGATTATTTTGACCTCAAGTACCAATCTTACCAATCTTTTAGATACAGAATGTTTATCTAAAAATCAGTTAGAAAACATATTTAACCTTGCAAAACACTATAAAGAAAATAAAGATTTAGATTTAAAACAAACTTTTCCCAATAAAACAATTGGATTTCTCTTCTATGAACCAAGCACTAGAACTAAGGGATCTTTTTACCAAGCTTCTAGCAAACTTGGCTTAAACATTCTTGATTTTTCTCCAAGTACAAGCTCTGTTGTTAAAGGTGAATCATTAATTGATACTGCGAAAAATTTGATTGCCTTGGGTGTTGATCTTTTTATCCTCAGACATAACCAAGCAGGCTCTTCACAATTCTTATCCAAATATATTGACAAACCAGTCATAAACGCTGGAGATGGTATGCATGCACATCCTACTCAAGCTCTTTTAGATGCCTTTACTTTAGTAGAAATTTACAACTCTTTAGAAAAGAAGAAAATTGCAATTATAGGAGATATAAGACATAGCAGAGTTGCTAGAAGCAATATATACACACTAAAAACCTTGGGAGCAGAAGTGACTCTAGT
Organism: Clostridia bacterium; assembly: GCA_046542315.1. GTDB lineage: Bacteria > Bacillota > UBA994 > PWPR01 > PWPR01 > PWPR01. Next base: position 3,586 of record JBKHBO010000037.1, read on the forward strand.
AGGTCCATCTACTTTCATACCTGAAGAAGCAGAAAAACTAGGTGTAAAGGTTACAAATAATATCGAAGAAATACTTAATTATGATGCAATTATGGCATTGAGAATTCAAAAAGAAAGACAATTAAGTGGTTATATACCAAGCTTATCTGAATACTTTAAATTTTATGGCTTAAAAGACAAACATTTATCTAAAATTAAAGAAAATGCCTTGATTATGCATCCTGGTCCAATGAATAGAGGAGTTGAGATATCTTCAAAGGTAGCTAATTCAGAAAAATCTATTATTTTGCAGCAAGTAGAAAACGGTGTTTATATAAGAATGGCTATAATAGCAATACTCTTAGGGGGAGAAAATAATGAATAATTTTGTAATTAAAGGCGGACGCGTTATTGATCCAGAAAATAAATTTGATCAAATTAGTGACATTTTGATCAAAAATGGTTTCATCGAAAAGATAGAAAATGGCATTGAAACCGACTTTCCTATTATTGATGCAACAGATAAACTTATAACTCCTGGATTTGTTGAAATTCATGCACACTTTAGGGAACCGGGATTTACCAATAAGGAAACTTTAGAAACAGGTTCTTTATCAGCATTAAAGGGTGGATATACAACAGTTTGTGTTATGCCAAACACTAATCCGGTTATTGATAACACATATTTAGTTGATTATCTTAAACTCAAAGCTAAAGATAATAATTTAGTAAAAATTGAGGTTATTGGAGCAGTTTCTAAAGGTTTAGAAGGTGTTGAATTAACTAATTTACTTGGGTTAAAAGAAAAAGGTGTAGTAGCTTACTCAGATGATGGAATGCCAATAATGAATGCAAATTTTATGAAGAATGCTTTAGACTATATTAGCAATCTTGATATGCCAATTGTATTACACGAAGAAGATCATAATCTTAGTAAACCAGGTGTAATTAACGAGGGCTTTGTATCTACTAAGCTTGGTTTAGCAGGAACTCCAGGTTTATCAGAAGAAGTGATGATTGCAAGAGACGTGATATTAGCAGGAAAATTTAACTCTCATATACACATAGCACATGTGAGTACTAAAAAATCAATTGAAATTATTGAAAAGGCTCAAAAATCTGGAATTAATGTAACCTGTGAAGTTACTCCTCATCACTTGGTTCTAAATGAGAATGAATTTCTCAGTAGACCTTACGATACAAATCTTAAAATGAGCCCCCCTTTAAGAACTAAAGAAGATATGCTAGCTTGCCAAAAAGGCCTATTTGATGGAATCATACAAGCAGTTGCAACAGATCATGCTCCACACTCACCAAGTGAAAAAGAGCAAAACTTTGATCAAGCACCAAATGGAATTATTGGTCTTGAAACTGCTTTTCCAGTTCTATACACAAATCTAGTAAAGTCTGGCTTGATGAATGTAACGTCTTTAGTAGAAAAGTTTACATCTTCACCTGCTTCAATATTTAATTTAGATAGAGGAAATTTATCAATAGGTTCACCTGCGGATTTAACTATAATCGATTTAGACAAAGAGTTTGTATATGATAAAGATTTAATTGCTAGTAGAAGTAAAAACTCTCCTTGGTTAAATCAAAAATTTTATGGAAAAATCATAAGAACAATTGTCAATGGAGAAACAAAATATATGGAGGAAAACAATGAGTGATAAAAAACTATTAGACCTAGAAGTAAAGAATAACCAAAAAATATGTAGTGACATCTATTTAATGGAGTTAAAAGCTGATAAATTTGCTTATTCAATTAAACCTGGTCAGTTTGTCCACGTAAGCTGCAACAACCAAAATGAGACATACCTGAGAAGACCTTTAAGTATATTTGATGTTGATTTTGAAAACAATACTATCTCGCTATTATATAAAGTTGTTGGAAAAGGAACATCTCACTTTTCTACGCTAAAACCTGGTGACATGGTTAATTTGATGGGTCCATTAGGAAATAGTTTTAGTCTTGATTATCAAAAACCATTAATTATTGGTGGAGGCATAGGGGTGGCTCCTCTTAAGTTTTTAGTAAGAAAATTTAATGAGAAAAATGTGCAACCAGATGTAGTTTTAGGATTTTCAGAAAATGATCAGCTTGAAATTGTTAATCTTTTCAAAGATGTAAAATGCAACTTGCACATTTCTACAGATGAGATTAGTCAATATTTTTGTGGGAACAGTTGTCAACTAGCAAGCATAGTCTTAGAGAAACAAGATTTTGACGCTATTTTTGCATGTGGTCCTAAGATCATGTTACAAAATATTCCTCAAACTAATCTTCCTACCTACATATCTTTAGAAGAATATATGGCATGTGGTGTAGGAGCATGTTTAGGATGCGCTGTTAAAAATTCAGATGGAGGATACTCTCACGTATGTAAAGATGGCCCAATATTTGAGGCAAAAGGAGTTGTAATCAATGAATAATATGCTTGAAACAAAAATGTTTGGCGTAACTTTCAATAACCCAGTCTTTTCTGCTTCTGGTACTTTTGGTTATGGTAGAGATTATATTGACTATATAAAACCCCATGAGTTGGGAGCTGTTGTAACTAAAGGCACCTCAATAACAGAGTGGATTGGTAACCCTCCTCCTCGAGTTTATGAAACAGCTTCTGGAATGTTAAACTCAATTGGTTTACAAAATCCAGGGATTGAACATTTTCTTGATCAAGATTTACCATTTCTTAAAAAACAAAACGCAAAAGTAATCTTAAATGTTGTTGGGCACACTCAAAAAGAATATGAAGAAGTTGTAAAGCAGTGTCAAAATCAAGAAGGTATTCATGCTTTAGAAATAAATATATCTTGTCCTAATGTGACAGAAGGTGGAATGGCCTTTGGAACAGACCCAGAAGTTGCATATAAATTATTAAAATCTCTAAAGAATATTAGCAATATACCATTAATTGCAAAGCTATCTCCAAATGTTACTGACATCATAGAAATTGCTAAAGCCTGCGAAGCTGCTAAAGTAGATAGCATTTCTTTAATCAATACTCTTTCTGGTATAGCGATAGACATTGATACCCAAAAACCTATATTAGGAAATATTTATGGTGGTTTATCAGGTCCTGCTATTAAACCAGTTGCCTTAAAAATGGTTTATCAAGTAAGTCAAGCAGTCTCCCTTCCAATTATAGGCATGGGAGGAATTGCTAATGGAAAAGATGCAATAGAATTCTTTCTTGCAGGAGCCAGTGCAGTTCAAGTTGGTACAAGCATATTTGTTGATCCTCAGGTGCATAAAAAACTCATTGAAGAAATCGAGCTCTATCTAGATAAGCAAAGTTATAGTAACATTACTGAAATTGTCGGACTATCTTGGAAAGGAAATTAATATGAATGATAATTTAAGAGAGAGATTAATCTTAGCATTGGATGTAGATTCTGAAAGAGAAGCTTTAGAAATTGTAGAAGACCTTCATGACTTAATAGGATACTTTAAAATTGGAATGCAACTATACTATTCTGTTGGAAATTCATTAATAGAGAAAATTCACTATCTTGGTGGCAAAGTATTTTTAGATCTTAAACTACACGATATCCCTAATACAGTCCAAAATGGAGCTAGAGTACTAGCTAATCTTGGAGTAGAAATGACAAATTTTCATGCTACTGGTGGACCTCAAATGCTAAAAAGTGCTTCTTTAGGTCTAAAAGAAGCAGAAGTAGAAAAACCGCCTATTGGTATAGCTGTAACTATCCTAACATCTTTAAGTAAAGATGATCTAAAAGAAATTGGGATTAAAGAGGAAGTGAAACAATCAGTTAGAAATTTAGCAATTATGACTAAAAAAGCAGGTTTAGCTGGTGTAGTCTGCTCTCCACAGGAAATCAAGATTGTAAAGGAAGCTTGTGGAGAAGATTTTTTAACAATTACACCTGGCATAAGACCTAGTTGGTCAGTCAAAAACGACCAAAAAAGAATTACCACACCATATCAAGCTATTAAAGATGGTGGAGATTATTTAGTTATTGGAAGACCAATCAGGAATGCTGAAAATCGTAGAGAAGCTGCAAAGCTAGTCTTGGAAGAAATGAAAAATGGATATAATGATTATTTGAAAGGAAGATTATAATGAAAAAAAATTATCTTGAGCTTTTTGAAGAACTTGGAGTAATATTAAATGGGCACTTTTTATTAACATCTGGAAAGCATAGCCCTACTTTTTTACAGTGCTCACAACTAATGCAACACCCAGATCATACAGAAGAAGTTGTCAAAGAACTTGCAAAAGAATTTAAAGACACCGATGCAGAAGTCATTGTGGGACCAGCTATGGGAGGCATCATTTTATCTTATGAATTAGCTCGTCACTTGGGTTTAAAAGCAATATATGCAGAAAAATCTGATAATGGCATGGAGTTTAGAAGAGGCTTTAATGAAGCACCAGGCACAAAAGTTTTAGTAATTGAAGACGCTGTATCAACTGGAGGATCTGTAAGAAAAGTTATGGAAGCTTGCGAAAAAGCTGACTTAGAGGTTGTCGGAGTTGCTATTATTGTAGACCGCAGTAATGGTAAAGTAAAACTGCATGAGAATCAGCACTCACTTATAACGCTTGATATACCGTCATATGATCCTGAAAATTGTCCCATGTGTAAAAAAGATATGGAACTAATTAGTCCTAAAAACCTTAGTATGTAAGAAGGATATCTTAGTCAAATATCGAAATTATATAGTGAGGAGGTTTTAAAATGGATGATTTTATTCAAAAAATGAGAGATAATAACACATTTCATCTTCAAAGTTTAGGAAAAGCAATTGATGATGTCTTATGGCACCAATATCTAGGCGACAAAGCTAAAGTAGATAAATGGAGAATCATTGGTCCAGCTCCAGCAAATACTACTGCTCAGTCAGACCAAAACAAAGGAAATCCTTTTGTATTATGGATTTATACTTTTGTTCCAAAGAATATTAAAGAAGATGAAAAACGCCCTTTAATGGTTTACATTCATGGTGGAGTTCATGCTAGTATAGCTACTAGAGATTACCATATAATCGAGGAGTTATTGGATCAAGGCTATATTGTTGTATCTCCCGAGTACAGAGGTAGTACTGGCTATGGAGAACAATACTATAAGCTAATTGATTACGGCGGGTTAGAAACAGAAGACACTTACGCCGCTAGAAATTGGGCTGTAGAAAATATTGAAAATGTTGATGCAGAAAAAGTTGGAATAATGGGATGGTCACATGGAGGCTTGCACACATTGTTTAATATCTTTAACCACCCAGAAAGCTATACTGCTGCATATGCAGGAGTCCCAGTAAGTGATTTGGTTGCAAGAATGGCCTATAAAGGCGAATTCTATCATAGCTTGTACTCTGCAGATTACCATATTGGTAAAACAGCAGTTGAAAGTCCTGCTGAGTATAAAAAACGCTCTCCAGCTTGGCATGCACATAAATTAGAGACACCTTTAAGAATTCATACAACAACTAGTGACGAAGACGTAAATGTTTTAGAAGTAGAGCATCTAATAAAATCACTTAAAGCAGAAGGTAAAGACTTTGAGTATGAAATTTATGATAATGCTCCTGGTGGTCATGTATTTGATAGGATAGACACTAAAGAAGCCAAAGAAATCAGATTTAAAGCATATGAATTCTTAGCTAGACATTTGTCTCCACCTTTCTATAAGTAGAACTTTTCAATTTATTAGTTTATACATCAATACTGAATTATAAAAGCTTGCTCTATAAAAAAGAGCAAGCTTTTTAAATATTTCATGGTTTAATCTCCAATTAAAGTATACATACTAAACATAGGGACGATAACTGCTATTAGAATTCCTCCAACTATTACTGCCAGTCCTAAATTAATAACCGGCTCTAATAACTTATCAACTCTTTCGCTCATATTTTTAACATCAAGCTCATATAATGAAGCAGCTTTTCCCATCATAATATCAACTCTGCCAGACTCTTCTCCTACAGATAGCATATTGACTACTAAAGGTGGGTAATACTTATCTTCTTTAAATGCTTGTGACATAGTATTTCCTTGAAGTACTCTATCTCTTGCTTCAATAACAGCTTTACTCATTAGGGGACTTCCTAAACTTCTTTCTATTAATGATAAAGAGGTAATTATATCAATACCATGCCCTTGTAGGGTTGAGAATATTCTACAAAATCTTGCTAAAGAATTTAAATGCTTTAGCTTTCCTAAAACTGGCAGTTTATATCCAATATAATCGAAGAATTTAGCTCCTCTATTTGTCCTTTTCCAAAACACAATAAAGAAGAATATACTTACCATTAAAACAAAAACAAATATCCCTTGATTAACTAAAAAGTCGCTAACACTTATTAATACTCGAGTCGGTAAAGGTAAATCTCCACCAAGCTCTGCATATGCTTGAACGAAAGCGGGAACCATCTGCGTCATTAAAACCCATATAACTACTATAGACATTACTAATATTACAACAGGATAATACATTGCAGTACGTAATTTTTGCTTCATCTCATAGTCTTGATCATAAAACTTTACTATTTGGTCAAGAGATTCTTCCATTACCCCTGCTTCTTCACCAACTTTAAACATATTTACCATTAACTCTGGAAAATAATTAGGATGTTTTTCCATAGCATTACCTATTTGGATGCCTTGCTTAATATCACTTAAAATGTCCTGTTGAACTGCTTTAAATTTTTTATTATCTGTTTGTTGAGCTAAAGTGGTAATAATAAAAGAAATAGGTACTCCTGCTGTATACATAGCTTGGAACTGGTTTGCCCATATTGATAAATCTCTAGAATCTAGACCACCACTGAAAAAATTGAAGTTTTTGCTAAAACCTTTTAAACTAATTTTTTTATGATTTATATTTGAGACATAAAGGCCTCTTTCTTTCAAAATATTTAAAGCAGCCCTTTTACTATCAGCACTTACTTCTCCTGACTCAACAGTTCCTGCTTTATTTCTAGCTTTAAAACTATACTCTGGCATTTTATCACCCTTTAGTTGGTATCATTCTTTTGTATGTGGACTCTGATATTAAGTTGCTTTCATATAACTTCTTTATAGAGTTATCCATGGTAAGCATTCCTTGTTCAGCACTTGTTTGCATAACTGAGTTTAACTGAAAAGTTTTCTCTTCCCTAATCAAATTTCTTACTGCTGAATTAACTATTAGTAATTCTATTGCTGGAATTCTCCCTTGATCTACTTTTGGTAATAGCTTTTGAAAAACTGATCCTTTCAAAGATATCGCAAGCTGAACAGCTACTTGTTTTCTTTGATGTGGCTCAAATATTCCTAAAATCCTATCAATTGACTCTACTACTCCAGGTGTGTGCATTGTAGCAAAAACTAAATGCCCTGTTTCAGCAGCTTTGAGTGCAATATCTGTTGTTTCAGCATCTCTCATTTCTCCTATTAAAATAACATCTGGATCTTCTCTTAAAGATGCTTTTAGACCTGATGCAAAAGATATTGTATCTTTTCCAACTTCTCTTTGTCTAATAAGGGATTTTTTATTTGAATGAATAAATTCTATTGGATCTTCTAAGGTTATAATATGCTTACTGAAGTTCTCATTTATATGATTTATTAGAGCAGCTAAAGTAGTAGATTTTCCACTCCCTGTAGGCCCAGTTAAAATCACTAAACCTGATTCATTATCAGCAAGTTTTAATAACTCTTTTGGCATATTAAGTGAAGCAAAACTAGGAACATTATTAGGTATTATTCTGAAAGAACAACCTAATTTTCCCTGTGTTCTAAAAACATTAGCTCTAAATCTGGCTATATTCGGAATAGAAAAAGCGAAATCAACTTCACCCTTCTTCCTTAACTTTTCATATTCATGGTCATTAGTTATCTTTTTTACAACCTCATTTACCATATTTTCACTAACTTTTTGTTTTGTAATCGAAATAATGTTTCCATTTACTCTATAAATAGGAGGCATCCCTATCTCAATGTGTAGATCTGATGCATTATTATTTATCATTTCCTTTAAACTATTAAGCACTAAATTCATCTAAATCCACCTATTCTTGCTTTATATAGGATATGCTCATTAACTCTTCCACAGTAGTGATGCCTTGCAACACTTTTATCGCAGCATCATCTTTCAATGTAGTCATATCTAAATTGCTAAGAGCATAGCTTTTTATTTTTGATGCTGGCTCTCTTTCTACTACCATTTTTGTAATTTCTTCATCTAATTTTAAGAACTCGAAAACGCCTACTCTTCCTTTGTACCCTGTATTGTAACAATGAGTACAACCTCTGCCAGCTTTTTTTAGTTTCACTTGGTTTATATCCTCACCTAAATGTTTCTCTACATCCAGAGCTTGCCAAAGCGGTTCTTCATCACTAACAATATATTCTTCATGACATCTTGGACAAACTTTTCTAACTAGTCTTTGAGCTATTATACCTACAACTGAAGAAGCTATTAAAAACTCTGGCACTCCCATGTCTATTAGCCTTGTTAGTGTGCTAGCTGCATCATTAGTATGTAATGTGCTTAGAACTAAATGCCCTGTTAATGCTGCCCGAATTGCAATTTCTGCAGTTTCTGTGTCTCTAATCTCTCCAACCATTACAATGTTTGGGTCTTGCCTCAAAACGGCTCTTAATACACTAGCATAAGTCAATCCAATCCTTGCGTTTATAGTAACTTGATTTATTCCATTTAATCTATATTCGGTAGGGTCTTCTATCGTTATTATGTTTTTATAAGGACTATTTAATATTTCTAGACAACTATATAAAGTTGTTGTCTTACCACTGCCTGTAGGTCCTGTTACTAATAACATACCATATGGTAATTTCAAAACATTCCTTACTTCATTTACTATATTTGGCTGCATTCCTAAGCTTTCTATGGAGAACTTGTTTTGAGTATTATCATGTATTCTCAAAACTACTTTCTCTCCCCTTATTGTAGGAATAATTGAAACTCTAAAGTCAATTTCTCTTCCCTTAATAATCTGCCTAAATGCACCATCTTGTGGTAATCTTCTTTCAGATATATCAAGATTAGACATTATCTTAAATCTAGCAACAATTGGATTATGCAAGTCCATACTTAACTCTCTTAATACTTGGAGTTGTCCATCAACTCTATACCTGACTTTAAGATTATAATCTCCTGGTTCAACATGTATGTCACTTGCTTGATCTTCTACCGCTTGCAAGATCATTGCATTAACCATTCTAATTAAAGGAGCATCATCATCAGAAATATTAACTATGTCAGTCATCCTGAGTGTTCTTTCATTATCTCCTGAAGGCTCTAAATATAACCACTCGATAGCTCTCTCAATATCACGCTTTGTAACAACTACTAATTTTAATTTTTTATCAGTTTGATAATGTATATCATCTAAAGCCATAACATCCGTAGGATCCGCAGTTGCCAGTGTCAAAACATCATCCTCTACTGCTATAGGCACTACTTGATGTTTTTCAACTAATGATTGATTTAGCAAATTTAAAGCTTCTGGTTGAAAAGTTAAATTAGAAATTTGTGCAAAAGGTATATTATATTGGTCACTCAAAGTTATTGCAATATCATCTTCTGTAACGTAACCACTTTCTACCAATGTTTCACCTAAGCGCAGGTTCATTTCTTGTTGTTTTGATAGTGCATCTCTTAACTCTTCTTGCTTTATTAAACCTCTCTCTACTAATAAATCCCCTAATCGAATTTGACGTGCCATGCTAATCCCACCCTAATGACTCTATTATATATTATTATAGTCTATTATTTAGTCATCTGTCATATATAAAAGAAAAGAAACTATTGTTAAATTTCAAATAGTTTCCATTAATCTAAGTTTGTGTATATATTTTGTACATCTTCACAGTCTTCTAAGTCATCTAACAGTTCTTCAATTTCAGCCTCATACTCTTTTGGTATATTTAAAGTGTTTTCTGCTATAAATTCAATCGATGACTCTTCTATATTTAAACCAACATCTTCTAGTGAATCTTTTAGAGAATATAGATTCGTATAGTCTGTTAAAATTAGATATGCCTCATCCTCAACTTCTATATCTTCTGCTCCAGCTTCTAATACTATCAAAATTAAGTCATCATAACTATACTTGTCGCTTTTCTTGACTGTAATTACGCCTTTGCGATTAAACATCCAAGCTACACACCCATCTTGGCCTAACGAACCGCCATGTTTTGTTAATATATGACGAACGTCTGCTGCTGCTCTCATCCTATTATCTGATGCCATCTCTAATAGAATAGCCACACCTCCAGGGCCATATCCTTCGTAAATAAATTCTTCAAAATCAGCGTCTCCTGTTTTCCCAAGTCCTCTTTCCAAAGCCCTTTTTATATTATCATTTGGTATGTTATTAGTTTTGGCATTATCCAAAGCTAACCTTAGTCTAGGATTAAACTCAGGATCATCTCCACCCTCTTTAACAGCAATAGTAATTTCTCTGCTTATCTTTGTAAATAATTTTGCTCTCTTCTTATCTTGTTTTGCTTTTCTATGTTTCCGATTTGCAAACTTTGAATGTCCTGCCATTACTTATCACCTTTAAAAGTAGGTGGCAATATAAATTTATGCCTGCTTCCTTTATGCATTTTTTTAATTCTATTTGCTATTTCATTAGGCACATCTTTTCCTTTAATATAATCATCTATCATTTGATAACTAAATCCCATTTCTTGCTCATCAGTTTGGTTTATCCATAATCCAGCAGAAGGAGCTTTATCTATAATTTTTTCTGGTAAATTTAACTCTCTAGAAAAGTTATAAACTTCTTCTTTTGATAAATGAGTAATTGGCATAATGTCAGCAGCTCCATCTCCCCATTTTGTGAAATAACCGACATATCTTTCATCCCTATTTCCTGTACCAACAACTAATTTATTGTAATAATTAGAATAATAATACAAAGTTGTCATTCTTAATCTAGGCTTAACATTGGCTTTAGCTAGCTTGTTTTCATCAGCGGTATGCATTGAAATTTCCTTATAAAGTGTGGCAAAAGTATCATCCAAATTAACTTCAAGTGTTTCTAACCCGATGCTTTCTGCTACCAAATAAGCATCTTTAGCATCCATTGGATCAGAAAAGCAAGGCATAATTACTCCTAGTGACTTTCCAGGACAAGCAATTTCACATAAAGCAGCTACTAAAGCCGAGTCAATCCCACCACTTAAACCAAATACATATCCATCTGTTTTCGTTTTGTCGCTAAAATCTCTTAACCAATCAATTATTTCAACTATTTTTTTATCCATAAAGAAAACTCCTATACATTAAATCTGATATTTAAAATATCTCCATCTTTTACAATGTAGCCCTTACCCTCTAGTCTCCAAACTCCCATCTCTTTAGCTGTAGTCATAGAATAATTTGCATTTTTAAAATCTTCATATGATACAGTCTCTGCTCTAATGAATCCTCTTTCTAAGTCAGAGTGAATCTTCCCAGCAGCTTGTTGTGCATTTAAACCTTTTTTAATTGTCCATGCTCTTACCTCATCTTCACCTACAGTAAAAAAGCTTATTAGGTTCAAAATATTATACATAGCTTTTGCAACTAAATTCACGCCTGGCTCATCAATCCCTAAATCGTCTAAGAAATCTTGCTGACTTTCCTTATCAAGTTGCGAAATCTCTATTTCTGTTTGTAGTGAAGTTTCAATTACTCTCATATCTTTGTTTTTTGCATACTCAATTATTTTTTCTCTTTGATCGTAACTTTTGTTTTGTAGTTGGTCATCATCTAAATTTATTACTAAAATCATTGGAATATTAGTCAGAAACTTATAAGGTTTCATAATTCTTTCTTGCTCTTCATTAAACTCTATTTGATAATATGGAATCTCATCACTAAGTTCATTGTAGATATACTCTAGTACTATTAACTCTTCTTTCTGCTCTTCTGTAACTTTTTTAGAATCTTTTATTCTTTCCATTCTTTTTTCAACAAACTCTAAATCAGAAAATAGTAATTCCATATTAACAGTTTCGATGTCTCTCATAGGATTGATTGATTCTTCAATATGAGGGATATCTTTGTTATTAAATGCTCTAACAACATGAATTAAAGCATCTGAAGATCTTACGTCTTCAATAAAGTTATTCCCTACACCTGCACCAGAACTTGCGCCCCTTACTAAACCAGCCACATCTACAACCTCTAATGTAGCATATGTGCCTCTCTTTGGATTGTAAACTTCTATTAGTTTGTCAACCCGTTTATCTGGTATTTCTGCTACACCTTTGTTGGTTTTAGTCTTGCCAGAAAAAAATTTAGACGTGTCTTCATTTCTTTTTGTTAATAAATTAAATAAAGTTGTTTTACCAGTCATTGGTAGTCCAACTATTCCACTTGAAAGCATCAAACTCCTCCTATTTATTCTTCGATTGCTTCATAAATTATCTTTTGAACTTCTTCAAACATAATTGCAACTCTTCTTTCTGCTTCAAAAAGAGCTTGTATATCAGAATGCAACAAAGCTATTTCCTGTTTCTTTTGCAATTTTTCTATATCTTCTTCACTTATATTATCACCTTTTAAATGCTTTTGTTGAAGTTGAAGCTGTAATTCTACTAAATCATCATACATTTCTTTAGTTTTCTGGTCTTTCTCAACCTTTTTCTTTGCATTTAGTAAATTCTTCTTCTCAGCACTAGATTTTATAGCTTTTGCTAACTCATAAGCTTTATCATAAACATTCATAATAACCCTCCTATAAGATTTTGCCTAAATAGTATTTTACCATTATAATATCATTTAACAAAGAAATATTTAAAAGACTAAAATTTAGAGGTGAATCATGTTTAAAATTGGTATTTTAGTATTTAATGATGTTGAAGAACTTGATTTTGTCGGCCCTTTTGAAACCTTATCCTATATAAACAAGTTAAACCCTGGTTCTGCTACAATAGATTTAATAGCAGAAAACAACTCGATAGTAACCGCTTTTAATGGATTAAGATTTCTTCCAAACACTACTCTTGAGAATAATACAAAATATGACATTTTGATAGTGCCTGGAGGGAATGGTAGACATCAAGCAATGTATAATGAAAGCATCAAATCATTTATTAAAGCACAACTAGATAATCTCAAGTACCTATGTTCAGTTTGCACAGGTTCTTTTATCATAAGTGAATCCTTAACCACTAATGGCTTAACTGCTACTTCACATTATACAGCTTTAGATGAGATGACTCAAAGATATGATGATATGATTATAGTAAGTGAAAAAGTTGTTAAGAATGAAACTAATCCAAAAATTTGGTATGCAGCAGGTGTTAGTTCAGGAATAAACCTTGCATTAGAGCTAGTTGAGGAAATTTTTGATACTGAAACTAGTAAAGAAATAGCTAAAAGAATAGAATTTGATAATATAAACTGATTTTTGCAGGAGAACTCTTTCAAATATCGAAATACTATCTTAAAGAAAATAGGAGGATTAATTTATGAGTAAAAAATTGATTGATTTTACACACTATTACACTTATCAAGAGATTAAAGATTATATTTATCAAGTTAAAGATGATTTTTCTGATCTCGTTGATATTGATGTTGCTGGAAAGAGCTGGGAAGAAAGAGATATCTGGGTAGTTACAATAACAAATAAATCTACTGGAGACCCTTCAGAGAAACCCGCTATTTATGTCGACGGAAATATCCATGCTGGTGAAGTTACAGGAGCAATGGTATGCCTAAAAGTGATTGATTATCTAACCAAGATGTATAAAAAGGATGCTCAAGTTACTAGCTTAGTTGATAACAAAACCTTTTATATATTACCAAGAGTAAATCCTGATGGAGCAGAAAAATATTTAACCACGCCATACTCTTTAAGAAGTAGTGTAAGACCATACCCAGAGAATAATATCTCTGAGTTACCAGGATTACACCCACAAGACATAAACGATGATGGCAAGATTCTTTTGATGCGCGTTAGAGATGATGAAAAAGGCGAATGGAAAATATCTAAAAAGGACTCTCGTATCATGTTGCCTAGGCGCCCTAGTGAGTTTGAAGGTGAGTTTTATAAGATATATCAAGAAGGTATGATACAAGAGTATGATGGAAAAGAATTTGATTATCACAAAACGCCTTGGGGACTAGACTTAAATAGAAATTTCCCATCAAATTTTGATAAGGATAATATATCAGCAGGCCCTTATCCAACTTCAGAACCAGAAGCCAAAACTATAGTCGATTTTATATTAGACCATAAAAATATTGGCTTGCTAAACTGTTTCCACACTACTGGTGGTTTCTTCTATCGTAATCCTTATACATACCAAGACGAAGACATGGATCCTGAAGATCTAAGAGCTACAAAAGAAATAGCTAGAGAAGGCTATTATGCTACAGGGTATAGCGATGTTAAATCAAACAATCGTTCTACACTAACAGAGTGGGCTTATGAACACTTAGGTATAATAGGTTATACTACAGAATTATGGGATAGACAAGAAAGAGCCGGAGTATCAAGAGAAAAGCTTCACAATTGCACTACTCAAGAAGAGATTGAAGAAGTCGAGTTAAAGTTATTAGAGTGGAATGACCGAGAACTATCAAGTAAGGGATTTCACAATTGGACTAAATTTGACCATCCTCAACTTGGAGAGATTGAAATTGGTGGTTGGGACTACAAAGAAGCAGTTCAAAATCCACCAAAGCACTTGCTTGATCAAGAATGCTTCAAAAATATGCAATGGACATTAAATCAAGCTTCGAGTCTCCCTGCAGCTAAGATTGCAGATATTCAAGTTGAAACGATTGAAAACAATGTGTTCAAAATTACTGTCAAATGTGAAAATCATGGATATCTACCTACCTATATAACTAATAAAGGTAAAGACATAAAAGCAGTAAATAAAGATAAGCTCAGTTTATTGTATGATAAAGAGCAAGTAGAAATAATTTCTGAAAAGAATGAGATCGAATTTGATTATTTACATGGATTTATGAATGGACAAGAAAGAAGATACTTCAGTTATGGAGAACCAGCAAAAAATTCTAAACACTTTAGCTGGGTTGTAAAGAAAAATTGTGAAAACTGTTCTATAAAAGTCAATCTTAAAAGTATTAGAGGTGGCTCTACAACTAGAGAGATTAACTTATAAACATAAGTAACTACAGAAACTAACAACAATTTTTAGGGG
>JBKHBO010000038.1:0-17804 GCA_046542315.1 Clostridia bacterium
ACTTTGCCTTTATTTTTAGAGGCATTAATGGCAATACCAGCTCTTTTTTTGGGATTATGGCTCGGAATTAAAATCTATAATCATATTCCTGAAAAGATATTTAGCTGGGTGGTACTGGTAATGCTTAGTATTAATGCAATAGTGTTACTTTTAACAACATAAACTAATAGGAGGTTTTAAAGTGAGTAAAAATTTAACTTTATTACAGATCAATGATACACATGCCTACTTAGAAATTCATCAGGAGTTATTCTGGAACGGACAAGAACCGATATATAAAGAAGTAGGTGGTTATGCTCGAATTGCTACTTTAATTAAAGAGATTAAAGCTGAAAAGAATAATCAGGTTTTAGTGTTAGACAATGGAGACACAATTCACGGAACTTTTCCTGCAGTTAATTCAAAAGGGAAAGCAATGATTCCTATACTTAATAAAATGGGAATTGAAGGAATGACTGCTCACTGGGAATTTGGTTATGGTCCAAAAAATTTTATAGAGCTTACTAAAGAACTTAATTATCCAATGCTAGCAATTAATGCATATGATGAAAAAAATGATGAGTTAATTTTTGATCCTTATTTAATTAAAGACTATGATGGGCTTAAAGTAGGAGTAATTGGGATTGCTGCTACAATAATTGATAAGGTGATGCCAGACTGGTTCAGTGAAGGTATATATTTAACATTGGGTAAAGAAGAGCTCCCCCA
Organism: Clostridia bacterium; assembly: GCA_046542315.1. GTDB lineage: Bacteria > Bacillota > UBA994 > PWPR01 > PWPR01 > PWPR01. The sequence continues at coordinate 709 of JBKHBO010000038.1, forward strand.
TTATATTGAAGAACTCAGAAAGGAAAAGAAAGTAGATTTAGTAATTATTCTTTCTCACCTTGGCTTTCCTCAGGAGACGAAGCTCGCTGAAGAAATTGATGGCATTGATATTTTATTGAGTGGTCATACTCATAATAGAGTTCATAAACCTGCCTTAATAAATGAAACTATAATTATTCAATCAGGCTGTCATGGATCTTTTGTAGGAAGACTAGACTTAGAAATAGAAAATAAAAAGGTCGTTGATTTCAAGCATGATCTCTTAACAATTGAAAAAAATATTGTTGAAGATGAAGAAGTCAAAGCATTAATTGAGAAGGTTATTAACCCCTATCGTGACAAATTAAATGAGGTTCTTGGCTATACAGAAATTGCTTTACATCGTAATTTTATATTGGAATCTACGATGGACAATTTTTTATTAGATTCGTTACTAGATCTAACAGGTGCAGAAATGGCTTTTTCTAATGGTTGGAGATATGGAGCGCCAATTATTCCTGGACCAATAACACGAAATGATCTCTGGAACATTATACCTGTTAATCCACCAGTTTCTACAGTTAAGTTGAGTGGAAAAGAACTCTGGGAGATGATGGAGATCAATTTAGAGAGAACCTTTGCTCGCAATCCTTACGACCAAAAAGGAGGCTATGTTAAACGCGCCGCTGGGATTAATCTATATTTTAAAATTGAAAATCCTGCTGGCGAAAGAATCCAGAAATTATTTGTTCAGGGAAAAGAGGTTGATTTTGAGAGGATATATGATGTAGTGTTTGTTACCAGCCAGGGTGTTAGATCTAAATTTGGTAGTGACAGAAAGCAGTTAGATATTAACGCCATAGAAAATTTAGAAAGATATTTAAAAAAGGTAAAAAGAGTCAACCCTAAATTAAGAAACTCTATCGTAGGTGTATAATTAATTCTTACCGCCTTTACAGGCGGTTTTTTATATGTAAAAAAAGGCAAACACTCATAATAAATTACACTAAAAATGCTAATTAAGTAGATTAGATAAAGCATTTATTTTATAACAGGTTAAAAGATATTTATTACTATGTTATAAATTTTAATCTTAAAAAGGCAGGTTTAGCATTATTCTCTCACCTTCTTCCTCTTAAGAAGAAAAAGATTGATGAGACAATATATAATTGAGCAGACAAAATTATAATCTGTTTTAAAAATCTACCTTATTTAATATTTCAGTACATTTGACCAAGCTACTATCCATTGCTTTAGAATACTTCAAAAGAAAGTGGTCGTAAGTACTATTTTAATTCTTATTAATAATCCAATTGTAAATATCATTGACTAATTCTTGGCTAATATTTTTAGCTGTGAGATATTCTTGAGGAGAAGGAGTTCCTTCACCATTAAAAAGCAAATGATTCATCCCTTCATATAGCTTGAAAGTTACATTCTCTCTATTTGATAATCCATTTTTCCACAACTCATATTCAGACACTGGAACTTGATAGTCTCTTGAACCATTAACAATCAATACCTGCTCTTTAATTTCTTTAGCTTGCTCTATAGGATCATACTTTTTATAGAATAGCCAGTAATCTTTTGATACGCCCATTAATTGTTGTGGAGTGAAATCACTACTCTCATCTAAGTTATTTATGTTATCTCTCATCTTTTTATATCCTTCTAAATCTTGTTTTTCCTTATCTGAAAGCTCTCCATCAAGATTATATAAGTATTCCAGTTGATCAATAGTCAATTCATGTAAAGGTGTTACATTTCCAGAGAGAATAACAAATCCTGCTGCTTCTACTTCTTTGGCAAAGGCAGGTATTAAATTTCCTCCTTGACTATGACCAATTAAATAAATATGTTCATTATCAATTCTTTCATTATTTACCATTAAATCATATGCAAATTTAACATCTGCTATATATTCTTGATATGGTGTAAAAGAGTTGATATCAATCTTATCTCCATATAAAAGATTTCTCTTATCAAACCTTAAAGAGGCAATTCCCTTATCTGCTAATCCTAAAGCAAGATCTTTCATTGGTGTATTCTCATAAAGAGTTGAATCTCTATCAGTTGGTCCAGATCCAGGAATTAATATAACTGCATAAAAACTATCCTCTTGATTTGGATAAGTAATCGTACCTGTTATTGGATATTCCTCAGATCCAAATTCAACTTCTTCACTTACTATACTTTCTGAATATTCTACTTTTTCTTTTTCTTGAACGTAGTTAAAACCAGCAATTTTCTTCTCATTATCAAAAACTATATTTAATTTTATACTACCTTCTGTATAAATTAGTTGATAAGTAATTATACTACTTTCAAGGGAGTTTGATTCAGTTCTTTCTCCAATTTCTGTAAATTCGCCATTTACATTCTCAATCTGAGAATATACTTGTATAAACATCATTCTATTCAAAGCTTGCTCAACTTGCAAAGTATAATTATATTTTTCAAGAATAGAATCAACATCTTTAGAAACAAAATCATTAACAAAATGCTCTGCTATTTCTTTCATAGTTCCATCATATTGTTCAATATCTTTCTCAACTGCTTCCGGATTACATCCACTAAATAAAATAAGAAGTATTAAAGACATAATTATAGCTCTCTTCATAAAACATCCTCCACAATTGGTGCCGAAGATGGGATTTGAACCCATACGAGAATCAATCTCACTGCGCCCTGAACACAGCGCGTCTGCCAATTCCGCCACTTCGGCTTACTATCCAACCAACTTCAACTAATTTAATAAGTCAAGACTATTTTTTTTTATTTAATCTTTCTAACTCATAATCAACCTGTTTGTACATTTTTTCATAACTAACAGAGGAATCTATAACTATATCTCCCATCTCTTTTTTTTCGTCTATGGGTATTTGCGCAGATATTCTAGACTTTGCTTCTTCAATTGATAGATCGTCTCTTCTTTGTATTCTATCAAGCTGTTCTATCTCGTCACAATAAACTACCCAAGTTTCATCAACTAAAAATTCCCACTTTACTTCAAATAATAAGGGTATATCTATAAATACTAACGGTTTCTTATCTGATATATATTCTCTTATCTTTGATTGGACATCTCTTAGAACTTGTTCGTGAACAATTCTTTCCAATATTTTTCTTTTCTTTTTATTATTAAAAACAATATGCCCAAGTTTCTTCCTATCTATTTTAGCATCATCTAGTTTTATATCACTACCAAACTTATTAATAACTGACTTGTAAGCAGCAGTGTCTTTTTCTAAAGCTTTTTTAGCTAATTTATCACAATCAATTACTGGCAATCCTTTTTCAATAAGATAATTTGCTACTGTAGATTTTCCTGTAGCAATACCTCCAGTTATTCCAACTTTATACATCTTAATGCCCTCCTTAATTAGCAGTATCTAATTTGACAATTATTGCAAATATGAGAGCTTCTACCTGCCACTTTAATTTTAGAAATTTCTCTAAGGCAATACTCACAAGGCAGATCTTCTCTGCCGTATGCTTTAAGTGAAAACTGAAAACTACCGGTATTCCCAAATCCATCAACATAATCATTCAGAGTCGTTCCGTGATTCTCTATTCCTAAGGTCAGAACCTCTTTCATTTCTTCATAAAGCTTTTTAGCAACATCAATAGGAATACAACCACTAAGTGAAAGTGGATGTATTTTAGATCTAAAAAGCATCTCATCAGCGTATATATTTCCTATACCTGCAATAGCATGTTGGTCTAATAATAACGCTTTTATTCTTTTATTTGAATATTTTTTTAGTATTTTATCAAAATAATTAAAACTAAACTCATTTGATAAAGGTTCTGGACCTAATTTATGCCAGCCAGATTGATTTACAACTTCATCATAGGTGCCTATATAAATCATTCCAAATTTTCTCACATCAACATATCTAAGTTCATAATCTGAATTAAGCTTAATAATAATGTGAGTATGTTTAAGAATTTTACTTCCTTTTTTCTCATATCTCAATTGCCCTGTCATTCTCAAATGAACTATCATTTTTAATTTTGATTCAAAATTAAAAATCAAATATTTACCTCTTCTACCAATGCTCTGTAAAACTTGGTTTTTAAGTTCATTTTTAAACTCTTCAACCAAAGCATTTTTTAAAAGATTAGGATAATTTATACTAGCGCTTATTATTTTTTGCCCCTCAATTAAAGGTTCTAAAGACCTTCTAATTGTTTCTACTTCTGGTAGTTCAGGCATCATATCTCTCCATATCGTACCAATCTTTGCCTAGTTTTAGATCTACTTTTATTGGCACAGTTAAATCCATGGATTCTACCATAGTCTTCTCTAATAACTTTGCTACTTCTTCCAACTCATCATTCTTGACTTCAAGAACTAACTCATCATGCACTTGTAGTAACATTCTGCTTTTGTAATTACCTTCTTCTAATTTTTCTGATAACTTAACCATAGCTAGCTTTATAAGGTCTGCAGCACTTCCTTGTATTGGAGTGTTAGTAGCAGTCCTTTCAGCAAAAGATCTTCTATGATAAGACCTGCTATTAATCTCAGGTAGATACCTTCTCCTATTAAGCATTGTTTCTACATATCCATCAGATTTTGCTTTCACAATAGTTTTATCTAAAAAATCTCTAACCTTTTTATACCTATCAAAGTACCTATCAATGTACTCTCCAGCTTCTTTTCTCGATATATCCAGCTCTTGGGATAATCCATAATCACTTTGCCCATAGACTATACCGAAATTAACCGCTTTTGCTCTACTTCGTAATTCCTTACTTACTTCACTTTTTGCTACACCAAAAACTTCTGCAGCAGTTCTGGTATGGATGTCCTCATCGTTTTTAAAAGCCTCTATCAGTAATTTATCTTGAGATAAATGAGCTAATATCCTTAGCTCTATCTGGGAATAATCTGCAGATAATAAATAATCAAAATCTTCACCTGGAACAAAAGCTTTCCTAATTTTTCTTCCTTGTTCCATTCTGATGGGAATATTTTGCAAATTTGGCTCTGTGCTACTTAATCTTCCTGTAGCTGTAGTTGTTTGTTTATATGTAGTCCTAATTCGACCATCGTCTTCAATCAAAGGTATTAAGCCTTCTATATAAGTTGAATTTAATTTAGCTAACTGCCTATAATGAATTATCATTGCAGGCAACTCATGATCTTTAGATAATGTTAATAGAACATCATGGGCAGTTGAATAACCTGTTTTTGTTTTCTTAATAACTGGCAAACCTAGCTTATCAAAGAGTATTTTACTTAACTGTTTAGGTGAATTAATATTAAATGCTTCGCCAGCAGATTCAAATATCTTCTCTTCAATTTGGTTAAGTTCAGATACTAACTCTTTACCTATATTCTCTAGAATTACTTTATCTATTGCGATACCGCAATGTTCCATTTGAAACAACACATTTGCTAAAGGTATTTCTACTTCATGATAAAGCTTTCTCATTTCATATTTTTCAATTTTTTTGCTCATTAAATTATATAATTTAGGTAAACTCATTATTTGATGTTCATATGAGTCATTAAGAGCATCTAAGCCACTTTTACTACCCGCCAAATCATACTTTTTTATTAAATAAGCTATATTATAGCTGTTAACTGTTGGTTCTAAAACGTAAGCTGCTAAAGCTGTATCAAAAATAACACCTTTGAGTTCAATAGATAAATATTTTACATAATGAAGTATTTGTTTCACTCTATGAGTAATTTTTTTGATATTTTTATCTGAAAGAATTCTTGCAAATTTATCATCTGAATAAGTTTCTTTGATTAGCTTATAAATCTGTCCACTTTCGCCAAGAGTTAAATATAAGTCGCTTTCTATTATTAGAAAGAAAAATTGTTTTTTATCTCTAATTTTAGTTATTAGTTCATTAGCTTCTTCAAAATCTTTAATCTCTTTACATTCTATAAGATCAATCTCTTTATATGTTGGATTTTCTTCTCTTAAATTTTTAGCAAAAGTATTAAACTGCATTTCGTCAAAAACCTTTAAGAGCTTATCATAATTAGGGTTTTCTTTTAATAGCTCGTTCCATTCAATTTCAATAGGAATATCTAATCTAATTTTAGCCAAGTCATAACTAAGTCTAGCAATATCTTTATTTTCTTCTAACCTTCTTGGTAAGACCTTACCACCTATTTTATCAATATTGTTTAAAACTCCATCTAAATTATCAAACTCTTTTACTAGTTTTAGAGCTGTCTTTTCTCCAACCCCGCTGATGCCTGGTATATTATCAGAGCTATCTCCCATTAGAGCCTTAACATCTATTAACTGCTTTGGTTTAACGCCATATTTCTTATCTATTCCTTCAACATCCATCATTTCCATATTAGTAATACCTTTTTTTGTATATAATACAGAGGTATTTTTATCTGCTAACTGAAAAAGATCTCTATCTCCAGTTATTATATAAGTCTTATATGAACCTTCTTCTTCTGCTTTTTTTGCAACTGTACCTATGATATCATCTGCCTCATAGCTATCAATAGCAATTTGCTTAACATTATAGCCTGATAAAACCTCTTCAATATATCCAATTTGTTCGCGCAGTTCTTCAGGCATTTTACTTCTTGTACCTTTGTACTCTTCATATATTTCATTCCTAAAAGTCTTAGGTCCTTTATCAAATGCAACTGCAATATAATCAGGATCTAAGTCTTCTAACACTTTTCTAAACATACTAGTAAAACCATAAACTGCATTAGTAAATTTTCCTGAGTCTGTTTTTAAAGTTAAAGGTAGTGCATAAAACGCTCTAAAAGCTAAACTATGTCCGTCAATCAATACTAGTTTTTTCAAAAATAACCGCCTCCATTAAAAAAGCTGCCTCAATGGGCAGCTTAATTATATCATGTATTTTTACTGAATAGCAAAAGCTACAGTGATATTTGCAGTTAATTCAATATCTTCAGTACTAATGGGTGTTGTAGCCATACCCTTACCTTCAGGTGCCTCATTATCATATTCAGTTGATCTAGAAAATGATCCATTTATAGAGTTTTCCGTAATAGTAACTACTTTGCCCCTTGTTGCTCCAGCAGCATTGACTAATGCATCTGCTTTTTTAGTAGCATTCTCGACAGCTAATTCTAGTAATTCTAATCTTATATCTTCTTGATCTTCTACAGTAAATTTTATGTTACTAACATTATTTGCTCCTGTATCAATTGCTACATCAATATATTTGCCTACATCATCTAATTTTTTCGTTTTAAACTCAATTGTGTTTGTAGCTTGATACCCTCTTGATACTCTTTCACCTTCAATATAATCATATCTTTGATGTAAGTTGTATCCTTTAGTAGATATATCATCTTCAGATATTCCAGCCTCTATTAAAGCAGCTTGTACTTCTTCCATCATACTTGCATTTTCACTAGCAGCATCATCTGCTTCTTCACTGTTTGTTTGCACAGCTAATGTAACAATTGATTGATCTGGTTTCACCTTCATTGTCCCAACACCTGAGACTGTAACTAATCTATCATTACTTTCCTCTTCTGCAACTACTGTTGGCTGCATTCCAAAAAAACCAATTGCTAAAGCTATTAAAGCAATAGTACTAAATAGAAACAATCCTTTTTTTGTCATTAAAAACACCTCCGTTTAATTTTTACCCGGTTTTGCATACCAAATTAAAAATATTCCCAGTGCACTTCCTGATATTGCAACTAATAAATTTGTAATACTTACTATTTCAACTAAACCTTGATCCTCACTATCAAGGTTTTTATTTCCAGTCGTTCTAACTTCACGACTGTCAAAACTTTCAGGAGATTCCTCAGACTCATCACTTTCCTCATTTTGAGTCTGAGCCATAATTCCATGCTGTTGATCATTTGCACTTTTCTCTGGGGTACTTGCGTCTGAATCATCTGCCTTAGTTAAAAAATTACCATCTTCTCTAGCTGCATCCTGAGTTTCATTTTGTAAAAGCTCAAATGGGCTCTCCAGTGCTAAATTATGAGTCACTAAAGGCAGTATACCAACAGCAAGAGAAATGAAAAAGATGGCTAATCCTGCAGCAACTTTTCGCCATTGCCAACCGAATTTCATCGTGTTTCTTTCCTTAGTAATTGGAATTACATTCTCAACCTTGTTTAAGTTTTTAATTTCACTCATGATGTCAGCTACTAAATCATCAGGAGGATCAACTTCTGGTGTATCAAGAAAGAATCCACTAAATACTTTTAGTTCTTCATACAACTTAAAGCACTCCTGACATTCCTTTAGGTGATCAGAGATAAGTAATTGTTGTTCTTTAGTAACTTCTTCATCAATGTATGCTGACAATAGATCTTGTACTTCTTGACAACTCATCTCTCCACCTCCTTATGTTTTCTGACGCAAGTCGTAGGGTAAAAGTTCCGGTTCTTTGCGTAATTTCTTAATTATTTTAAGTCTTGCTCTACTAAGTCTTGATTTGACTGTTCCTATTGATATATCTAATTCATTACTTATTTCTTGATAGCTGTAATCATTTAACTCTCTAAGTATCACTACATCTCTATGCTCTGATTCTAATTCTTCAATTGCTTTAAGCAAGTATTCTCTTAGTTCAGAATTAGTTGCTACTTTGATAGGATCTACTTCATTGTCATCATCAGGTAAAGGAATTTGATTTTCTTCTTCATCGTTCTCATAATATAAGGATTGTGTTTTATTTCTTTTACTCTTTCTTAATATGTCATAACAAGCATTTGTTACTATTGAGCATACCCAAGTTGAAAACTTTGAGTCTTGACGAAAAGAAGTAATCGCTTTATATGCTTTAATAAATGCTTCTTGTGTTGCATCTGCAGCATCTTCTCTATCCCTTAAAATTTTATATGCTACGTTAAATACCATTTTTTGATATTCTTTAACTAACAATTCAAATGCACTAGTATCGCCGTTCATGGCTTTTTGAATTATTATTAACTCATCTTTCAAGTAAATCCCTCCTCTACTTTTGTGAAAGGTTTTTAATTTCATCTATCAGAGTATTTAATCCATAGATTATTTCTTCTTTTGATAGTTGAGAAATACAAATCCTTAACTCTTTTACATTATTCTTATTATGATAGAATCTATCGCTATCTTCAATGATTATATTCTTTTCTCGAGTATTTTTAATTAACAGCTTCATATTTATATTTTTAGACAGAAGTAGATATATAAATATACCCGTTTCTGGTAAGTATGTTTTAATAACTTTAGAATCTACATTCTTTAAAATTGATTTTGCATAGTTCATCCTACGTTGGTATTCTGCCATTGTTTTGTCTAAATGATTATAATACATCCCGCTATTTAAATAAATGTTTAACCCACCTTGAGCTAATATTGAAGTATTAAGATCTCTATGTTTTTTATGATTGTGAAAACTTTCTTTTAAAGCTTCAGGAAGTAAAACTGCTCCTATTCTAATCCCAGGCATAAATGATTTTGAAAAACTTTTTATATATATGACCATATCATTAGTGTCATAATAGTATAATGGTAGAGATTTATTTGGTCCAGCAAGATCTGATAAATAATCATCTTCTACTAAGTAGACATCATACTTATTAGCTAGCTCTACTATTTTTTGCTTATCATCTTTATTCAAATTAGTTCCTAGTGGATTATGAAATCTTGGAATTGTATAGAAGAACTTTATTTCACCACTTTGAAATATTCTTTCTAGTTCTTTTAGATCTATACCTGAAAAGTCCCTTTTAATATAAAACACTTTACTTTTATTTAATTCTAATAATCTGAGCATAGCACTGTAACTAGGCTGTTCAATTAATACTCCCTCCCTATCATTAGGGAAATCTATAGCAGAGATAATACTTAATGCTTGCTGAGTTCCTGCTGTTATGTATATGTTTTCTTTATCAATCGAGATCTGTTGGTCCCAGAAATATTCGCTTAATGTATCTCTTAAAGCTTCTAGGCCAGCTACATTACCATATGTAAAAAGGTCATGTCTATATAATTCAATTGCCCTATTCATACAATGACTAAACTCTTGGTATGGTAAGTATTTGTTATCTGGTATTGTGTTCGTAAAATCTATCTTACTTTTTGAACTTATTTGTTCATTTTTGCCTTGATCTACTAAATAGTATCCACTCTGAGGAATTGCGTAAACGATATGACTATCTTCAAGTTCTTTATATGCTCTAATAATTGTAGCTTTATTATACCCAAACTTTTTTACAAGCTCTCTAATAGAAGGCAACTTGTCACCTGCACTAAAACTTTTATTTTCGATAATCTTTTTTATATAATTTATAACATTTTGATATTTCATGCTTGTCACCTACCATATTTAATTATATCATAGTTATTATAATACATTTTGTTGTACCAGTACAGTTTAATATTTTACCAATTGAACCACTTCAATTTAAGTACTATAATTTAATTAAGATAGAAAATATAAATTGAGGTGGAGTTAAATGGATAACAAAGTTAAAAAATTAGTATATACTGCATTAATGGCTGCAATTGTAGCTGTTGTAACTATGGCAGTTCCCTTGCCTACCCCTGCAGGTGGGATATACAATATTGGTGACAGCATGGTGATGTTAGGAGCAATTCTACTTGGTCCTATTCCAGGGGCACTTGCAGGCGGTATCGGTTCTTTTTTAGCAGATATGATTCTTGGAGTTACACAATGGGCACCATGGACCTTGGCAATTAAAGCTTTAGAAGGTTTTATAGTTGCTCTAATAGTTCATAAAGTTTACTTTAAGAGTAGTTCTAAGCGTTTTATTATAATGTTTATTCCAGCAGCAATTTTAGCAGTTGTAATCATAGCTGGTGGGTACTATATAGCTTATGGATTCATCTCTGGAAGCTTTGCTGCTGCTACAATAGAAGTTCCAGGTAATATTGCGCAAGGTACAGTTAGTGCTGTAATTGCTTTAATTGTTGGTTTAGCACTCAAAAATAGATTAATAAAAACTGAAGGAAGTGACATGTTTAATGATAAGTAGTAAACAAAGAGCATATCTTAGATCACTAACTCACAATCTTAGCCCTATGTTACATATAGGAAAAGATTTGATAAGCGAAAACCTTATTAAGCAAGCTGATGATTATTTAGAAGCAAATGAACTTATGAAAGTTACAGTAATGCAAAGTGTAGAAGAAGAAATTAATGAAATTGCAAATAATCTAGCAAATAAAGTAGATGCTGAAATCGTTCAGGTTATTGGCAGAAAATTCACACTTTATAGAAAAAGTGAAAATAACCCAGTTATCATACTTCCAAAAAATTAATAACTAAAACAGCCTCCAATTTTTGAATTGGAGGCTGTTAATATATCTAATCTCCCATCGCATCAAGCAAGCTTTTATATTGAACTTTATTTAGTTCGTAATAAACTCCTTTTTTGTTCATCAATTCTTCATGAGTTCCCTCTTCAATAATCTCTCCCTGGTCTATTAAAAATATCTTGTCAGCTTTCCTTATGGTAGATAATCTATGAGCAATAACGAATGAAGTTCTACCTTCTAATACTCTTTCTATTGCCTCTTGAATGAGTCTTTCAGTATTTGTGTCTATACTTGATGTTGCCTCATCCAAAATTAGTATTTTTGGATCTGATAAAACAGCTCTAGCAAAACTTATCAACTGTCTTTGTCCAACACTAAGTCTTGAACCTCTTTCTTGTACTTCTGTCTCATATCCATTTTCAAACTCTGTAATAAAATGGTGAGCATTAGCAATTTTAGCAGCCTCTATAATTTCCTCATCAGTTGCATCTAGTTTAGCATATTTGATATTTTCTTTTATTGTACCTGAAAAAATTAAAGGATCTTGTAATACTATGCTCATCTGCTCTCTAAGAGAATCCATCTCAATATCTTTAACATTAACGTCATCAATATTTATACTCCCATCGATTACATCATAAAAGCGCGGAATTAAATTAATGATAGTACTTTTACCAGCTCCTGTTGGACCTACAATTGCAATAGTTTCACCAGGGTTGATATGAAAGTCTATATTTTTTAAAACTGGTACATTTTTATCGTATTCAAAGTAAACGTTATTAAAATCAACCTTACCTTCCATATCCTTTGCTAATTTAGCATTATCTTTATTTTTTATCTCCGGTTTAGTGTCTAAAATACCAAAAACTCTTTCAGAAGAAGCCATTGCAACTAAAACTTGATTGTAAAAGTTGCTCATTCTCCTAATGGGTTTCCAGAATCTACCAATATAATTTATAAATGCTACTAAGACACCTACGCTAATTTCTCCATTTACTACAGAATAAGCACCATAGGCAAAAACTATACAGTTCCCAATAGCACTAGTTAATTCTACTGATGGTCTAAAGAATAAACTCATCTTTGTAGCTTTAATCTGAGCTTCTGTGAAATTTTCATTAATATCATGAAACTCATCTTCACTTTCATCTTCTTGAGTGAAAGCTTGTATTGTTCGCATTCCACTAATAGATTCTTGTAAAAATGCATTCATAGTTGCTCTTTTTCTTCTAACATCCCTCCAGCTTTCCCTTACATAATTTCTTAAAACTAATGCGATATAGAAAAGTACTGGTAAAATTACAAAACTAAATAAAGCCAACCGCCAACTCATATAAATCATTACACCCATAATCATTATTAGTGTGACTATGTCATTGATTACTTGTATAAGTCCAGATGTTAATAATTGATTGAGATTATCTACATCATTAGTAATCCTAACCATTACTTTTCCAGCAGGTCTACCATCAAAGAATCTTAATGATAATCTTTGAATATGATCAAATAATTGTTTTCTGATATCATAAATGATTGATTGTCCGACCTTATTTAAAAGAATTTCTCTTAGATATGAACCAATTAACATAACGAGTCTTAACCCTAAATATGCAAATCCTATCATATTAAGTGCTGATAGGTCTTTATCAGGTATTGCATTATCAATAGCTTGCTGCATTAAAATTGGTCCTGCTAACTCTGCCATGGAAATTGCTAAAATAATAAATAGTGTTCCAATAACCATTTTTTTATATGGAAGTAAATATGTTAATAACCTTTTAAAGTGTTTCGGATTAAATTCTTTTTTAAAATCTTCCCCTTGATTAAAGTTTCTAGCCATTAGTTAGCACCTCCTGTCTCAAGGAATGCTTCAAACATATCTTTTTCTTTATATTGAACATCAAATATTTGTTTATAATAGCCATTATTATTAAGCAATTCATAATGAGTTCCTTGTTCTACTAATTGGCCTTCTTTTAAGACATAAATATAATCTGCATTCTTAACAGAAGCTATTCTATGAGCAATTATAATTGTTGTTCTATTTTGCATAACTTGCTCCATATCTTGCTGTATGAGATGCTCTGTTTCCATATCAACACTTGAAGTTGCATCATCTAAAATTAGTATATTTGGATCTCTTACCAAAGCTCTTGCAATTGCAATTCTTTGCTTTTGACCACCTGAAAGTCCAATACCTCTTTCTCCAATTGCAGTATCATAGCCTTTCTCCATATCCATAATAAAATCATGCGCTTGTGCAATTTTAGCTGCTTTAGTAATTTGTTCGTCAGTTGCATTTGGGTTGCCAAAAGAAATATTATTTTTTATTGTATCTGAAAATAAAAATATATCTTGGTGAACTATACCAATATCTTTTCTCAAATCTTCAAGTTTTAAATCTTTAACATTATACCCATCGATTAAAATTTCTCCATTTTGGACATCATAGAATCTACTAATGAGATTAACAACAGAAGTTTTCCCACTTCCTGTCTCTCCGATAATCCCTATATTGCTTCCTGAATCTATTTTCATGTTTATATTTTCTAAAACGTCATTTTCTCCATAAGAAAAAATAACATCTTTAAATTCTATGTTCCCTTTGATAACATCAACTGAAATTGCATCCTCTTTATCTTTTAATTCAATTTCCGTATCTAATATTTCAAATATTCTATCTCCTGCTGCCACTGATCTTTCAAAAAAGTTTACTAAAAATGCCATTCTTCTTATTGGCCAAATTAGTGATCCAATGTATGCATAAAACTCTGCAAGCTCACCAACACTGATGTTACCCATAATTGTTTGATATCCTCCAAACCATACAATAGCTAGCGAACTAAGTCCTCCCAAAAACTGCATTAAAGGCATGTAGGTAGCTCTAATCTTTACAGCATTCATCATTTTTTCTAAATAGCTGTAATTATCCTCATCAAACTTTTCTATTTCATGTTCTTGTGTATTAAATGCTTTAACAACTCTTACCCCTGTTATATTTTCTTGTATTGTTGTTGTCATTGTAGCCATTTGTTCTCTAATTTTTTTATATGCTGGTCTTATTTTATAAGCAAATTTTACTGTTGTAAGGAATAAAAATGGTAAGGTTGCTAATGCTAACAACGTTAACTGCCAATTTATTCTTAATAAAACTATTAAAACAAAACTAAATGTAAAAATAGCATCATATAATTCTAGTAATGCATCCCTTAATAAATGCTTTAAGGAATGAACATCACTACTAATTCTAGACATTAACTCGCCAGTTCTTGATTTATCATAATATGAGTATGGTAGTTTAACTAAGTGGTTAAACAAATTTCTTCTTATATCAGCAATAGAATTCATAGCTATCTTTTCTGATAAGTAACCTTGTAGAAATCTAAATATACCCCTACCTATAGCTATACCAATTAAAGCTGCAATTATCCAAGGCAGCAAGTTCATTTTTGAATCATAAATCACATCATCTATTAATACCCTAATCAACTTAGGCCTCATTAATCCTAAAACTGTTAATGTTGTTAGAGAAACAAATGCTATGAAAAAATATAATAAATATGGCTTATAATAACCAAAAATTCTCTTAATAGTTTTCATATAGTTCCCTTTCTTAAGTGACTAATCATTAATATTTTTCAAGTTTTCCTCCATCATAAGCAAAAATTTTCTCATCAGAGCAAGCTCCGCTTTAGTAAAATTTGCAAAAGTCTCCTCTTCAAGTTGTTTTATTTTCTTTTCTAGTTCTTCCTTAACTTCTTTTCCATGATCTGCTAAGAATATTCTAGAAACTCTAAGGTCTGATTCGTCTTGTTCTCTATAAATAAATCCTCTTTTTTCCATCCTTTGAAGCATTCTAGTTACAGTCGCTGGTTTTAAATTTCTATGTTTTGCAATCTCCTTTTGTTTAAGTCCATCATTTTTCCACAAAAGTGCTAATATCCCAGGTTGTCCTCGATGCAAACCTAAACTATGATAAAGCTTTCTTGCTCTATTTCTATGTAAATGAACCACTCTAACAAATAGTCTATCGATTGATAAATCTTCACTTTTAACATCCTCTAGCATCCCAAAGCCCCCCTTTTAATTTAGTAGTCGTCTAACTAACTTATTTAATTGTATACTGCAACTAAATTTCTGTCAATAAAAAAACTGGGTTTTACCCCAGTTTTTTTATTACTATATATTATATACACATTCTCCACCTATATAAGTTGCTTCAACTTTTAAGTCCTTTATCTGCTGAGGTTCAATATTAAAAATATCATCGCTTAAAACAACAAAATCAGCTAGTTTACCTTTGACCAAAGACCCCTTTACATCTTCTGTTTTCTCTGCAAAAGCACTACCATTAGTAAATAAGTCTATTGCTTCATATACTGTAAGCTTTTCATCAGGCATATATCCGCCTAAAGGATTTCCTTCTAAATCTGTTCTAGTTACTGCTGCAGCTAATCCTAAAATTGGGTTGCATGACTCTACAGGTGAGTCTGAACCTCCTGCAGTATGAATCCCCATATCTCTCATAGTTTTCCATACATAAGATTGCGAAGCCCTTGCTTTTCCTATTCTGTTTTCCAGTATTTTCATATCTGTAGGAACGAAGATTGGTTGAATGTCACAAACAACTCCCATTTCTTGCATTTGCTCTAGTATATGCCAGTTCGTAAGCTGTGCATGAATTATTCTAGGGCGAGCAGTTTTATCTCCTTTGAGAACCATCTTAAAAGCATTTAATAACTTCTGCATAGCTCTGTCTCCAATGGCATGTGCAGATAGTTGTAAGCCTTTTTGATGTCCATATTCATACATTTTGTCTATCTCTTTTTGCGTCATTATTGAAACACCACAAGTACTATAGTCATCTGAGTAAGGAGCATGTAAGTATGCAGTTCTCCCACCTAGTGAACCGTCTGTCATTAATTTAAGTGGCCCGTATGTCACTGTGTTATCTGGAAATTTGTAATCTTGCTTTATCTTTAAATACTCATCTATTTCTTTAGGTTCTGAAAGTCTGATTTGATGATTTACTCTTAGCTTTAGTCCTTCTTCTAAAGCCTTTTGATAAGCTTCCAATCTTTTTTCCATTCCATCTGGCGATCCTAAATCATCTGATTGAACTGATGTCAATCCATAAGAAATAGCTAGTTCAGATCCCTTAATAATATGTCTTTTAAAATCATCAACTTCAAATTTTGGTATTAAATTAGCAACCAGTCCAGCTGCTCTTTCTCTTAAGATGCCTATAGGTACGCCTTCTTTGTCTAAATCTATATGACCTCCAACAATTTGTTCAACAGGCTTATTCATTAACCCTGCTAGCTCAAGAGCTTTAGTGTTGGCCACACTAATATGACCACAAGCCCTTCTCAAAAGAATTGGTTTTTCAGTACTTATCTTGTCTAAGTCAACTCTAGTTGGCATAATTTGGCCAGGATAATTAGATTGATTCCAACCTCTTCCTAAAATCCAAGTCATTTTAGGATTGTCATCTATAAATTCTTTGCAATTATCTATTAATTCATCAATCGATTTAGTTTTATCTAAAAGTACTTGTTCTAGAGACATCCCTATGCTCATTAAATGCATATGACTATCATTGAGTCCTGGAATAACAGTTTTGCCCTTTAGGTCTATTTTCTTGACCTTACTTCCTGCTAGTTGAAAAATTTCATCGCTAGTTCCTGTAGCTTCTATATATTGATCCTTTACTAACATTGCATTTACAACTGATCCTTGTCTTTCCATTGTGTGGATATTGCCGTTATAAAAAACTATTTTCATTTTTTTGCCCCCAATATTATTTACACTAATGTTTATTTTATCTTACTTCAGTAATTAAGAAAAGAGAAACTATCGATT
>JBKHBO010000039.1:0-17674 GCA_046542315.1 Clostridia bacterium
AAAAAAAAGGACTGCTCAAAACAGAATCTTCATTCTATTTTGAGACAGCCCCCTTTGTTTTTATATTACAAATTTAGTAACTCTTTTAATTTTTCTTCTCTATAACCTACAATTACCTCATCGCCAATAACAGTTGTTGGAACACTTCTCTGCTTGTAGACTTTGATTAAATCATTTCTGGCTTGCTGATCTTTTCTAACATCTTTTTCTTCATACTCAACATTATTCTCATCAAGAAAACTCTTGATCTCAACACATGCTGGTCAGCCTTGCATACTATACAAAATAACTTTTTCCACTATAATCTCTCCTTTTAATATTTACAATTTGGAAAAGTTGCAAACAAAATCATCTTCTCATCTGTATTGTTTTTAATACCATGCACTACATCTGATGGCGCATACATGGTTTCTCCTTGCTTAATCTTTTTATAATCACCATTAAGCAACAACAACCCTTCCCCCTCCATGATATGAGCGACTTCTAAAGTTTCATGAATATGGGGTAATATTTCTCCACCAGGTAGTACTTTAACTATAGCACAGCGATAATCTGATGACAAATCATCACCAACAACACCTGCAATCATAACCCCTGGATACTGGGGATGATTTTTAAACTCCGGTTCTTTTACTAACTTGGTTTCCATAATTTCTCCTAACCTGTTTGAATAGTTGCCATCATTTCAATAAACTTTTGCAAAAATGGAATTTTTGATACGAAATCTAATCTAAGCACTAATCTACCAAAAATATCTGATGTAGGCACAGGCCCAAATGCCCTAGAATCATGAGAATTTTCCCTATTATCACCAACTATAAAGATATAATCATCAGGTATTGTAATTTGTGGAAGGCTTCTATTTCCTGAAAAATATTCAAAATCTTCTACAATTAACTCCCCATCAATATATGTTTTTCCATCCTCCATCTCTAGAGTCTCACTAGGCAAGCCAACAACTCTTTTTATTAGCCATTTGTCTTGCCATTCTACAACTGCAATATCATTTCTTTCTACCTTATCGGTTCTAAAAACTAATATACAGTCACCAGTGCGAAACGTTGGCTGCATAGATGGACCCGAAATATAAACAATACTAACAAATCTAGTTAGAATTAATAAGGTTATTAGTATAATAGCCATTACTAAATCGCCACGATTATTATTCTTTATAGAATCATATAGTAAATATATGCTGTAAAGCCCTACTACAGCAAATAAGACAATCCTCACAATCTGCACTATAATTCCTCCAAACTTTCCTTAGACTAAATTTCCCTAATTGAGCACTCTAGTATTATCGTCTCTTCTTTTAGTTAACCCGATATAATCAAAGTGCTCTAATAGTGGAAGAGCATACTTTCTACTTGTATCTAATAAGTTTCTAAACTCACCTAAATCAATACTTTCCTCATTCTCTAGATATTTGACTAATCTTTCCTTAGAGGTTTTGTATAAAGACTCTAAAAGATAAAAGTCTTGATTTATTTTAACTATTTCATCTTGTCTATTCATAGCTTCAACTAACTCTAAACATCTTTGTTCTGATATATTAAGTTGACTAGCTATATTTGTTGGTTCTGGCGGTGAATATTTTTCTTTTCTAAATAACTCAATAATCTTTTCATGAAGGATCTTGTTTTCGCCTTCAAACGTTACCTTATGATCTTTTAAACGTAAATAGTTGTTATCTAAAACAATCAATCCCATTTTTTCAATTTCTGTTATAAGCTCTTGAAAAATCCTTGAATTAACATTCTCTGCGAATCTAGAGTTTCCCTCTGCTAAAGGCACTCCCAATCTTAAAGGCCACTTCTTATGATAATCTTTCAAAAATCTTACAATCTCACCGCTTAATTCTTTTAAAATCTCATAAGAAAAATAATATGTTTTATTTGATTCTATTTTGCCCACTTCTTTATTATCTACCAGATTCTTAACTATTTCTAGTGGTTCTCTTAAAGATGATTTTTTAACAATCTCATCTTCACTCAAAATGGGTTTTCTGCTCTGTTTAATCTCAACTAATAAAATATCTTCTAAAGAACCATGTGCCTTTAATTCCATTTTTTCAATTACATTATCTGAAAATCTTTTTTTCTTTGTTGGATTAGGATCAATCACTTTACCTCCGCCAATTGTTTCAATTGGAGAGTAAGACCGTAGCACGTAATGGTCATCCCTTAATACTGCAACTTTTTCTTCTAATCGCAATTGGAGTAGTGCTTCTTCTCCAGGTAATAGTGTTGCTTTTCCAATTAAGGCAATACGAGCTAATACTTCTGAAGTTCCTATATGTACTCTAACTCTGTCCCAATGATTTACAGGTCTAGGGGCATCTTTTAGCAATTTAAAAGAAACATCTAACATCATTGTGGGCTCCAATAGCCCTTTTTTTGCTAAAACTTCTCCTCTTTCACACTCTTCTACAGTGACATCTGCTAGATTGAGCGCAACTCTTTGCCCAGCAAATGCTTGCTTACTTTTATCACCATGAACTTGTATATTTCTTATCTTAGTCTCTTTATCTAGAGGCTGGATTTCTGCAATATCACCTACAGATATTGTCCCTTCCATTAGAGTTCCTGTTACAACCGTACCAAACCCTTTAATTGGGAAAGATCTATCGATAGGCAGCCTAAAAGGCATATCTTGATTCCTTGTTACTGTTTGTTCAGTAAGATCATCTAAATAGTTGCCTAAAATATCTAATCCTTCACCCTTTAAGGCAGCTATTGGAACAATAGGTGCTTTTTCTAAAAAAGTTCCTTCTAATTGTTCTCTAATTTCCTCACTAATTAACTCTACCCATTCCTCTTCTACCATATCTACTTTTGATAAGGCTACAATTCCTTTTTTGACATCTAGCAAAGAAAGAATATTCAAATGCTCCCTTGTTTGAGGCATTATCCCTTCATCAGCAGCAATAACCAGTATTACTACATCAAACCCGATAGCTCCCGCTAGCATGTTTTTTACAAACTTCTCATGTCCAGGAACATCAACAATTCCAGCTCTTCTGCCACTAGGCAAATCAAAGTATGCAAATCCGATATCAATTGTTAAACCTCTTTGTTGCTCTTCTTTTAACCTATCAGGATTAATTCCTGTAAGTGCTCTGATTAGGGTAGATTTTCCATGATCTACATGCCCAGCAGTTCCAACTATAATATGCTTCATAATCACACCTCTTTTAATGGAGCAATTAAAGCATCTATCAATTCTGATTCTTCAGAAGGATGGATAGTTCGAAGGTCTACCAAAAGAGTATCATGATCAATCATAGCTATTAACGGAATCTTAAGCTTTCTTAGTTTTTTTTCATACTCTGTAACACTTATCTTTAATGGATTAATAGCTAATCCAAAAGAATTGGTCTTATCAAGCGGTAATGCACCTCCGCCAACCTGTCCCGATAACTTGGCAATATCTACTTTTAGTAAATCCTTGGCCTTTACAATTAATTTATCTTTTAATTTTTGTGCTCTTTCTTTTAGTTCCTCTTGACTCAAAGATAGCATTTTCATAACTGGTATACTTTCTATTGCTAATTTTTCATCAAGATACAACTTTAAAGTAGCTTCAAGTGCAGCAAGCGTCATCTTATCTATTCTTAATGCTCTATTTAAATGATTCTTCTTCATTTTTTGAATATATTCTTTTTTACCAACTATTATTCCTGCTTGAGGACCACCTAATAGTTTATCTCCACTAAAAGTGACCACATCTGCTCCCTGATTGATAACTTCTGGGACTGTTGGCTCATAAGAAAGGCCAAAATTTGAAGTATCGATAATCATTCCACTTCCTAAATCTTCTATAAGAGGTATTGAGTGTTTATTCCCTAAGCTAGCCATATCTTGAGTGGAAACTTCTTCTGAAAAGCCTAATATCTTATAATTGCTAGTATGAACTTTAAGCAAAACAGCAGTATTTTCATTTATTGCATTTTCAAAGTCTTCTATATGGGTTTTATTTGTTGTACCAACTTCTTTTAGGTAACAGCCACTTTGCTCCATTACATCAGGTATTCTAAATGAACCACCGATTTCAATAAGCTGTCCTCTAGATACAATAGCCTCTCCACCTTTAGCTAAAGTGTTTAAAGCAAGCAAAACTGCTGCAGCATTATTATTGACTATTAAAGCATCTTCCGCTTTAGTTATTTCAATTAGAATATCTTCAACATGACTATATCTAATACCTCTTTTAGCCTCTTTTAAATTGTATTCTAAGTTAGAGTAGTTTTTAGCTACCTCATTTACTCTTTCTACTGCTTTATCAGCAAGCCTTGCTCGCCCTAAATTAGTGTGTAAGACAATCCCAGTTCCATTCAGTACTCTTTTCAAAGAGTATGACTCTAGTCTGCTTAGATAACCCTTTATGAGCTTCATGATAGCATCTTCGACACTGTTTATGTCTTTCCCTGCAATTATCTCTTGTCTTAACTGATCAATTGCATCCCTAATTGCTTGGACAACAGGTTCTCTACCAACTAAATCAATATGTGGTTTTATTTCGTTATTATTCAATAACTCATCTACCTTTGGTAGACTTCTTAATAAGCTATCCATTGATACCCTCCATTAATCTATAACAGAATAACCTGCTTCATCAATTATTGTTTTTACCTTATCCATACTTAAGCTTGAATCACATTCAATTTCTACAGTTTTCGATTCTAAGTCTACTTTCACATCTGTGATTTTACCATTAGCTAATAGTGCTTTTTTTACAGCCATTTTACAGTGATTACAACTCATACCTTCTACTTTAAAACTTTTTTTCATTATATTACTTCCTTTAATTTTCTTATTGCTATTTGTAGCCTTTCAAGGGTTTCCTCTTTACCAAGCATTAATAATACATCATATACACCACCAGGAGTAGATTCTTTTCCTGATGCAGCAATACGTAAAGGCCACAGTATTGCTGGTGTTTTTACGCCTAAATCTTTCATAACTGATTTAAGAGAACTCATAATGTTTTTCTTATCCCATTCACTTATTTCTTCAAGTGCTTTGGCGCTAGCTTCTATATTTTCTAAAGCCTCTTTTAAACCTGTGTTAGATTTTTCATGTTTAATTTTTTCAATATTATAATCTGGCAAATCTCTCACAAAATCTAACATCTGAGGAATCTCAGACAATACTTCCACTCTTGTATGTAGTAAATCAGCTACATATATTCTATCGACTGTCTTCTCTCCTAGAGCTTCTTCGATATATTCTTTTGCCACATCTAAAAACTCTTCAACACTTAAATTTCTTATATATACTCCATTCATCCAGCGCAATTTATTAACATCAAAAACTGCTGGCGACTTACTCAATCCATCAATACTGAATTCTTTCACTAATTCATCTAGAGTAAATATCTCTTTTTCTGTCCCAGGACTCCACCCTAAGAGAGCTATATAGTTAATGATAGCTTCTTTTAGGTAGCCCTTATCATAGAAGTCATTAAATGAAGCATCTCCACTTCTTTTACTTAATTTTTTGCCTGGTTCTTTCATTATGGGAGTTAAATGAACATAAGTAGGAACCTCCCAATCAAAAGCTTTATAAAGTAAATTGTACTTTGGAGCTGAAGATAGATATTCTGTTCCTCTTACTACATGGCTAATCTCCATTAAATGATCATCCACAACATTAGCAAAATTGTATGTTGGTAAACCATCAGCTTTTAGTAATATTTGATCTTCTAACTCATCATTAGGTACAGTTATTTTACCGAAAACAATATCATCAAAACTTGTTTCGCCCTCTTTAGGCATCTTCTGTCTTATTACATAAGATTCGTTTTTCATGCGTTCTTTAGCTTCTTCAATATCTATGTTTCTACATGTTCTATCGTATTTCCAAACACCTTTTTCATTGCAATTCTCTCTTGCTTCTTTTAATCTTTCCTTAGTGCAAAAGCAAGGATAAGCAGCGCCAAGCTCAACTAGTTTATGTGCATACTTATGATAAGTGTCTTTTCTTTGACTTTGAATGTATGGGCCATACTCTCCACCTTTATCTGGTCCCTCATCATATGTCAAACCTGTTAATTCAAGTGTCTCATAAATAAACTCCAAAGCACCTTCTACGTATCTATCTTGATCGGTATCTTCTATTCTTAAAATAAAGTCTCCATTTTTACTTTTAGCAATTAAATATGTATACAAAGCTGTTCTCAAATTGCCTATATGCATATATCCAGTAGGACTTGGTGCAAATCTTGTTCTTACTTTACTCATTTTTTTCTCCCCTTAAATTTTCATTTTGACAATCTCTACATAATCCGTAAAATCTCAATGAATGATCTTGTATAATAAAATCATGTTTTTCCATAATTTTTCTTTCTAATTCATCTAATCCGTCGTCGTTAAACTCAATCATTTTACCACAACCAACACAAAATAAATGATGATGATAATGAGTATCATCCGATTCTCTTAACTCATAGCGAGCTCCTTTGTCGCCAAACTCCATTTTATGAGCAATACCTAAATCAACAAACATATCCAATGTGCGATATACTGTTGCTAACCCTATCTCAGGAAAATTCTTATTAATATGCTTATATAACTCTTCAACATTAAGATGCGTATTTTTATTCTCTAGTAATGCTTCAAGTATTATTTTTCTCTGATTAGTGAGTCTAAGATCATTTTCTTTAAGTTTTAGTTTTAAAATATCATAATACTTCTTCATTTCTACCACTCATAATCTTTTAATGCTAAAGCTACTATATCTCTAATTCCAAAAGTGATACTTCCTAGCCCTAGAGCTATTGTTACAAAATTTTCTAAATCTCCTGTGATATATCCCATAAGTAAAACTATTGTTCCGACTAAAATATATATGCCTGGTCTTTTTAGCTCTTTCTTGTTTTTCTTAATAAATTCTATCATATTGCCCACCTATCCTAATATTTTTCTAAATCAAGTTTAACACAAAATTTACTTATAAAAAACAAAAGAACCTTCTGGCCCTTTTGTTTATATAAAAATACTTATTTCTTCTTATTCTTATCTAAATTAATGTTCATATTGCCAGTTTTGTAACCCTTTAAATCAACTGTCACGTAACTAAACCCTGTTTTTTTTAACTCTTTATATATTATTTCTCTTTTCTTTTCATCTAATAGCCTATTGATATCTTGTGGTAGTAATTCTATTCTTGCTAATTCTCCATGGTGTCTAACTCTATATTGTTTAAAGCCTTCTTTTTTAATAATCTCTTCAGCTAACTCTACTTGTCTTAAATTCTCTTTTGTTAAAAATGTATTGTAAGGAATTCTCGAAGCAAGACAAGCAAACGGTGGCTTTGTTGATGTTGGTAATTTTCTCATTTCAGACAAAGCATAAATATCACTTTTAGTCATTTCAGCCATTGCAAGTGGATGAAAGATTTCTAATTCATCACATGCTTTTAATCCTGGCCTATAATCTTTATAATCATCTAGATTTGTCCCATCAGCCAAAGTAAATCTCTCATCAACACTTTCGATCAATGCACTAAAAATAGTTCTTTTACAGTGATAGCACCTATCTGGTGAATTCTCTCTTATCTTCTTATATTCAAGCAAAGGCATCTCTATTAACTCATGCTTTATTTCATTTTCTTTAGCAAAATCAAATGCAAATTGTCCTTCTTCTTTGGCATGTAAAGGAGATATAGCAGTCAGTGCAATAACTTCTAAACCTTCAATATCTTTGCAAACTGCTAGTAAATATGTACTATCTACCCCACCAGAAAATGCAACTGCAACATGTTTTTTCTCTAATAGTAATTCTTTTAGTCTATTTTCTTTTTTTATCAATTCCATTGTATTCTCCTACCTAGCAATCACGCTTTTAATATCATCTACTGCTCTTTGTATAGATTTAGCTTGAACGTTGTACCTTTTTGACAATACCTCATAACTAATACTTTCTCCCATAAGATATAAAGTTATGTAAGCAATTGCTCCGACCCACACTTCTTCCTTGTTAATTCTTCTTAAGTTTGGATGACCATAATTGCAATATGCATACCATAGTTTCTTAGCTAAAATAATTAATGTAGGGTCTTTGTATCTTTCTAAACTAGCATCAATTGCATTAAGTACAGACTTATTTGTCTTCTTTTTATAATCAAATCCTTCGTCCAATATATATAGTTTACCTTTGTAGGTGTAATTATATACGTTTTTCAATTTTGGATTATATGCTTTTAAATACTCATACTTGATGCTGTCGTAAGAAGATAACAATATCTCTTGTACAATTTCTTGCTTATACTCATCTTCTAAATATCCAATTAGATTTTGAATGAAATCAACAGTTCTGGGCGTACCATATTTTATATAATACTTCATTGCAATTAATAATATTTCGGGATTAATATCAGAAATATCAGACTCTTCATGGTGTTCGATTATATCTATTAAAGGCCACTCATAATTATAGTGAATAATTCTTTTTAAGTTCATAAAATCTTCTGTTCTTGTTATTAGCTGATAGTATAATTCTGCAGGAGAGTATATCCCTGCCATTAAAGCAGCTTGTCTCCAATAAGTCTTAGTTTTCTCAAGCTTCTCCAAATTTAATGAAGCTACTCCAAGCTGGTAACAAAGCTCAACACTAATATCACCATCCCAATACACTTGTTGTAAAATACTATATGCTCGATTATGTTTGCCCATAATACCTAAAGTCTTTGTCCATGTTAATAACTCTTTTAATAAATAAAATTCAAAATCATCTAAATTATCAATTATTTTTTGCAAACTTACTTCGTCTTGAAGGTAATAATAATAAAGTGCTAGATTAGACATAGCTCCGATATTTTGATCTTCAATCTCTAACACTTCCTCAATTAGTTCTAAAGCTACCTCTGGAAGTTCAGCTAATAAAGCTATCAAAGCAGCTTTATTAAGCAGCATAGATGATCTTCCTTCATTATCTAAAACCTCAAAACAAATATCTAAAGCCTTTTTATAATCATGATTATACATAAAGGATGAAATCTTCTCGTCCAGTTCTTTAATGAGTGAGTCATTCATCTCCGCTTTCTCTAAAGACTTTGAGACTTCCTCTTCTTCTAAGAAGTTCATTATTTGAATTGCTACATCTTTCATTTCTTGATCATCTTCTACTTCTAGATATAAATCTAAGTATTCTCTAAACTTAGATAGCTCTTCAATCTCTGAGTAACAAAGTGCTAAATGGAAGTATGCTTCTGTAGCTAGATCTTCTGCTTTTAAAACATGTTCTTTCCAAACCTTAATAGCACCTTTGTAGTCCTCTAATTCCTCTAAAGTAAGTGCTAAATTATAATAATTCCAAATATCATCTTTATTATACTTTGCTGAAAGCTCTAGCAACTCCTTAACTCGGGTCAAATTTCCCTTTTCATATTCTTGCATAGCTCTATTAAAATAAAACTGGGAACTTCTTCCAAAAGGTATTATATTGTTAATATTTTTCTGTTTTTTTCTATTCACATAAATATCCTCCCAATATAGTATAATTATTATATCATAAGTGTGTTAGTTATTTGAATTTTCATTTTATTTTAATATACTTGCATTTTCAATTATTTTGTGGTATTTTTCCAGAATGAGACTAACCGAGGAGGCTTTTAAATGATTGATTGTAAAAAAATAATAAGCGAACTACTAGTTAATGAAATCGATAATTTAGACTATCAACAAATATATGACTTAATTGAAGTTCCTCCAAGAGCAGAAATGGGAGATTTTGCACTTCCTTGTTTTAAATTTGCAAAAATAATGCGCAAGTCTCCAAACCAAATTGCAAAAAACTTTGAAGACCTAGGCATTAATCATTCTATATTTTCTCAAATAGTGGCACAGGGCCCCTATTTAAACTTTTTCTTAGATTATAAAGAGTTTGCTAAATCTCTTTTATCTGAAATTTTTGATAAAAATAAAGAATATGGTAGCGAGGAAGAAAAGAATAAAAATATTGTAATAGATTATTCTTCACCAAACATCGCAAAACCTTTCCACATTGGACACCTAAGGTCAACAGTAATTGGACAATCTTTATATAATATATATAGTCATTTAGGCTATAGTTGTATAGGAATTAATCACTTAGGAGATTGGGGAACTCAGTTTGGCAAGCAAATTTTAGCTTACAAAATGTGGGGAGATGAAAAAGTCGTAGAAAAAGACCCTATCAATGAATTAGTAAAATTGTATGTAAAATTTCATGAAGAAGCAGATAAGAATCCCCAGCTTGAGGACAAAGCTAGGGAATGGTTTAAAAGATTAGAAAATGGCGATCAAGAAGCTCTAAAGATATGGAAGTCTATCAGCAAAGCTAGCATGGAAGAGTTTAATAAGCTCTATTCTATTTTAGGAATAGACTTTGATTTTAATACTGGCGAAAGCTTTTACAGAGATAAGGTTGACCCAGTCATAAATGAATTGGAAGAAAAGAACTTGATAAAAGAAAGTCAAGGTGCTCTGATAGTAGATCTAGGAGAAGAAATGCCTCCTTGCTTAATAAAAAAAGCCGATGGTACTACAATTTATACATCCAGAGATATTGCTGCAGCTTTTTATAGGAAGAACACTTTTGATTTCCATAAAGCTCTGTATGTAACAGATTATTCTCAAAGTCTCCATTTCAAGCAATGGATTAAAGTTATTGAATTAATGGGTTATGATTGGGCAGATAATATTTTCCATGTTCCTTTTGGAAGAGTAAGATTAACAGAAGGAAAAATGCAGACAAGAAAAGGAAATGTTATATTATTGAAAGAAGTTTTATCTGAAGCAATTGATAAAACTAGAAACATCATTCAAGAAAGAAATCCAGAGTTGCCAAACAGAGAAATAATAGCTAAAGATGTTGCTGTTGGTGCATTGATTTTCAATGATTTATATAATAACAGAATTAATGATATAGTATTTGACTGGGATGAGTTACTTAACTTTGAGGGCGAAACAGGACCATATATACAATACACTTTTGCTAGGTCATGTCGTGTTTTAGAAAAATCTGTTGATGCTATAACACCTAATATTGATTATAGCTTATTAACAGATCAGGAGAGCATTGACTTGCTTAAAGTACTTTATGATTTTCCTAATGCAATTAAGGAAGCTGCACATCAACTAGAGCCTTCTTTAGTAAGCAGGCAAGTTATGAAAATAGCTAGAGCATTTAATAGATTTTATCATAATAATCAAATTATTGTTGATCAAGAAAATATTAGATTAGCAAGATTGTTATTATGTTACTCTGCAAATGTTGCTTTAGAAATTGGTTTAAATCTACTTAATATGCCAACTCCTAATAGAATGTAAATAAAAAATCCTAGTCTCAGTTTTATATGAGACTAGGATTTATTTTTTTACTCAAAAGTTATAGCTGTTCCGATAGTTCCAGGTCCTGTATGTACCCCTATAACAGGGCCAACTTCGGTTACTATACTAGCTTTTATATTAAAAGCTTTTTCTAAATCACTTTTCAATAACTCCATAGCTTCATAAGCCATGCCATGAGCAACTGCTAATCTTTTAACAGTTTTTCCTTTGCTAATACTTTGAAGATGACTTGAGATTTTTTTTATAGCTTTCTTTTGACTTCTAGTTTTGCCAAAAGCATGATAAAGTCCGTCCCTAACTATAATTATTGGTTTAATGTTAAGTAGAGATCCAAGTAAAGATTCTGCTTTCCCAATTCTACCACCCTTATGTAAATATTCAAGAGTATCCAAAGTAAACATAACATGAGTAGATTTTCTTAACTTATCTAAATAATCTTTTATTTCCTCAAAAGGTAATCCTTTTTTTATTACTTCAACAGCAGCTTCTACTTGAAGTCCAACTCCCACACTAATAGATTGACTGTCAAAAGCAAATACCTTTTCACCAAAATCTTTAGCTGCAGCTCTTGCAGAGTTAATTGTTCCACTTAATTTCTCAGATAAATGAATAGAAATTACTCTGTCATATGTCTCTAATAAGTCTTGATAAACTTCATAGAATTCATCTGGTGTTGGTTGTGAAGATGACGGCAGCTTTTTAGATTCATCTAGTCTTTTATAAAATTCCTTTGATGTAATGTCAATTCCATCTTTCAATACTTCTTCTCCAAAAATTACGTTTAAAGGTACGACAATTATTCCCAGTTTTTCAACTATTTCTTTAGGGATGTCAGCACAGCTATCTGTCACAACTGCAATATTTTCTTTATTCATTTTTATCCATCCTTATCTAAATGATGCTACACTTTTACTCAATGTTATAACCAATTTCAAATGCTTTTAAGTTTAGATCAACATACTTTTCCTTAATTTGGTTTTTCATAGCTTTATGCCAGTTTTCTATGGACACTTTCATTTTACTAGCTAAATACCCTAACATAATAATATTAACAACTTTAACGTTTCCTAATTCCTTTGCAATCTCTAATGCATTAATTGGAGTAATCTTAGCTACTTTTTCTAAATTACTGAGTATTTCTTGAGGGTATTCTGCATTGCCTGTGATAACTGTCATTGGCTCTATCTCTTGCTCGTTTACTATTATCTCACCATTATCTTTAAGAAAATGCATTCTCCTCATCGCCTCAAGCAACTCAAAAGCCACAATAAAATCTGCCTTCTTATTTTCAATTAATGGGGAGTACACTTTGTCAGCAAACTTTACATGCGTGATAACACTTCCACCTCTTTGTGCCATGCCATGAATCTCGCTAATTTTTACGTCATATCCTTCCAGCATTGCTACATCTGCTAATACTTTACTAGCCAATATTGTTCCTTGGCCACCTACTCCTGCTAGAATAATGTTCATTTCTTTCATTGAACTACTCCTCCCTCTTTATTGCCCCAACTGGACAAACTCGCTGGCAAACTCCACAAGAGACACATAAAGCATCATTTATATGAGATTTGTTATCTTTGAATGTAATAGCAGGGCAACCTACCTTCATACAGGCCTTGCATCCTATACAAACATCTTGATCTACATATGTTTTAACAGGATCTGGCTTAATTATTAAAGCACAAGGGCGTTTCACAACAATTACAGAAAGTTCATCTGCAGCTGTTTCTTCTTTAAGCAGTTTTTCCAAGTCTTTTAGTTCAAAAGGATCTATTGAAAATACTCTCCTTACTCCCATTGCCTTAACTACAGCCTCAATATCTATTTTATGGGTTTTATCCATCCTTAGGGTATAACCAGTAGTTGGGTTTTGCTGATGTCCTGTCATAGCAGTAATGCTGTTATCTAAAATCATCACTGTGCCAGTTCCCTTATTATAAAGCATCTCTACTATTCCAGTTAAACCAGAATGCATAAATGTAGAGTCTCCTATAACTGCCACTGTATTTTTACCTAGCTCTGGGTTTGCTTTTTCCATGCCTAAAGCTGTTCCAATACTAGCTCCCATGCATAATGTTGTGTGCATTGCTTCAAGTGGTGGGAGTGCTCCTAAAGTATAACAACCGATATCGCCAGTTACATTTAATTTTAACTTTTTAAGCACATAAAAGGTTCCTCTATGAGGGCATCCTGGACATAACACTGGGGGTCTAATCGGTACATTTCTTTCTTCTCTTTGCTCGATTTGTTCGCCAGTAATAACACTTTTAATCATTGCTGGTGTATATTCACCTATCATTGTAAATTCTTCTTTACCAATACAGTTAATACCCATAGCTTTAACTTTTTCCTCAATAACTGGATCTAGTTCTTCAACAATATAAAGCTTTTCAACTTTGTCTGCAAAGTCTCTAATTTTTTTCTCTGGCATCGGATATGTAAATCCTAATTTCAGCACTGATACATCAGGCATAGCTTCTTTAACATATTGATATGTAATACCACTTGTTATAATGCCAATGTCAGTATTACCCATTTCAGAGTAATTCAATTCAGTATTATCAGAGTACTCTCTGAGTTTTTCTATTCTTTCTTCTACTAATACATGCTTTGGTCTAGCAAAAGCGGGCATCATTACATTTTTAGCTGGATCCTTCTTATATTCTTTTAACTTATACTCTTGCCTATCTCCATATTCCACTAAAGATTTCGAATGAGAAATTCTAGTAGTTGTTCTTAAAATAACTGGTGTGTCAAATTGCTCACTGATTTCAAGAGCTTTTCCAACCATATCTTTAGCTTCTTGACTATCTGATGGTTCTAAGAGAGGAACCTTTGCAAATTTTGCATATCTTCTATTATCTTGCTCATTTTGAGAACTATGCATTCCAGGATCATCTGCAGATAAAATTACTAGCCCTCCATTTGAACCAATGTATGACATTGTGAACAATGGATCAGCAGCTACATTTAAACCTACATGCTTCATTGCGACTAAAGTTCTAGCTCCCGCCATAGAGGACCCAGCAGCAACCTCAAACGCAACCTTCTCATTCACTGACCATTGAGAATTAATTTCCTCGTATTGAGCAACATTCTCTAATGTCTCTGTACTTGGTGTCCCTGGATAAGCTGTAGCAAAATGTACGCCATACTCCCAAGCCCCTAAAGCAATTGCTTCATTTCCCGTAAGTAATTTTTTCATCTTCTACCTACCTTTCGTATTTCTTTGTCATATGTTTCTATTTTACTGTATTTAGTAATTTTATGAAAGTCATACCATAAAAAAAGCTCTTACCTTTCAAAGTAAGAGCTTCGATTAATTTTTACATTAATACCTAAGTTATTAATTATTCAAGATTTTCAACTAGCAAAGTAAGTAAAAGAATTCCTTTTTGAGCTGGTTTTATATCTAATATTTCATCTTTTCTATGAGCATATTTACCGGAAGTAACCCCCAAACATATAGCTGGTTTACCTTGGCTCAACGGAATATTTGCATCTGTTGAACTAGAACTCCCTTTAGTAGACAAATCTAAATACTCTAATATTTCTATAGTTTTTTGTATTAAGATGTGCTCTCTAGGTAAGTATCCAACAGGTCTATCTCCAACAATTTCAATTTCAGCTTGGACCTCATCTTGCTCTGCTACTTTTGCAATGATATCTCTGACTCTATTCTCTAATTCCTCTAAAGGTTCTTTTGCCTCCGAGCGCATATCAATTAACATAGAAGCCTCTGCTGCAATTGTATTAATTGATGTGCCACCCTCAATCACACCAACATTGTACGATGTTTTTGGATCAGTAGGAACCTCTAATTTTGCTATATTACTAATCATTGTTCCAAGAGAGTGAATTGCTGAAGGCACTCCAAAAGCTCCCCAACTGTGTCCACCTTCTGTAGAAACATTGACTCTTAACCTCTTGCTACCAATTCCTCCATGAGTAATTCCACCTAAATTACCATCAACTGCAACTACGTAATCAACTTTATCCGCTAACTTAGAAAACGCAGCCTTCATTCCCCTTAGGTCCCCTAGACCTTCCTCACATACAGTACCCACTAAATATATGTCACCATGTTTAAAATTTAATTCTGATAAAGCTTTTGCTAATAAAATAATTCCTGCAACTCCTGCAGAATTATCTCTAATACCAGGAGCAAATAGTTGATCTCCTTTTCTTGTCACGCTGACATCTGTTCCTTTGGGAAAAACAGTATCTGTGTGAGCTGCAAACATTAGGTTAGGTTTATTTTGAGTATTACCCTTTTTAAAAGCTACTACATTATTGATTTCGTCAATTTTGACATCAAATCCAAAATCAGCTAGCCTTTTAGCAATGTATTTTGCTCTCTTTTCCTCATGATAGCTAGGTGCTGGAATTTCACATATATTAGTTACCTCTTTTACAAAAGTATCCAGCTCTCTTTGGCTAAAGTTTTCTAGTTCCTTCAATCGTTCCTTAGTTAAATTCAAACTCATAGCTATTCTCCTTTGCTTAGTATTGCACATGGCCCACAATTACACTTTCCACAAACATCACAGTTAGGATCTATATCTTTAAAATGCTCAACTACCTCTAATAAGTAGTCATAACATCTGCTTCTGGCAAACTCTTCATCATCAAATGCGCCAACAGGACACTTATCAAAACAATATACACATGATTTATCCTGTTTATATAAGCATAACTCTTTGTTTAAAATATCAGATGGTTCTAAAGATTGGTCAATAACAAAGCTCCCTAGCCTTCCGGCACAACCCTTTTCTGTTATTAACAGATTATTAACCCCAAACGTCCCAACACCTGCTATATAAGCAATGTGCCGGTGAGACCACATAGACATAATAAGTTCTTTATCAAAATTATGCGTTGCTTTTATAGTACTAACCTTAATACCCTCTTTTGCTAATTCCTTCTTAATATTATTATTAATATCTGTAATCAAGTTATTGGTTTCTACATAAGCTAAGGCCCAGCTAGGAGCTACATAATTATGTTTCTTATTTTCCTCAACTAGCTCTTTAGTAAAAGGTATAAAATAAGCAATTACAGTCTTTGCAGTATTTAATAAATCTGTTGGCAATAAATGCTTAGGATGGCCAACTTCTTTTAATTTAGTAAACTGTGAGTCTTTTGCATCTGCATATCCAATGATAGGCTCTCTATACTTTGTTTTGTAAATATTATTAAAAACATTTTCAGTTATAATTTTTTCGATCAAGCGTTTCCCCAATATTTCACCCCTTGTAAAATTATATTTTAATTATAGCACCGTTAAATATTATTATCCAATATAAAAAAGCCCTTAAGCATTTTTACTTAAAGGCTAATTAGCATCTTTCTTCTTCTTATTCTTATTTTGTTTTTGCATTTTTATGATTTTATCTTTCAGTTCTTTTGATTGTTCTTCAAATACTTTTGCATTTTCATTTATATAACTCTTATAAAGATTACCCATATCAGAGTCAAATTGGATTAACTTCTGATAGGCTTTTTTACCAACATCTTGTGCTGCTTTACAATCTGGTCTGCAAGGAATAAACTCGCTGATAAAATATGCCCATTCTTCAAATTTCTTATCTTTGCTATACTCAAAATATTGTATCGCGCCTCTAGCTTCAGGATTATCTCCTTTAGCTCTATCTTTCATATAAGCATCTATACAACATTGTGGATACCCATAAAGTTTCCCAATGGCTTGAACATATTCTGGTTTTAATTCCTCTGGATATAAAATTACTTTCATAGGAGTCTTCTCGTTAAAGCTTTCTTTTGCTTCTTCCATATTCAAGAGTCTAAATTTTAAAATTTCTTTAACTCTATCTTGGACATCTGCATCAGCAAAAAGAACCAGCTCTCTAAGACTAGGTCGCACTTTATACTCTACGCCCATAATCTTGAGCTTTTCAGCATATTCTATGTACTTTTTATATGACTGATCATTATATACTATATCATCATAAACTTTGCTTAATATATCTTTTTTATGCTTTATGGCCTTTTTCATCATTCTTTTTTTTGTGAATGAAAGCTTTCTAAAAGAAAAATTCTCTTCATATTCTTTAACCTTTTCATCATAAACCAAAGCAATTTTTTCAGCAATTTTTTCGCCATTATATAAATGTTGAGGGAATGTTAAAATACCAATATTCTTAATACCTAATTTTAGTAATACCATTTGCTCAATTATGACTTTTTTCGACAAATATTTTTCATTATCAAACATTTCTTTAACTTGGTCGTTTATCAAGTTTATCCCTCTCTCTTTATATATTATTCAAAAGCAATATAAATTATAACACAATAGATATTTATATAAAAATTATATCTG
>JBKHBO010000099.1:0-3220 GCA_046542315.1 Clostridia bacterium
ATATACCTCTTTTATTTTTAAAATTTAGTTCTCTATGATTTATATTATTGATCTTATCAGCAATCCCCATTTACTTCTATATAATAAAGTGTTGACTTAGAGATGTTTAAAATAAAAAATAAGTTACCATGGTGTGATAACTTAAGCTTAATACTTCCTACATTATGATACACACAATTAGGTTGAGTTTATAGATTTTTATAAATATCTCTTCTATGTCCTACAGTAACGACTGTAATTGTTACAGTGCTATCTTCAATTTTTGCTAATATTCTATAACTTCCTACTCGATATCTCCATATATCATTAATTCCCTTTACAGGCTTCCATAAATTCGTGAGTTACCACAATCTACAAGTTTATCTTCAATATATGAAATTACTAAAGCAGCAATTTGTATATCCATCTATTTAAGCCTTTAGCTACTCACTTAGTATAATCAACTCTATAACCCATTATAAACCTAATTCTTTGTGACTAATTCTTTCTTCATTTTTTTCTTCTTCCAAAACTTTTTTAAACAATGTTAAATCATGCTCATCTTCGATCTTTTCTATCTGCTTCTCTTATAAATGATGACAGATCTGTATTGTGGAGTTCAGCATATTTTCTAATAATGTTAACTTCTTCTTTATTAAATCTAATAGAAATTGTGCCCGCTTATATTCCTCCTTAAAATGTATTACTCAGTATTATAATGGTAGGTTTGCCATTAAAAATTCAATAAAGTAGTATTAATATAGCACTCCAAGTTTAATTAAAGCTAGATTTTACTGCACTTTAAGTACTTTTAGAATTGTAAGAAAATGGTTTATCTAAGGCTATAGGTTGTTCCAGGACCTTTCCCTCTTTTCTTTAAAATATTCTTGTCAATTAAGCTGTTTATTACCCTAAGAGATTTAGATTTGCTAAATTCTGTTTCTAACTCAACCTCAGACCTTGTTAACCTTACTTCATCTTTAAAAACATCTAACATTAGTTTTTCATCTTCGTTTAGATCAAACATATCCTGATCAATAACAGGTAAAACTATAGAAATATTATTTTTATCCACATTAAAAATAGGTTTAACTATGCTGTTTTGGTATTCATTGTTTATTCTCGCAATTCCCGTACCGAACTGTTCTATAATATTTAACCTATAAAAAACCCCTGAAATAATTGGATTTCTTAGTAAAGATATATTACTATACAAGTATTCTTCTTTGGAAATACCCTCAGGTAAGCCACCAGGAGAATTAATTACAATTTTATCTTCATACAATGATACCTGTACATAAGCGTTTACATCCCAAACTCTATGTACTATTGCATTTGCGATTGCTTCTCTAAATGCCTCTTTAGGAACAAGTTCTTTTTTTACTCTTTCATACCCTTCTATTTGATCATACTGATAATACTGCTCATATATTTCGATCGCTCTATCATACTGTGTCAGCAATGATTTTTTACTAATAGTTTCTCTAAAAAGTATTTGACTTATATTTTTCCCAAATTTAACAATATCAACACCAGAAAATTTGATACTATTCTCATCTGCTAATAGTTCTCCTGCTACATTGTAGTAGCCCTCTTTAGTATATAAATTAAGAGTTCTTAATACATCTAAATTTATATTTTCTATACCAATTTGTTTTTTAAGCTTTGATTCTAACTTCTCAAAGCATAGGTCCTGCGTAGAAGCTTTTCTTTCTTCATATTCCATATTGAGTCCTTCTAAAGCTAACCTTCGCAACTCAAATCTATCCACTTCTATAGTAGACGTGTCTGCTCTTTTAAAAGCTTTTCCTTTATATAAATATGGAGTATCATTACCTTTTTTTACTAATAATCTAATTAATTCTTTTCCATTTCTTTTATCAATTTTTATTTCATAAGTTGGAATAGGACTAATTGAATCATTAATCATATTTTCTATTCTAAGACAATCCTTTTCTAAGTTTTCAATGCCAACTATTGCATTGTTATCATCTACTCCAAAGGTGATTTCTCCATCTGAATAATTTGCATATGCACTAACAGTTTTTAAAAATGACTTTGAAACTTGTCTTTTTAACTCAAGATTATTTCTTTCATTTTTCACCATATCTTTTCCTCCTAACTTACAATAATCTTATCACAAACAAAACGATAATGCAACGATAGCTCTATCGTTGCATTATCGTTGCATTATTTATAATATATTATCCATATCGTTGCATTTCGATTGAAACGATAAGGTTATTAATCTGTGTTCCTCCATACAAAAAAGGCACATCTTCTCTTCACTCTTTATAATCTTCATTTGTCTACCTCATCTTCCTGCAAAATAATTATCTTCAGTGAGTAATAACATTTTACAACTTGCACAATGAAATCATCACAAGTTGCACAATAAAAATGTCATATCTTGCACAATGGAATCTTCACATTTTGCACAATGGCATGTCTAGAGTATTAGTAATTTCACGAACTTGGCTTAGTTTTAGTTTATTCTGACTCAATTTTTCTTTACTTATCTTAGCTCCCTAAACCTTATTAAATTATAATAAGTCATACTGCTAAATAAATGCCTACTATTATTCATCATAATTAAAATACGACCCCTATGAAAAAGTCGCATCAAATAAACTGTCTATTCTTGTGAAGAATCTTCATAAATATTCTACAATTAGAATCTATATCTTGCTAATCTAACAATGACATTTAGAATATTTACAAATTTCATGATTTTATCTACCTAATTAATGATACTTAATTCATTACTATGCTAGTTGTGATACAGTCAGTTTTTAAGTTTCATTAGTACTTTATTCTCACACTAAAACCTCCATATAATTACATACTACATCTTTAACATTAAATATTTCAGTATATCTTAGTAACTTAGCATAGTTCACATCTTTTGAGTTAAAATATTCTTTTAATGCTTCAGTAACTATTTCTATATCTAATTGGCTTTAAGCCAATGTATCTTAACTTGACTAGATAAATTGATAAAGTATCTAATATCATTCGTTTATTCATCATTACTGCTGTGCAAATCTTCAATCAATCTTAAATTAATTGCTATTTTATTTAATGCAGCAATAGCTCTTAGGTCTTGTGTTTCTAACTCTTCTACCTCTACAGTTGTCGTAATCAGCTTATAATCACATTGTTCATTAAAAAAGAAAGCATCACTGCAGCCAAACTGCTCTGAAACTTTTTCTAAGATATGTACAGTAAATTCACTTTCATT
>JBKHBO010000100.1:0-3192 GCA_046542315.1 Clostridia bacterium
GATATTTCTTAGTAGATAACAACTTGGTTAGAGAATTGGATGAAGAAGCTAATAAGGCTTTAGAAAGGTTTCTAATTGCCCAGTATTACCTTCGTAATAATTTTTTAGAATAATCAATAATTAATGCAGTGCAAATTGTTTTGCACTGCATTAATTATTATCACACTTTTATTTACACCTTGAATTACTTATTTTTAGAGTTGACTAGCTTTTCTTTAAACTCAAGTACATCTTTAATTACTTCATCTATATTATCTACTTGTAACACAACAACATCACCTTTTTTGCCATCAAAAGTGATACTTTAGTTGCTTCTTTTTCATCAAGGACTAATGTAATCATTTGTGGTGTAAACCCACCCTTAAGAAGTCCTTCTTTAACAATTTTAGCAGTTTCACCTACTTCTCTTTCTCTTGGATCATTATCACATAAAACAATATAATCATAATATTTAGAAAGAGCAAGACCAAACTCAAAAATGTCTTGTCCTCGCCTATTACCTACCCCTGAAGCCATACGAATTTTATTTCCTGGCATTAAACCTTGAATAAAATATCCTGTAGCTGTAATCGCTCCAGTGTTATGACCATAGTCAATTACTACCTTAAAATCGCCCATATCAATTATATTCATTCTTCCAGGCGATTGTCCAATTGAAGGGCTGAAACTAACTAGACCAGCTCTGATTTGCTTTTCATTTAAACCCAGTGCAGCAGTAGTTGCTACTGCTGCCATCACATTTTCAATATTAAATCCTGCCTTACCATCAAAAGTGATTGGTATTTCCATTACACTTGCGACATTTAAGGTCCAGCCTTTATTTTGTATTATCATATTGCCATCATTAATAGTTACATTTAAATTGCCCTTATCAAAGTTAGTTTTAAGAGCTTGATTTTCTGGGTTTTTAGAAAATAGTACTGGAGAAGCTCTAGTTTTATCCAAACAAGATAATACTAAAGGATCATCTGCATTAAAAACAGCATGTCCAGATACCTTCACTGCTTCAGTGACAGCTGATTTTAATCTAGTTAATTCTTCTAATGTTTTAATTCCGCCCTCTCCTAAATGATCAGATGAAATGTTAAGTAAAACACCAACATCACTCTCTGTAAATCCAAGACCACGGCGCAGAATTCCACCTCTCGCTACTTCTAAAACAGCATGATCAATTGTAGAATCCATCATTACTTTCTGAGCACCTTGCGGGCCACTATAATCACCTGTAATTATTTGTATATTCTCTATTACCACTGCATCAGTTGATGTCATACCTACTATACTTCCATTAAGCCCTAATATATGAGATATTAATCTAGTCGTTGTAGTTTTGCCATTAGTCCCCGTAACTGCAACAATAGGAACAGAATGTTTCGCTCCAGGAGGAAACAGCATATCAACAATATGAGAAGCAATATTCCTAGGAGTGCCTTTAGTAGGATTAAGATGCATTCGAAATCCTGGTGCAGCATTAACTTCAACAACCCCCGAAGAGCCCCTCTCAATTGGTGTCTCTAAAGACTTTGATATTACATCAATACCTATTACATTCAATCCAATAATTTGAGATATTCTTTCTGCCATTAGTTGATTTAGTGGATGAACGTTCTCAGTAACATCTAAAGCTGTGCCGCCAGCGCTGAGATTTGCTGTTGATTTAATATATATCTTTTCACCATCAGCAAGAATACTATCTAAAGTTAGCCCTTGAATTGCTAGTAACTGTTGTGTCATATTTGTCAATAGTAATTCTTGTCAAATTCTTCTCATGACCAATGCCTCGATCTGGATCTTTGTTAATCTTTTGTACTAGGCACTCAATTGTATCTTGTCTATTTCCAATTACAAAAGCAGGTTCACGTAAAGCTGCTGCAACAAACTTGCCATCGATAACAAGAATTCTAAAATCAAATCCTTCTAAAAATTTCTCAACAATAGACTCATCACAAATCTGTCTTGATATTTCATATCCTATTAATAACTCTCTATTGTCTTTAACATTAACTGTTATTCCTCTGCCGTGATTTCCCCTGAGGGGCTTTATTACTACAGGGTAGCCCAGCTCTTTTGCAGCATCAATAGCTTGGTCAGCAGAATTTACAGTAATACCTTCTGGTATAGGAATTCCCATAGATGATAAAAGTCTTTTAGTACTAGACT
Organism: Clostridia bacterium; assembly: GCA_046542315.1. GTDB lineage: Bacteria > Bacillota > UBA994 > PWPR01 > PWPR01 > PWPR01. Next base: position 2,161 of record JBKHBO010000100.1, read on the forward strand.
TATCATCAGCTATTTCAACTCCAAGGGCAGAAGTGTCATCCATCATAGTAGCTTGGATTCTTCTTTGATAAGCTCCTTGCCCAAGCTGTACATAGCTTGCTTCATTCAATCTAATATGTGGTATGCCACGTTTAGTTGCTTCATTAACAATTGACTGTGTAGAAGGTCCTAAAAGACTATCTTCTGCTATTTCTTTCAGTTCAATAATTAAGGGATCTATGTTTATAGTTTTTTCTCTAAATAAGTCTTTAGCAATATCTACAGCCATCTCGCCTGCTCTTAAACCAGTATTCTCATCTACATAACGATATACTAAGTTATAAACTCCTGTTTTATTAGTACTATAAGTTTTACCAAATCCAACCTCATGTCCAGCTAAACACTGAAGCTCTAAAGCTATATGTTCGACAACATGACCAGCCCATGTCCCGCGAACTAAACGCTCATAAAATCCTCCGATTCTTCCAGTAGAACATCTGTGTTCATAAAGACTAGGCATCATCTTATTGATGTTTTCTTTAAAATTTGGCACCATGTCTGTAGGTTTTGCTTCAAGCTTTTCAATATCAAGTTTCATTAAAATAACTGGATATCTACTATAGTAATTTGGACCTCTAATGGCTCTCATTCCAATAATCTTCATAGTTCTTTTCCTCTCTTCCAACCAGACCTATCTTATTAGGATCACCTGGATTAAGACACTTAGTTGTATTTAGTAGCATAGATAGGTTTTAGAGTTTGTGCTTGTATTTCTATAACAATCCTATTTAGTTAGGACTAATTAAAAGTTATTATCATCTTTTCCAACACTAATGATGGATTAATTTGAGATTTGAAGTCTGCACATATTAGTCTAATTATCTTTCGAATTTGTAGTTGGTGTTATAGAAAGCTTAATGTGTTAGTAATCCTTTTTTAGAAAATATTAGTTGGGAATATCCTCATAGGGTTTTGTAAGTAAGAGCAAATAAAAATTTCTAAGAGGCATGATTACTGATTTTGAGATTAATTGTAGTCACGTTAATCAATAGA
>JBKHBO010000101.1:0-3168 GCA_046542315.1 Clostridia bacterium
TTGTAAACCCTCTATTTCTTGAAGAAGGAGGAAAGCTGCAGCAGTTTGATAGGGTTATAGCCAATCCTATGTGGAATCAAAGTTATGCTAAAAAAGACATTAAAAGTTCACAGGAATTTGGTAGATTCTCTTATGGATTCCCTCCTAAAAATAGTGCTGATTGGGCCTGGGTGCAGCATATGATAGCCAGTGCCAATAAACAGGGCAAGATAGGTGTTGTCCTTGATAATGGTGTTTTATTTAGAAGTAGGTCAGAAGGGAAAATTAGGAAGAAAATATTAAAGGATAATCTAGTTGAAGCTGTTATAGCTCTACCATCTAATCTATTCTATAACACTTCATCACCAGGCTGTATTTTAGTATTGAATAAAAACAAGCCTAAGAAAAGACATGATAAGGTTATATTTATTTATGCTGAAGAGGATTATGAAGAAGGTAGCAATCAGAACTTCTTAAGAGAACAGGATATTGATAAAATACTTAATGCTTATAATAACTTTGAAGATATAGAGAAATACTGTCGTGTCGCTGATATGGAAGAGATAGAGAGAAATGATTTTAACCTAAATGTGCCTAGATACGTGGACACAACAGAACCTGAAGAGCCAGTTGATATAGATGAAGTTTTGGTTGAACTTGATGAGATAGATAAAGAGCGAGATGAAGTTGAAAAAGAGCTTGAAAGTTATTTAAAGGAGCTTGGTTATGATGGTTAAAGAAGTTACTGTTAGAGCTAAAGATTATTTAATTCCAGATGATTGGGAAGCTAATCGATTAATAGAATGTCTTGATTTTAAAAATGGAAAAGCTTTTTATAAAGTTGGTTATACTAATCAAGGTAAAAAAGTTATAGATTTAATGAATATTTCTCGAGAAGGAAAATTTCAAGAGTTAGATGGCAAACAAAAGTATATTTCTAAAGAAGATTATGAGAAATATTCAGATTATCAATTGGAGAAGAATGATCTGATTATTGCAATGAGCGATATGAGTAAAAAATTGTGGATATTAGGTAGAACAGCTATTATTCCTAAAAATAATGAATATATATTAAATCAAAGAATTGGAAAATTATCATATAATGGTAACATGGATATTAAATTTGCTAATTATGCTACCAATGCTAATTACTTTCTTAGACAATTAAAAGTAGTTGCTAAAGGAACAGCACAAAAATATGTTAATACAGGAGAAATTAAGAATTCTATAATATTTTCACCTCCATTTGAAGAACAGAAAAAAATAGCATTAATTCTTTCATCAGTCGATCAAACAATAGAAAAGACAGATGAGGTTATAGAAAAAACAAAAGAACTGAAAAAAGGCCTGATGCAACAGCTGCTTACTAAAGGTATTGGCCATGATGAGTTTAAGGAAGTATCAGTGGGACCATTTGAAATCAATATTCCAAAAGAATGGGAAGTATTAGATTTTAAAGATGTTTTAGATGATTTAAAAAGTGGACTTTCTAGAAAACTACAATCAGAAGATGTTGGAGTCCCTGTTATAAGATCAACTAATATGGTAAATGGAAAGATTAACTTTGAAGATATAAAGTATTGGTATTGGAAAGATCCTAAAGGAGCAAATGTAGAAAATTATTTATTAAGAGAAGGAGATATTTTAGTTAATTTTATAAATAGCATGGCTCATATAGGTAAAGCTTGTATATACAAAGATATGGGTAGAAAAGTAATATATACAACTAATGTTTTTAGAACTAGAGTTAATGAGGATATAATTAAAAATAAATATTTTTATTATTATACCCAGTCAAATTATTATCAGAAAGAGATTGAAAGGATTAGTAAACAAGCAGTAAATCAAGCTAGTTTTACTACTGGAGATTTCAAGAATATTTTTATACCACTACCCCCACTAGAAGAACAAAAGAAAATAGCAGCAATATTATCAACTGTCGATGAAAAGATTCAGAAGGAAGAAGAATATAAAGAAAAGCTTGAAGAATTGAAGAAAGGGTTAATGCAGAAACTTCTTACAGGTGAAGTTAGGGTGAAAGTTGCCAACTAATACAGGAGGTTAAGTAGATGCCTAGAAATTGGGATGAATATCATCAGTCAGAGAAACCAGCTCTTGATTTATTAGATAAATTAGGCTATAAAGTTTATGATCAGGAAGAAGAGGGATGCGATAATTTACCCTTAAGATCTTCTGAACACGAGGTTGTGCTTAAAAGTGAATTAAAAGCTGCCCTTAAAAGAATAAATGCTTGGGATATCAGTGAAAATAATATAGAGAAAGCTATAAATAATATTAAGCCTGCTAGATTGAAAGCTAATAACCTTATGGAAGCCAATGAGCTTATCTATAATTATCTAATAAAAAATATCTCTCTTAAACAGGATTTAGGAGAGGGCAAAAAGAGCCATACAGTAAAATATATTGATTTTGATAACCCTGAAAACAACAGCTTTATAGCCATCAATCAGTTAAGAGTTAAAGGTAAAGAAGTTATCAAACCTGATATAACTATCTTTGTCAATGGAATACCTCTGGCTGTTATCGAATGTAAGAATGAAACCACCTGTAATGAGCCTGAAGAAGATGCCATCACCCAGCTTAGACGATATCAGAATGTCAGAGATGGATTAGAAGAAGGAGCAGAACAGCTATTTTATCCCAACCAACTATTGGTGGCAGCCTGGGGCAGCTCTGCATCTTCAGCAACAGTAAGAGCACCAGCAAGAGCCTATAAAGGCTGGAAAGATCCCTATCCAGCAACCAATGAAGATATTAAAAATTTAATGGGTAGAGAACTTAAAGGTCAGGACACCCTGCTTTATTCCTTATTCAAAAAAGATAGATTTTTAGATATTATCCAGAACTTTATCGTCTTTGAAACACAGGGTAATAGTATGACCAAAATGTCAGCAAGATATCAGCAGTATAGAGCAGTTATTAAAGCTATTGAGAGAATAAAAAATGCAGAGAGTTTAAATGATAGGCATGGTACTGTCTGGCATACCCAGGGTAGTGGTAAGTCACTAACCATGCTCTTTTTAGCTCTTAAACTTAAACGAATGAAAGAGATAGGTAATCCAACAATTTTAATTGTAACTGACAGAGTAGATCTTGACGAACAGATATCAGGCACATTTAAAAGATGTGGATTCCCTAATCCTATTCAGGCTGAAAGTGTTAAGCACC
>JBKHBO010000040.1:0-16834 GCA_046542315.1 Clostridia bacterium
CTGATAACGCATCTGAAAAAGCTACGTCACCAGGGTTTACAGCATCAATAATGTGTAGCCCTGGGTTTATAGGGTCAGTCATTTCGTTTATATCATTTCCTTCCCAGCCTAAACCATCTTCCCAAGAACCTATGTGCGAGTGTTCGTCTATTAACCCTGGTGTTACAATGTATTTTGAACAATCTATTGTTTTCAAATTATTATAATCACTAACATCTATATACTCATTTATTTCTTTGATTTTTCCATTTTCAATTAATAATGATGCCTTTTCTAAGTCTCCGTTAGTGATAGTTTTAATATATGCATTTTTTAATAATATCAAAATGATATCCTCCTTTTAATATGTTACAGAAAGGTCAGCTATAATAGCTTTAGAGTTTAATGGCTCTCCAGTTCCTTCTTTAATTTTTTCTAACCAAGGAATTAAAGCACCTTGAGATATGTAGTTATCAATAACATAATCATATGCTTTTTTATCAGACACTAAACTACCTATGTTTTTCTCAAGATGATGGTGTATTTGACTTGCTACAAAATCTGCAAGTACATAGTTTTGCCAATACACAGGGTAACTAACATACCATCCATTAGAAGCCCATCTTGGTGTTTCATCATATGAACACTTTAAAATATCAGACTCTACTTCTGCCATTAATTTATCCATATTTTGATCTAGATCAGAATATGCTTGATATTCAAAGAGACAATAGGCAGTACGTTGCCTAATATAATGATATTTAGGCCCAATTGCACTCTTAAGCGTATTCAGCGCAACTTTCTCATCTAGTCCGTAAAAGTCTGTTAACCACTTAAAATCGTTAGTTATATAGCCAAAAATTTCAGCAATTCCTTCTGTAAAAATTGAAGATTCGCGTCTAAGAATGTAACTATCTACTTCTTTTAAAGCAGAGTGGAGGGCGTGACCTAGTTCATGAAAATGGGTTCTATAATATGTATAGCCATCATCAGGATTGCAAAGTATTTTTATTGTTTCTCTGTCCAAACTCATTGTAAGTCCATTGTAAGGTATATCATAAAAAACTGGTTCAATACCATAATCCTCAAGTTTGAAATCCATATGATTAGCCCATTGGCTTAAAGATTCATTTAATTTAGTTTTAGGGAAATATGATTTATCTACTCCACCAAGCTGTTCTAATATGTATTGAATATCCCATGGTTCAATTTTTTCAATACCAAGCTTTTTTGCTCCATTAGTCAATAACTCTTCATAAAATTGGTCAGTTGATTTAGTCAGTGTTGTTAAAAGATTAATAACTTCTGACTTTCTCATTTGATTGTTAATTTCAAGCTTCAAATCAACATAACTATCAAAACCCATTTTCCTAGCAACATTATTTCTTAATCTAAATAATCTTAGCATATCTTTCTTAACTAAATTGTTTAATTCAGTATGAGATTCCCAAGCTTTCCTACGGTTATTTTTATTCTTATCAGCTCTAGTTATTGCTCTTATTTCACCTAAAGAATATTCTTTATCATCTATTTTATATTTATGACTCATAACTTTATAAGCAACTTCTTGTTGTAACTCAATTATTTTAGGGTTTGAATCCACTTTAGAAAGTGTGATTTTTTCATCCCAAACCTCAACTCTTCGAGAAAGGAGAGGATCATCAATTTTTCCTTTCCATTTTTTAATAGTAGAATGAAGGGTTTGATCAAGTAAAATTTTAGAGTTTTCCTTTTGTAACTCTGAAATCTCTGGTTTTTGCTCTTTGTCTATATATCTTTGATACGATAGTTTTGAGATTTTATTTGAGTTTTCTTCTAGTTTAGATTCTATTTCATCTAAGTAGAGCTTTAAATCATTTTCCTTTGTTATTTTATCAGCCATTTAATTTTTACTCCTCCACTCAGTTATGGCATTATTAAGTCTGTCTAAAGCCTTTTCTAATGTCTCTTTGGTGCACCCTATATTCAGTCTTTGATAACCTTCTCCGCCGGTACCAAACACATGCCCAAAATCAGTTGCAACTTTAGCCTCTTCAACCATAAACTTAGCCAATTGTTCACTGTTCATTTCTAGTTTTCTCATATCAAGCCAAACTAGATATGTTCCTTCTGGTTCAATAACTGTTATCTCTGGGATATTTTCATTAATATAATTTGTAAGAAAATCTAAGTTTTTTTCCAAATAGCTATTTAGTTCCTGAATATAATCATCACCATACTTATAAGCAGCTTTTAAAGCTTCTAATGCCAAAATGTTAGGAGAATTATAACCAGCCATTTGCGTTAAAGCAAAGTCTTCTCTTAATTTCTGGTTAGGTATAATTGTTACAGCTCCTTTTAGTCCTGCAATATTAAATGTTTTACTAGGAGCAATAATTGTAATACTATTGTCTTCAAATCTTTTATCTAAAGTAGCTATGAGTGTGTGTTCATTTTCATTTAATAATAAGTCGCAATGTATATCATCTGAAATAATTATTGCATCATTTTCGACACAAATATCACCATAGTTCTTTAGTTCTTCTTTTGTCCATACTCTACCAACAGGATTATGAGGGTTACATAGTATAGCTGCTTTGACTCTTGATGTTCTTGCTCCAAACCCTGTAGTTGATTTAAATAAATTTTCCATATTGCCAAAATCCATATAATACTTATCATCCTTACGGATCAATGTATTATCTACTGGATGCATACCGTTAGCTTTTATTAAACGTTGAAAAGGGTAGTAAACTGGATTTTGAATCATTACTTCATCACCGATATTAACAAAACTTCTTACTGCAATGTGACAAGCTGAAACTACACCATTTGTAAAAAAAATCCATTCTTTTTTTATATCCCAATTATAATGTCTTTTTACCTTATCAATTATGACTTCATATAATTCATCATCAGGGGTAGTGTAACCAAAAATCGGATGGTTTAATCTCTCTTGCATAGCTTCAACGACTTCATAAGGGACTCTAAAATCAGTATCAGCTACCCATAAAGGTAATAAGTCATTACCATGAAAATTTTCATCTGCATGATCCCATTTAGAACAATTTGTTCCATATCGGTTAATGTGTTCATCAAAGTTATATTTCATATTTTAAATCTCCTTTATTGTATAAATTTTATAAAAGTAAATAAAACACTGTGTTTAATTAGTTACAGAATTATATCCGTTGCTAAAATTGAAGCTAAGCTTTCAAGAGACTGTGTATCTCCGATAACATACAATAAATCACCTTGTCTAAATTTAAAATCTCCGCCAGGTGATATTGTTCTTTCACTATCTCTTTCAACTGCAACAATTGTAACGTTATATTGGTTCCTAAACTGCGAATCTTTAATTCTCACTCCCACTAAATCAGGTGGCACTAAAACTTCAATCATTGAGAAGTCTGGAGCTAATTCTAAAAAGTCAACTATTGTGGAAGAGTTTAAATTATAGGCTACACGAATTGCCATGTCTCTTTCAGGAAAAACAATACTGGTAGCACCTATCATGCTTAAAATTTCAGCATGAACGGCGTGTAAAGCGCGACTGATAATTCTTTTTACACCTAATTTCTGTAGTTTAAAAGTGGTAAGAATATTTGGTTCAAGGGAACCAATTGAAACAATAGTTGCATCAAAGCTTGTTAAATCAAGTCCCTGAAGAACTTGTTCGTCAGTGGAATCCGCAACAAACGAATGTGTTACATGTGGAGCTATTTGATTAATAATATTCTCATCAACATCTATAGCAACTACTTCATGTCCTAGTTCAGTTAATCTTTTAGCGAGGGTAGAACCAAATCTACCTATACCAAAAATTGCAAACTGCTTCGTTTTATTTTTTTCTGATTTTCTTGGGCTCATTAATATCACCTATCCTTATAAATTCAATAATACCAAAAAAGTATTATCTAAAACAGATAAAAATATGAAAAAGCCGGAAGTAATCCGGCTAATCAATTATTTTTCTACTACTAGTTCTCCAGAAACAATAACATGACTAACTTTTGCATCGACTTCAAAAGGATGTTTATTAATTATTACTAAGTCAGCACATTTATTTTTTTCAATACTTCCATACAAATCATCTATTTCTAAAATCCTTGCAGGATTTATAGTGATAGCTTTTAATGCTTCATCTCTATCCATTCCTTCTTTACATGCTAATCCTGCCATTAGAGGAAGTTTATCAAGAGGAACAACAGGGGAGTCAGTAGTTATTGCTACATTGACTCCAGCTTCACTTAATACTTTAGGTGTCTCAAAAGATTTCTCTTTCAGTTCAAATTTTGATCTATGACCAAAGCTAGGTCCAACAATACATGGATAATTTTCTTCAAACAATTCATTAGCTATTAAATGACCTTCTGTAGTGTGGTCAATTGTCATTTTGAGATTAAATTCTTTGGCGATTCTTATAGCAGTAAATATGTCATCAGCTCTATGGGCATGTGCTTTTATTGGAATCTCTCTTTTTATAACAGGAATTAAAGCTTCTAGCTTTGCATCATAATTAGGTAATTTAGAAATATCGTCACCAGCTGCTTCTTTTTTTGCTAGATATTGCTGTGTTTTTGATAACGTTTCTCTAAATAATGCTGCTATAGCCATTCTAGTAGTTGGCATTTTATTTTTTCCATTATATACTCTTTTTGGGTTTTCTCCAAAAGCACATTTCATAGCAGATGGTTCACGGACAATCATATCATCGATTCTTTTACCACCTGCAGTCTTAATGATAGCAAATGTACCGCCTATGATATTTGCGCTTCCTGGACCAGTATTCACAGTAGTGACACCAGCTTCTAAAGCTTCCTTAAAAGTGATATCCATTGGGTTAATGCCATCTAAACCGCGCATGTTTGGGGTTATAGGGTCTGTTGTTTCGTTATGGTCACTACCTTCAAATCTAATAGCAGATTCACTTAAGCCGAGATGGCAATGCGCTTCAATAAATCCAGGAAAAACTAATTTATTAGTTGCATCAATTTTTTTACAATCAAAATCATCTATATTTATATCATCCATTAATCCAACATCTTCTATTTTATCATTTTCAACTAAAATATATCCATCTTCAATTACACCATTTGTAACAGTATTTATATTTGCATTATAAATTAATAACATTTTTTATTCCTCCTAATTTCTTTTGTACTCAATTTTACCATCAATAATAGTCAATTCAACTTCAGTCTCAATAGAAAAAGGATGTCCATCCCAGATAACTATATCAGCGTCTTTTCCAACTTCTATGCTGCCAACCTTATCGCTAATTCCAATTATCTCAGCTGGATTAATTGTTACAGCTTTAAAAGCTTCCTTTTCATCCATGCCATGTTTGACAGCTAATCCAGCCATCATAGGTAAGCTATGTAGAGGAGTTACTTGTGCATCAGTAATAACAGCTACTTTTACTCCAGCCTTACTTAAAACGCCTGGTGTTTTAAAAGTTAAATTCTTAAGTTCAAACTTTGATCTGTGACCAAAACTTGGTCCAACGTTACAGGTTACATTTGCTTCCTTCAATTCATCTGCAATGAGATGACCTTCAGTAACATGTTCTAAAGTTATATTTAAATCAAATTCTTTAGCAATTCTTAAAGCAGAAAAAATATCATCAGCTCTATGTGCATGAGCTTTAAGTGGAATCTCTTTTTTCAAAACTGGTATTAATGCGTGTAATTTAGCATCAAATGTTGGTTCATCAGCTTTATTCCCATTAGCTTGTTCATATTTTTCCATATATACTTTGGCTTTGGATAAGACTTCTCTAAACATTGCAGAGATAGCCATTCTAGTAGTTGGCATTTTATTTTGATTATTATAACAATTTTTAGGATTTTCACCAAAAGCACATTTCATTGCTATAGGATCTTTAATAACAAGTTCTTCAACTCTTTTAGCTTTAGCCGTTTTTATTGCTATAAAAGTACCTCCTAAGATATTAGCACTTCCTGGTCCAGTTGCAGTTGAAGTAATACCAGCATTTCTAGCTTCTTCGAAAGTAATGTCCATAGGGTTGATTGCATCTATAGCCCTCATGTGTGGTGTAATAGGGTCTTTAGCTTCATTTCCATCAGCACCTTCAAAACCAATAGCACTTTCCCAAAGACCTAGATGAGAGTGAGCATCAATAAACCCTGGAGTAACTATTTTTCCTTGTGCATCTATAACTTCCATATCATTTGTTGGTTCAATGTTTTCACCAACTTGTTTAATTTTCTTACCATCAATTAAAATTGAGCCATTTTCAATGACTTCTCCTGTGATTGTGTGAATATTACCATTTTTTATTAAAAGCATTTAATGTCCTCCTTTTTATTATTAACCTTTATTATATTCAATTTAGAATCAAAAAATCCTGCAAAAAATAATCATTAAATGAAATTAGCATATAAATGTGATATTATTATTTAAAAGTGAAACTTTAAGGGGAGAGAAGTTATGGGTGCTGACTTACATATACATTCTACAGAATCAGATGGAGAATTAACACCAACAATAATAGTTCGGGAAGCTGAAAGGATAGGACTAGAGGCCATTTCTATAACAGACCATGACTGTGTAGATGGTGTTACTGAGGCACTTTTAGCAGCTAAGAATAAAGATGTAACTGTTATCCCCGGAATTGAGTTTTCTACTATTTATAAGAAACAGGAAATTCATATATTAGGCTATTATATTGATATATCAAATAGAAATTTAAGAGAAGAGACATCTTTTATTGTAGAAGAAAGAAAAACAAGAGCAAAAAAAATAATTGGTAAACTTAAAAGATTAGGGATTCACCTATCTTATGATAGAGTACAAGAACTTGCAGGAGGTAAAATTATAGGACGACCTCATATAGCTTTAGCAATGATTGAGAGAGGTTATATAAATTCTGTTCAACAAGCATTTACTCCTGATTATTTTGATAATAATGGTAAAGCTTTTGTCTCAAGATATAAAATGTCTCCTAAAAGAGCTATACAATTAATTAATGAAGCAAAAGGGGTAGCTGTAGTGGCTCATCCTGGGTTATGTTATGGCGGATATGGTTTAAAAGAGAGTGATATAAAAGATTTAGTTGCTGATGGATTAGAAGGAATTGAAGTTTATCATAGTGCTCATAGCAATGAACAAAAGATTAGTTATCTGCAGATTGCAAGTAAATATAATCTTTTAATTACTGGTGGGTCTGATTTTCACGGGAAATCTCATAAAGAGGGTGCTCATATTGGGTCTATCAAATTAGATGATAAATATGTGAAAGTGTTGAAAGAGTATGTTATTAACAAGTCTTTTAACTAGACAACAAAAAATGATTAAACAGAAAGGACTAAATTATGCAAGTAAAACCGGTTTTGGGTAATAACCATTTAAAAGAGTATGCAAGAATTTCTGCATTAGCTTATCCAGGATTTGATACAACTCCTGATAAGTTGTTTGAAAGATTGCAGGAGTTAAATAAAGATGATCCAGATTCAATATTTTATGTTTGTGAAGACCAAGATAAAATATTGGGAGGCATGCGGGTTATTGATTATGTAATGAACTATAATAGTCAATTTATAAAAATATCAGGAATTGGTATGGTGGCAGTCGATTTGACTGCAAAAAAACGAGGTGTTGCTAAAACACTTTTATTGGATTATTTGAATATTAGCAATAAAAATGGACAATATATAGCTATATTATATCCATTCAGACCTGATTTTTATTATAGAATGGGTTTTGGGTATGGACCAAAATACTATAATTATAGTTTTAAGCCAACTTCGTTAAATAAATTGGAAGACTATGATTCTATAACTTATTTAAATGGTGATGATTTAACTTTAATAGCTGATTGCTATTTGCGATATACAAAGCAACAGCATGGTTTTTGTGAAAGAAGTAGTTTCGAGTTAAAACAATTTAGAAAAAAATTTCTAAAAGAAGGAACAATTATTGGATATAAGAAGAATGGATATATTGACGGATATTTATACTTTGTATCAAAGAAGGTAAATGAGGAGAATTTCTTAAGACATAAGCTTATAATTAAAGAATGGATTTACAACTCACCAGAAGCATTTAGGGCTTTGTCTGGATTTTTAAACATCCAAAAAGATCAGTATGACTATATTGAATATGAAACGCAAAAAGATAATTTTTATTTTGCTTTTAGTGATGTTAGAAGATCAGATCTGGAAATATCACACAATATTGCTCATAGAGTAGCTTACAGCGGAATTGGTTTAATGTATAGAGTAGTTAATGTTGAAATGTTTATAAAAAAGGTTTTATCTGAAATAGAAATTAATTGTCCTGAATTAGAAATTTTACTAGCATTAGAAGACTCTTTCATGCCGATGAATCAAAAAGTTTATAAATTATTAATAAGAGATAGAAGGGTCACTTTAGTTGATAACTTAATTAATCCAATTCAGATTAATATGAATATAGCTGAGTTTTCTAGCTTGATAATTGGAAGCGCTAAACTAAGAAACTTATATCAAATTGGTAAAGTAAAATGTAACAAAAAAGATATAGAGTCACTAGAATGTTTCTTTGATTTTGCTAGTAGCCCAGAATGTATTACTAAGTTTTAAAAGTTAAAAAAGCTTGACTTTGGGTCAAGCTTTTTTATGATTCTAACAATATTTTTCAAACCAATCCAATATGGCATCAAGTCTTACTAATCTGTTTGCTGGTTTACCAGATCTTGATAAATTATGGTTTTCACCGTGGAATATTAGCATTTCAGTTATATTACCTAGACGTTTGAGTGCAACATACCATTGTTCAGCTTGTTCAAGTGGGCATCTCAAATCATTATCACTATGAATTAAAAGTAGGGGAGTGTTTACATTAGGAGCATATCTTATTGGAGATCTCTCTAAAACGAAATCTTCATTATCCCATAAATCTGCTCCACCCATACCATAGCGATCTCCATTCCATCCATTATCAGCAATCCCATACTTAGTATATAGATTACTCATAGATCTTTGAGTTACAGCTGCTGAAAAAATATTTGTGTGACTAATTAGCCAATTTGTAAAGTATCCACCCTGACTGCCGCCTGTAACCCCTAAGTGATTTTGATCAATCCAATCTAATTTACTAACCTCTTTAGCCATAAATTCTAAATCTCTTGCATCACTTCCACACCAATCTCCAACAACAGCTCGGGCAAAGTCTTCACCATAACCCATACTACCCCTAGGATTACTATAAAAAACTGCATAGCCTTTACCTGCTAGGATTTGAAACTCATGGAAGAATATATTGCCATAAGTTGTATGAGGACCTCCATGAATTTCCATGATTAGTTTGTGTTTTTTTGTATCATCAAAGTCAATTGGCTTTAGTAGCCATCCTTCTAGTTTTATACCTTCATCATTAATAAAGGAGATATTTTCTGGATAAGAGATAAATTTATCCTCAAATAAGTCTGAGTTGTAATCAGTAATCTTCTCTAAACTAAAGTTTTTACCGATCCAAATATCGCCAGGCGATAAAGGATCAGCTATGTCAGCTGCTAAACAACCATTCTTTATATCATATGAAGCAACGACAAGTTTACCTGATCCATATACTCTATTAGTTTCTTTAGTTTCTAAGTTGATTCTTTCTAAATAACAATTGCCACCCTTTGTTATAATAAAGTATGCATATTTTTTATCTTCAGAAATTTTAAGGCCAGTATTGCCATTATCAAAACTAACATCATTCCCAACTCTTCTACCAATAAATTCTTCATAATTATCCGTTAAACTAAGTTGATTTTTATTATTTATATCAGTTTTGTATAAATCAGGATAACCTCCTGGATATGGATAAGTTTCAAGTCCTGAGTATATAAGTTCATTATCATTTATAAATAATGGATTATCATATCTACCTTTACCATTTGTTATTCTTTCCAATTTTTCCTGATTTAAATTATATACATAAATATCTTGAGTTAAATTCTGTTCATCACTACTTAGATTAGCACTAAATGCTAATTTTTGTCCATCTGGAGATATAATAGGGTTACCTGCATCACTGTCTAAATGTGTAATTTGTTTAACCTCTTTGGTATTTAAATTGAGTTGATAAATTTGTTTAGTAATACCATCTAAATATCCGGTTCCATTAAACTTGTATTTTAATTTTGTAATATGTGTTACTTTTGCTTTTTCTGGAAAATTTTTTTCTTTCTCTTTCTCCTTAGCTAGATAATAAATGTATTGAGAATCAGGGGAGAATGTAAAAGATGATATACCTTGAGGTGCTTCTGTAATTTTTACTGCTTCTCCCTTAAATTTATATAGCCACAATTGATCCTTATCAGATCGATTCGAAATAAAAGCTATTTTTGTTCCATCAGGAGAAAATTGTGGAGACTTATTTTTAACAACTTTTTGACCACAGTTGCTACTAAATTGGATATGCTCTTTACCATCATACAAATAAAGATTTGTAGAATAATCATTTTCTTCCTCGTTGACTTCTGTTAACTCATATAAAAGTTTTTCTCCATCTGGTGATAGGGTAGGGTTACCAACCCATTTCATTTTCATCAAGTCTTTACTACTAAAAGCGTTTTTATTCATATATAAAACCTCCTTTTTTTATATTAACATATTTCGGGAAAAAAACTGTATTCCCTGCAATGAATCATATATAATTACATTTATACTCTGGAGGGATGAACATGAAATATAAAGCAATTCTTTTTGACCTAGATGATACTATCTGGGATTTTAAAAATAACTCTATTAATGCTATTGATTCTATTAGAAAACTATACCAGCAAAAATTCAAAGTAAAAGCTACATCAAAGCTATTTAGAAAAATCTATGAACAGAAAAACGAGATACTTTGGAATGAGTATAGAAGGGGAGAGAGAAGTTCTGAATCAATATCATATCAGAGATTTATAGATGTAGGAAATCACTTTAATAAGAACGTTACAATAGAAGAAGCTAAATATATTGCAAGTAGTTATTTAGAGGAGCTTTACCAAGGAGATGTTTTAATAGAGGGTGCTGTAGAAGTTTTAGATTATTTAAATAAAATATATGTTTTAGGGTTAATAACAAATGGTTTCAAACAGGGATTAATTAGATTAAATAGATGTAATTTAGAAGGTTACTTCAGATATTCAGTTTCTTCAGAAGAGTTTGGATCTCCAAAACCTAATAAAAATATATTCTTGCATGCAGCAGCAAAAATAATGGTAGATCCCAAAGAATGCATTTACATAGGAGATAATTACGAAGGAGATGTTATTGGCGCTAAAGAAGCTGGTTTAGGAGCTATATTCTTTAATCCTAAAGAAAAACCCTTTAATCAATATAAAATAAAGCCAGACTACAACATTAAAAAACTAGAAGAACTAAAAGAAATTTTTTAAAAAGTCCCCATTAATAGGGGACTTAAATATATTGATTTAGAAAGGGTGTTATTTTTTTATCTAGTAAGTTAAAGTTCTTGCAATTGATTTGATTATATTTTCTAAAAGTTTCTACATCAATATAGTCAAAAATTAGTTGTGATATATTACTAATATCAAGATTAATATTCTCTGAATTAGATTGATTGATTATTACTGAATTACTATTAATTATTTTATCTGTAATATTATAAGATATATTACTACCTTTGAAGATATCAATAAACTTATTTATGTTTAATATTCTACCTAGCATAAATGGTTTGATAAATGCATCACAATCTATATCCCAATTTAATAGTTCTTCAAACATCTCATCCTTTGGAGCAGTAATAGAAGCTTTATAAACTTGCCCTTGATGATAATATAGGTAAGAGAATAGAGCTTTTATGGCAAATCTATCTTTATATACAAACTCTCTTATAATTATCTGGCTTTTTGATAAAATTGAGAAGAAATATCCTATAGCCTCATTATTCTTATATATTAGATATATGTTACCATTTTCAACAACGAGTTCTTCATATAGCTGTTTAAAAATGGATGCATCTCTTTCAAAATATATTTTTCTACTTTCTTGAAAATTTTTATATAAGGCAGCTAAAATATTGTAATCTTTTTCATCAGCTCTTTTAATATAAATACTCTTTGGTAGTTTAACTTCTGGAATATTTTTTAGAGGAAATTCATAATTTTTATGAGAAGAGATATAGTTAAAGCCATACTTTTTATAAATAATTGGGTATCTAGCTGTCAATAATACCATTGAATAATCTTCTTTATATAAATATTTCATCGTGTGCATTATAATACTATGCATTATATTTTGTCCTCGATACTCGGGTAAGGTAGATATTCCTACTATCAGAGCTACCTTTCTTTTAAAACTAAAGAAATTCATATTATAAGTTCTAAGTTGCAAACTACCTATTATTTTTCCTTTATTTTTAGCAACTATAGTATTTTCAGGACTAAATATATTTTCAAAATAGTAATCATTGTATTCTTTAGGATCTTCAAAACAATATTCCCAAAGCTTCCTTATAGAATCTTTATCTTCACTTTTTGCAATACTAATGTTCATAATTAATCTTCCTTCAAGTAAATGTCATACTTTTTAATTAATTTTAGTGGATTATATGATTTTTTTGCAATTCTTAAACCCTTTACACCAGCATCGTCTTCACGGTTGACAAATTTGGTAAATTTAAATTCTTTTTCTAAAAACATTTTGTTTATGATTTGATATATGCCTCTTATATCTGGATTAGCATTTTCTATATGAATTTGAGCTATATCGCTTTGTAAAAGACTACCTATAGTAAATCCTTCTAGTACATTATCAATAAATAATCCACTAATTTTGTAATCTAAGAACTCAAAATTTGTTAATAGGTTATTTATACCAGTGGCTATATAGTTTTTTCTTAAGTATTTATGAGTGTTTTTAGCCTTATCAACTTTTTCTAAACGCCACTCTTTAATCATATTTCTACATTGTTTAAAATCTTCTTTCGCAAGTGGTCTAAATTCATATCTATTTTTGTAAGATTTAAGAAATTTATTAATGTGGTTTCGCTTGTTTGCATATTCTTTGCCACGAAGTTCTATTAAATCTTTTGTTTTATATAAGTAATCATAAAAATCCCTATTAGTTTTGCTATCGTATTTATCTTCATAATTTTCTTTAACATATGCATTAAATTCTTCTGATGCATATGAAATTTTACATTGATCTTTCTTTTCACAATATAAATTCTCCAAAAAAACAATGCCTTTGTTCCAATTTTCTTTTTCGGTTAACGGCATTAAAGCGTGTGGATTGTCACCTTTACTTATTATATAGGCAATATTGTTTTCAATTATATAATGATATTGTTCAAAAGGACTCCATAAAAGTAATGTATTAAAATTATATTCACATAAGTTATAATTTGATCTTTTCAAATAGGGCAGAAGATCACCCTTTGCATTTATATCTAACTTCTTAAAAATAGTAAACCCTCCTAGTAATCTTTATCTCTAGCAATATATTATATACTAAAAGAGAGAGTTAAAAAAGCTGTGGTATATACCACAGCTTAATTTAGCTAAGATGAATTTCTTGACTTTTGTGTCCGCCTCGTTCAGAAATTAGTTCAATGCTGATTTTTTTGTTAGAATCTTTCATTACCTGTACAGTCCATGATATTCGTTTAGCGCACTCAGCTGGATCGCCAAATCTATACCATCTGGAATTTTGTCCTTTGTTATATCCATCTAAAAAGTCAAACTCTTCTTGATAATTGCCACTTTTTAATAAAATATTGTCTGGCAAATTAATTTTAACTCTATCTTTTCTAGCTGCATTTTGTTTTTTTGCTTGTTTACTTATATTTGTAGATAAATATCCATGATTTGAAACCAAAACTTCTATCTTGTACACATCTTCAGATAGTTTTTCAACATTAGTTTCATCTATTTCTACTTGAGGTAGGCTTAAAGCGTAATTTAGAGCAAATTGAGTCATATTGTAGCATTCTTGCTCAAGAAATTTTACAGGTGGATTTTGTCTGCACTCTTTAGTATCCCAGCCACCAATCTCAACTTTACCAATTTGAGGATGGGTAAATTCAGTCCAGTTAATAAATCCCTTACCAGCTAACTCTCTATCATTCCACTCTAATAGTTTAAGCTCTATTTCAGTTTTTTCTTTTTGTGTTAATTCATCGCGAGATTTCTTTTTTAGCTCTGGTGCTGCTCGCCCAATAGCATCCCAAAGTTCTGGTGTAAATGCAAATAGTCCTTTTTTCTCAAAACACCAGTCATCTAAAACTCCAGACCAAATATCACCATAACAGCACTCTACTTTATATCCTGTAGCTTCTGTTCCAATTCCGCCAATCAAATTGTAAAGTTCTACATCTTCTTTAGCAAAATCTTTATCAGGAATGGTAGAGTGAGGGCGGAACAAAATTCCACCGGTTGTGTGATAAAGCAAGACTCCTCCAATGTTTCTTTTACTATTAATAAATTCTACTTGATTTCTCGTCTCAGGTTCAGATAGTGGGAAGGGACCAGAGCCTGGAGTATGTAAGTCATGTCCAGCTGGGAAATTTCTATTAAGGTCTAACCCATATTTAGTCTTTACAGGATTGTATGGATAAGAAACCTCTTCTTTAATGTTCCCATCCTCGTCTTTGATAACTCCTTCAGTGTAAATATGATAGAAAGGGCCATTAAATTCATAAGGCTTTCTTTTAATCATCAATCTACTATCATCTGGACTAATCTTCCAAGCACCATGTTGATCATCTCTAACTCTCATTAATAAAATCTTTCCGTCATTATTAACATCTTCTGCATGTAAACCAGCAGGATCCTCATCTTTTCGATAGTTAGGGAATGGCCTGACGCTACTTCTTAAAGTATAAGGTGTAGTTAAATACAATTCTGCGCCATCAGGATTTATTCTAGGTAAAATATAAAAGGTTCTTGTTTGCAAAAGCCTTTTTACTTTTTCATCTTTTGATGTTAAAAGAGTATCAATTAAGTGTAAAGCTGCCATTGATCCTGTGACCTCACCAGCGTGAATATTTGCATCAACATACATAGCAGGTTTCTTTTCTGCTTCTGAAACATTTAAGTCAGTAATTGTCATTGCATATACATCTCTACCTTCATGACTTTGTCCTATAACCTCAAGAATAGCTTTATCTGGGTATTGCTCATCCCAAAATTCAAGAAGATTTTTAATCTCGTCATACTTAAGGTATTTGTTAAATTCTAATTTTTTCATATTTTCTATTCCTCCCACTAGTAATATTCTACAGGCAAATCCTAAGTCCTGCTATTAAAACTGCATGCTTTTATCAACTAAATTAATTAATTCTTTATCTTCTAAAAAACGTTTTAAATTTTTTATAAATATATCAGATGCGTTGTCCATATACTCTGGCATAGTTCCAGCTACGTGAGGAGTTATAATTATATTATCTAAATCCCATAAAGGACTATCTTTTTCTAAAGGCTCTTTTTCAAAAACATCTATAGCAGCATTAGAAATTTCCTTTTCACTTAAAGCCTTGTATAAAGCATCTTGGTCAACTATTTTACCTCTTGCGATGTTAATAAATGTAGCAGAATTTTGCATTGCCTCAAATTCCTCATTAGAGATCATATGATATGTTTCTTCAGTAAGAGGAGTTGCTATAACTACAAAATCACCTATTGAAAGAGCTTCTTTAATATTCTTTGTATGATACACTTTCTCTACATAAGGAAGTTTAGGATCATTAATATCAACACCTATTACTTCTATACCTAATTTATTAGCTAATTCAGCAAGCTTTTGACCAATTCCACCTAAGCCAACAATAACTAACTTTTTATCACAAATTAAATCTGCTTGATATCTATCCCAAATTTTTTTTGATTTATTTTCCATAGCAGTAGTTAAATTTCTTGAAATAGCTAACATCATCATAAGTACATGTTCACTTATAGTTTGTCCGTGCATACCCCTAACATTTGTTAGTTTTACATCACTATCAATAAATTCATCAAACATATAGTAGTCAACACCTGCACTAGTAGCTTGAATCCATTTTAGATTTTTTGCTTTGTTTAATTTTTCTGCATCTAATCTTCCACTAAACAATATATCCATTTTAGGCCAGTATTTTTCAATAATACTCTCATCTTCAGATGCAATTAGCTTAACTTCTTCACTTATATTGCTAATTTTTTCAAAAATGCTTTCATCTAATTCTCTAGGGCATAAGATTAAAGTCATAATTAGTCATTCCTTTCAATATATTAAAAAGCGAATAAGTAAAATACTTATCCGCTTTAATATTACTTTATTTTACCTTAAAAATCCATCCTTCAGGAGCTTCAATATCTCCTGTTTGAATGCCATATAGTGTATCATATAGTTTTTGAGTTATAGGTCCAACTTCCTCTTCACTGTAAAAGACATGTTTTTCTTCTTTATGAGTGATAGATCCAATTGGTGTTATCACAGCTGCAGTACCACAAGCACCAGCTTCTTTATATTTGTCTAACTCATCAATATAAACATCAGTTTCTTTTGCTTCTAAACCTAGATATTCTTCTGCTACGTGTAAGAGAGAATACTTTGTAATACTAGGTAAAATAGAATCTGATTTTGGCGTTACGAATACATCATCCTTTGTAATAGCAAAGAAGTTTGCAGCTCCAACTTCTTCAATTTTAGAATGAGTCCTTGGATCTAAATATACACAATCGGCATAGCCTTTATCTTTAGCTTGTTTATGAGGGAGTAGACTAGCTGAGTAGTTTCCGCCCACTTTTGCTTCACCAGTTCCATTAGGTGCTGCTCGATCATAATCTGTTGTTATAAAACTTACTGGTTTGAAACCACTTTTGAAATATGGTCCAACAGGTGATACAAATATAGAGAAAATAAACTCAGGCGCACTTCTAACTCCTAAA
>JBKHBO010000041.1:0-16796 GCA_046542315.1 Clostridia bacterium
TAGAAGATGAACTAGGTACACATACAAAAAAAATGTTAGTTGAATTGCTAAATAAGTAAAAAAATAACACATCATTTTTCTGATGTGTTATTTTTAATTTAAAGGAATAAAAAGAGACACTTTATTTAATTTTATATCTTCAGTTAGTTCCTCTTTACTCTCGTAATATTCTTCAGAATCATGCTCAAGCCTTAAAACATACCCTGTTTCTTCCTTTTCATCATCTTGAGTCTCTGTGTAGTTAAACATATTAAATATTTCTTTTCCACTATGAACATCAAAAGTGTTTTCAAAGTTTTTTTCACAATAACCTATGGCTTCTAATAGGCTGCCTCCAATTTCTAGTTCAAAGTCGTATGAGTATTTATTTGAGGTAATCTCAATTAGATCCGCTACAGCATCATCAAGTAATTCATCTTCTTGATGAGTGTAGTAAAAGGTAATGCCATCATATTCTAGTGTTGAGTAATACGACATTCCTCCAGGTTCTTCTTCAGTAGTCAAAGAATAATCATTGCCAACTAATTCAATTACATCTTTTTTTGTCATAAAAACAGACAAATATAAAGTATTAATAGGCTCTTCTTCTTCAAGGTTGCCATCTGGATTGTCTTCCTCTTTCTCATCTGGATCTTCTGCTTCATCATCGGGTGTTTCAACAGGGTCTTGATTGTCTTGATCAATTGCTTCTTCTGGAGAACATGCAACTAACAAAGAAAAAATAAGAATCAATATTAACAATAACGAAATCTTTTTGCTCAAAAAAACCCTCCTTTTACAGTAAACTGTTAATTTCTAATACTACTGTATCATATTTTAATCAACTAAAAAACTTCTTAATAGTAAAAAGATCTTTAGTTATCAGATCATATTAAGAATACTTTTGTTCCAACAATTGAGTGTCTTTCATATATACAGATCCAAATAACTCTAATTATGGTGATTTTCTCTTTGAATGGGGTCTAAAATTGTTTGATTTAAGTGCCTCAGTAAGAAAGAACCTAAACATATTATAATTTACGAAGATTTAATGAATCGTAAATTGATATATTAAACAATTGAAGCTAGAAAAATTTGCCATCAAGTGATATTATTAAAGTGATAAACCCCAAATAAAGGAAGGAGGGCTATCAACAATCATCAGCACAAGTATACTACTGCCGTAGTTAATTTTGAAACTAGTCACAACTTAGATTAGCTTAGGTCGCATTTATATTTTAATGTAATTGATGATATTACTTTTGTTCTGATAGTCTTTTTGTTTTTACACCTGTATTTTACAAGTTAATTTACAGCAATATTAGGAGGGTTTTAGATGACAAAATTAAGTGTTATTGAAGGTATTGGAGAAACTTATCAAGACAAACTAAATGAGATTGGTATAAACTCTATAGAAGCTTTATTAGAAAAAGGAAAGACAAAGAGAAACAGAGAAGAATTAGCAAAAGATAGCGGGATCAGTGAAAAATTAATTTTGAAATGGATCAATCATGCTGACCTTATGAGAATTAAAGGTGTTGGGGGAGAATTTGCAGAAATTTTAGAAGCTTCTGGTGTAGATACAATTCCAGAGTTAGCTCGAAGAAATGCAGAAAACTTAACCTCTAAAATTGAAGATGTTAATAAAGAAGTAGAATTAGTGAGAAGAACACCATCACTTCATATGGTTGAAGAATGGATTAAACAAGCAAAAGAACTACCAAGAGTAATTGAGTATTAAAAAACTTTTGAAGTTGTTAACAAGTGGTAGATAGATATATTTATATTAACTAACACATATATATTAAAGCAGGCTAAAGAAATTCTCTTAGCCTGCTATTTTAAAAAATTATGATTTAGTGTTCTATAATCTCCACAATTATTGCCCGGGCAATACCGTAAAAAGGTATTGCGAAGAAAGCTCCCACAAATCCAAATAAGCTCATACCAATAATTACAGTCACAATTACGATTAACGGATGTATACTCAATCTGGATCCCATGACATTTGGTCTAACTAAATTACCATCTATGGCCTGTGTTATTATTATTACTAAGAAAAGCTTAAAAACCATATCAAATCCAGATGTAAAAGCAATTAACACAGCTGGAATAGCTGCAAAAACTGGTCCTATAAACGGTATTACCGCCATAAACATTAAAATAAGTGCTAGTATAAATGCATTTGATATTCCAATTATAAGATATCCTATATAAGTCATTATCCCTAAAATTACTGCCAAGATTAGCTGGCTTACAAAATAAACAGAAAGTATATGATCAATCTCAGAAAGCCCCTTTTCAACTCTATTTCGTTTATCTCCGGGCACTAATTTAATGAGATTATTATAGAAATAACCTTCATCTTTAAGTAAAAAGAAAAGCAAAACTGGTATTAAAATTAATATCGTAACGAAGTCACTTATATTTGAATACCATCCCGAAGTTAACTCTGATATTCTGAACGAACCTTCTTCTAAATAAGAAACCATCCTTTCAAAAACATCACTTACTGAGTAGTCTCCAATAACGCGATCACTTTCTAATATCTTTTCTGCTTGATCTTGCAAAGTTTTTAATTGTTCTGAGAAGTTTTCTAAAAAGTTGCTAAACTCAGATTGAATCATGCTTCCGCCAAGAATAACAATTAGACTTATAATAGTAATTACTCCTAACAAAACAATTATTACAGAAATGTTCTTATGAATCCCTTTTTCAACTAAATATCTAACAAATGGTCGCAAAATATAATAGAAAAAGCCTGCAAAAACTATTGGAAATAATATAATAGTAAAAATTCTACCTAAAGGTATATAGAAGTAGTCCATTTTACCAAGCAAGTATATACTAATTAAAATAAGAGCTACTATGATTAATCTTCTCAACAACTTATCATTTTTAAACATTTAATCCCTTCTTCCAACTACCTTTTTAGTTTTTGTAGTCTTATATAATATTATAATGCTTATTTATGTATTTATAAACATTATATTGAAGTTGGGAGAGAAACTCTCTATTAAAAATATCCATCTTGACCGCACTTTAGACTTTTTTAAGAAACAACTCTTATTTAAGCAAGCTTTATAGTAATCCAATTAATTGACAAAGTTTTTATTATATTTTAATATTTTCTTAAAGAGCATTCCTTGGCTGCTGTTTTGTAGCTAAGTTTATAATAGAAAAAGGGAGGGAGGTTATATAGTGGCGGATTTAATTGATACTACACAAGAGCCAAAATCTAGTAATAAATCTAAACTATTATGGCTTATCATTACAATTTTAATGGGACTCTTTATATGGAAATTGCCTACTCCAACTGGGCTTCCAGTGGCGGGGCACAAGCTCCTTGCTCTTTTAGCTTCGTTAATAATTTTATTTATCAAAGAAATCATACCTCTCCCCATAACAATGGCAACAGCAGGAGCCATGCTAGTTCTTTTTGGGATTGGTGAGCTAGATCAGGTTTGGTCTTCTTATGCTAATTCAGTAGTTATATTTGTAATAGCTTGTTTGATGTTAGCAAACATTGCAGATCACGTTGGTTTAACAGATAGAATTGGTAAATTTTTATTAGCTAAGTTTGGAGACAACTTACTCAAATTTTCTTTGTTTTCTTGTTTAATTTTTGGTATATCATCTGCTTTTATGCATAATGTATCGTCAATTACTTTGGGATTAATATCTTTAGTGCCTTTAATGCGTGCAGCCGATATAAAACCAGGGAGTAATACGGGGAAATTTTTGGTTATATCATTAGCATTCTCTTGCTCAGCAGGAGGAATGGGTTCTCTTGCAGGTGGAGGTAGAAATTTAGTCTCAGTTACTTTTTTAGAAGAATTCACAGGAGAGACTATTTCCTTTTTACAGTGGATGTTGCATGCACTACCTCCAGCTATATTACTAATACCAATTATTTGGGGATCTGTCTATTTAGTATTTAAACCTGACAAAACCATCAAGTTTCCTAAAAGAATGATAGAAGAAAGCAAGGAGAAAAAGCCGTTTTCTACAGAAGAAAAAGTCACTCTTACATTATTAATCTTTGTCTTTGCTGGGTTTATGTTTAGCGATGTAATAGATATTCACTACTCAATAATTGCTATTTTAGGAGTTTTTATTTTTGCAGCATTAAACTTAGTTGATTGGAAGAAGTTAAATGATGAAGTAGCTTGGGCTGTTTCACTATTTATTTTTGGGGGCGGTATAGCCCTTGGTAGAGCTATGGAATACACTGGAACAGCAAACTATATTGCTGATTTGATTTTTCCTTTTTTTGAAGGCAAGAGTTGGATTGTAATTTTCATATTATCTGGTTTATTAGGGGTATTACTCTCAGAGTTTATGGCTAATGTAGCTGCTGCTTCAATTATTGTTCCTGTAGCAATTCCTATTGTGATGCAAGTTGGCGTAAACCCAGCTATTATTGCTCTAGGTGTTAGTATGTTTACATCTTTTGCTTATCTGCTTGTTATTGGTTGTCCTCCAAATGCTATTGCTTATAGTTATGGATATTTTTCTACAGCAGATCTGTTTAAAGCTGGATTAGTTGCCCAAACTACTGCAATAATAGGAACAGTTGTAATAGCACTCATTTGGTGGAATATTTTAGGTGTGTTTATCTAGAGAGGTGAAAAACATTGTTGGATACTAAAGTAGAAAAGTTAATGATTCCAATAGAAAGCTTAGAAAGCGTTCTTATTAATGACTCCCTAAAAAATGTTGTAAAAATCTTTATAAGTGAAAACAATTCTAAAGAAAGATACGGTATTTTAGCTGTGTCAGATAAAGAAAAATTTATAGGTATTTTAACCACTGGAGATATCTTAAAGGTTGTTAAGAGATTAATGAAAATGTACAGCCACAAAGAAATGAAGGCAATTGGCTCGTTAAGTGCTTATGGACAAAAAGAATTTGTTTCAAATTTAGAAAATCAAATGAATACTGGTGTTGACTTAAAAGCAAAAGAATTAATGATTGCCCGAAGCCCTGCACTAAGACCAAATGATACAACTTCAAAGGCCTTTGACTTAATGCTGGAAAAAAACCTAAGAGTTCTTCCTGTTTTTGATAGCAATAATGTTGTGGGTATTATTAGAGAGGTAGACTTACTTGATTGCATTGTTGATTTTATTGAAAGATAATTTAAAGCCTTTCTCGGTTGAGAAAGGCTTTCTTTGTTGATTTTGTAGTCAATTTACTACATAATTACCCCATAATATTTATTTAAAGTGAGCTAGCAAAAAGCTTTTTGAGTTTGCTTATATAAAAGGAGATCATACGTATGGAAATTGTTTATAAAGAAGATAAGGTTATCAATAAAGAAGACTTGATAGAACTATATACAGATGCAGGATGGACAAAGTATGTATCCAATACTGACAAGCTCCTAAGAGCTTTTGAAAACTCTATATTAGTAATTAGTGCATGGGAAAAGGATAATCTTGTGGGGTTAGTTAGAGCAGTTGGTGATGGAGAAACAATATTATATATACAGGACTTACTAATTAATAGCAGTGCAAAAAGAAAAGGGATAGGGACAAAGCTAATGAACATGGCTTTATATAAGTACCCGGATGTTAGACAAAAAGTTTTAATTACTGATGATAATCCAGAAACCAATGGTTTCTATAGAAAAGTTGGTTACAAGGAAAGCGAAAAGCTAAGTATAAAAGCTTTTGTCAATTTTAGTGACTAAGTAAGGTAGTCTTCTAATTTTATTCTGTATATTATCAACAATAAGTTTAACACTCTTGACTGTTTTTTCTAGTATAAATATAATCTAAGCAGAGATAATAGAAAGGGAGTATTTACAATGAAGAAAGTTATCGTTTATGGATCTAGCTGGTGACCAAGCTGTGACCCAGCAAAAGAGTTTCTTTTGGAGAATAATATTGACTTTGAGTATTATGATATTGATGAAGATGAGGTAGCTAATGCGAAGTTTGAGGAGTTAAAAAATACTTTTGATATTTACGACAGCGTTAAAAAGGCAGGTAAAGTAGGAATCCCAACTTTTGTTATTGATGGCAAGCCATATATTAATATATTAAACAACCTTGATGAGATATCAAAAAAATTGAACATGTAATTTAAAGGATAGTAAAATGTTTACCCTTAGAGATATTGAATTTGAAGATTACAAAGACCTTTACCCTTGTGGTATTGATGAAGAAGCTAAGAAATTTTTTGATCCAAATGCTTTTAAAAGTCTAGCTCACTTAAAAGAGTATTTTACAGACTTCTTTATACCTCTTAAGGAAGAAACGATTATTCCTCCACAAATTATTGTAAAAGATAACAAAATCATTGGGTTAATATACTTTTGCCATCTAAAAGAGAAAGAAAGTGTCAGAGAAAGCGAACTAGGATTTGTGCTACATAAAGAATATCGTGGAAAGGGAATCGTCACTAATGCATCTAAAATTATGTTGAAAAGAGCTTTTGATGAATTAGATGTGGATTTTATGAAAATCAGCTGTTTACCCTCTAATAAAGCCAGTAAAACAATAGCAAAAAAGTTAGGCATGAGTTTTGATCAATATTGGTATAGTGATGGAACTAAAATTTGTCTTTTTAAGATATCCAAAGATCAATATTATAAAAGCATAAATTCCTGTTATAAATTGAATATATAAGATAATAGTAGAGCTAGTAAATTTAAAATTAAAATATTCCCCTTTAGTGACCTTTTATATCAACTAAAGGGGAATGTTAATTTAAACAATTTTCAATTCATTTTACTCTATTTCTATCTGCTTAATATTTCTCTCTTGCTCTCTTTTTGGCACTCTAATATCAAGAACACCATCTTCTAGCTTCGCTTTTATATCTTTCTCATCATCAGCTTCAGCTAAAAATATATTTCTTGCCATTGAAGTATATTTGCGCTCGCGATGAATGTAGTTCTTTCTCTCATCCTCTATCTGTTCTTCTCTTTCAATACTAATATTAAGTCTTTCATCATTGAGAGTAATATTAACCTCATCTTTGCTTATACCTGGCAACTCTGCAGTAACATAGTAGTTATCTTCATCTTCTTGAATATCAACTTTAAATGTGTCGCCTGATAACCTTCTTCTCATAGGCATCCTATCAGAAAAAAAGTCATCAAGAACATTGTAAAAGTCACCAAACACTTCATCCGACAAACTAGAACGATTATTTCGGTTAAATGGTATCAATCCAGCCATCTTAACAACTCCCTTCCTGTCAATTTCATTGTTAGCACTCTATCTTGGTGAGTGCTAACTCTATTTAAATATATATCAAACTTTCATCTATTTGTCAAGCATATTAAAATAAAAAGTCTGGAATTCTAGTCCCAGACTTTTTTATATATTAGATTTCAACTATAATTTTTTTTGCCATTGAGTGCCCTACTGCAACTCTTGTTTGACCAACTTCGACAGTAATGGGTCCTCTAAAAAAGTTCTTGCCAAGCTTTTTGACTTTTTTACCCTCTCTAATTCCTAAAGAGTTTAATTTATTTTGAAGAGTAACTCCACCCTTTAATTGAACCACTGTTGCCTCTTGATCAATTTCTAGCTCTAATAAATCAGTTTTCATACGAACCCTCCGCCTTTTGATAATAATAATCATTTACAAAATACATTATATCACATGATTCCTTTAACCAATAGAAAAGATTTACTTTGAAAACTTAGCCTTAATCCACTTCTCTATTTTTGTTTCTTTGATTAACGGAAAATCGTAACCACAATTAGGACATTTTATATTTCCACAGTTTTTTCTGTTAAAAGGGCAAGAAGCACAAGCTTCTGTAGCGTCTTCTTCGTTAAATTTATGACCGCACAAAGGACACTGTATGTCTTTTTCCAAAATCACTCAAACCTCTCTATATAACATCACTTTCTTTTTCTCTTCGTTCAATTTTTGGAAATATTATAGCAAAAGCAATAATACCTGCAATAACAAACCATCCCAAAATAGATAAACCTGAAATAGTTAAAGTCATATTTAATAATGTTCCTACAACTAAAGTTGTTATCATCATTACAAAGGTAGATTTTAACATCTCTTTAAAACCAAGTTCTCTTACTAAGACTGCAAAAGTTGCTACACATGGAAAATATACAGCTAACAATGTGCTAGATATTATTAATTGTTTTACTGTTAAATCAAGTGGCATTAACATTCCCATTGCTAAGTCTTTTCTTAGAAAACCCATTAATAATACTGATATAGCTTCTTCAGGTAATCCAAATAAGGTTTTCAAATATGGTCCCAATGCAGCCGTCATAGCTTCAAACACCCCAAAAGAGTACAAGAGATTAACGACAAACACTCCTATAAGGACCATTGGGATAGCTTCCATTAAAAAGCTTTTAACTCTCATTACTAATTTTTTAATCACAGTTGTGAGACTTGGAACTCTAAAATGTGGTATCTCAATAAGCAAGTCTGTACTAAATCCGGGCACTAATTTATTCATCAACATCCCTGCTACAAGCCATATCACAGCTAAGAAAAAGAACACTAATGCCACATACTGGCCCCCAAATGGGCCTAATATTCCAAATATCATTGCTGTTTGAGCAATGCATGGAATAGATATGGCCATTAAAGTTGATGCAATAAATTTTTCGCGTTTACTGTCTAAATTCCTAGCTGCCAGAGCAGCAGGCACATTACATCCAAACCCTAACACCATAGGTATGATCGAAAATCCATGCAACCCTACAACATGCATTACGTTATCAATTAAAACTGATAAGCGAGGCAAGTATCCTGTATCTTCTAAAATACCCAAAGCAAAATAGAAGGATATTATAAAAGGAAATACTGCAGCAAAAGGTATGTATATACCTGTTGTTAAAACACCAAATGATTGCTCAAAATCAATAGCACCTTCAATGAGTTCACCAATTAGTAGCGAATGTACCAAAGTACCATTTCCTAAAAAGTCACTCAACCTCACCATTAATGGTTCATAAAAGGTAGTAAAAAATGGATTTGTTATATAGTCAATTATGCCTTCTCCTACATTTATAATCACATAAAAGGTAAGCGCTAAAACAGCAATTGCAATAGGTATTCCAGTTAGAGGCTTAATTGAAAACTCATCTAGCCAATCCTTAATTGTATGCTTTCTATTAGTTAAAACCTGAATTTCTTCTACAATTTCACCAATTTTTGCCCATCTCTCTTTGTTGCTAAGGTCTTTATGTGATGCAATCTCTCTATATGAAAAAAGATCTATTATTTCTCTAAAACCATTCCCTTTTGTAGCAACTGTTGGAATCACAGGCACTCCTAGCTTTTCACTTAATTTTTCATAATCTATCTTTATTCCTTTATGTTGTGCTTCATCCCACATATTTAGAGCAACTATTACAGGCTTATCTCTTTCTAAAATCTGAAGAGTCAAATCTAAGTTTCTTTCTAAATTTGTAGCATCTACAACATTTATTATTAAATCTCCCTCACCTATCATTTCAACCGCAACTTCTTCGGCTTTATTAGTGGGGTTTAGTGTATAAGTACCTGGTACATCTATTATATTTACCTGTTTATCTTTCCATTTCATTTTTCCTTCAGTAAAAGAAACTGTAGTACCTGGATAGTTAGATGAAATCACACTAGTACCAGTTAACCTAGAAAAAACAACTGATTTCCCTACATTAGGGTTTCCCATAAGTAATATATTCATCGAAGCAATCCCTCATAAAAGTCAAATCCCAAACTGAACTGTTCTTTATATAGTTCTTCAAAACAAATTTTATATGCTATTTGCATATATTCCACTCCTCTTATGGTAACTTTCTTATTGAAAACGATTATCATTATCTTATGATAATCGTTCTTGTTTGTCAACCAGAAATACTTAATTCATACCAAATCAATATGATTAAGGGCATATGGCCTTTTAAAGAAAATGAAATGCTGAACTCTTAATAAATTCAGCATTTCTAAAACTATCCTTATTGATGTCTAATCACTTCAAATCTATATAAAACACATTCTTCTTCTTTTTTAATATTCGCTTTTTCTTTTGCTATTTTAATTTGCTCTTCGACACTGTTCACACCTTCAAGGTCTGGCAATAATAAACCTCTTCTCTTTCCACACTCAACAACTACTCCGTACTTGTTAACATCTAAATCATTTTTGGTATTTATCTTTTCAAGATCTCCTAATACATCTACTTTAATATCCAATTCACTCAATTCATCTTCATTAATTGGATAGAACCTTGGATCTCTCGTTGCTGCTGAAATAGCATTAGCAATAATTTCCTCTGCCAAATTCTTTTTTGTGCTCATAGTAGTTCCTATACAACCTCTTAAATGACCATTACTATGAATTGTAACAAAAGCACCACCACTTTTACGCTCTAGCTCTTCTGCTTTTTTTTCAGTGATACTTTGCTTGAATTCTTCCCAAGATAACCTGTTATTAATTTTGACAATCTCACCAATTGCTTTTCTAGCCAATTTTACATAAGCATCTTCATTATTAGTTTCTTCTTGATATTTCTTATTACTTAATTCTTTTATAGTTTCTAATCTGCTTGTAGTCTTATCTTTTACTATTTCTCCATATCCATTCATATATCCCACTCCAAAAGTTCCTTGGTAAGATGAAACATTAATTGATATTTCTTTTTTATCAAAAAATCCAAGTGCAAACACATAACTATTATACCCACATTGCTTTGCATTTTCTTTCATTTTGTTAGGAATACTGAAAATATTTTCTGGTTTATTTTCTTGGAAATACTTTAGCATTAGTTCATCAAATTTTTCACCGTCAGGATGATATTTATAAGGTCCCGAATCTTTAAGCGCATGTGACAAGTCTGCACTTGCAATAATAGCGTATGATTTATTTTGTTCTTCCATAACCTCTGCCATTATCATACCAGCCTTATATAGTTGTAATGAGCTTAGAAATCCTGGAGTAATGTGCATAATCTCATAGTCTTTATATACTTCATCAATAAAATACAAGGGAACTAGTGCTCCATGATCTAGTTCTAATCTTAGTCTATATTGTTTAGCCTCTACTTTAGACAAAAACACATTTGGTATTCCCTTTTTTGTCCATCTCTCTTTTAATTTTGAATTGATATTACTATATATGCTTTTTACAACTTTTTTATAGTATCCAAAATTTGACAAACTTCCCACTATACGATTATTATCAATCACACTAATTGCATCTCTAAAACTATTTCCATGTGGAGTAACAATAATTAACACATCTGGTTCCCATTCTTTAATTTTTTCAGCAGTTCTTCTAAAACCAATTAAAGTTTGCGGTATATCATTCTCTTGTCCTTTTCCAACTTCAGGTATCGCTACTGGTGGATGAGACATAAAAGCAAATCCTTTACACTTCATAATTAATCCCCCCTTACATATTACCTAAAAAAACGTTCTTTAAATACTTATTTGCTAAGTCTCTCACTTGATACATAAATTCTATTTTTGGCGAGCTCTTATTATATTGATAGCGCGGAAAATACCTTGCAAGATGAAGAGGAATTTTCGTGTCAATTCGAGCGATCCACGAAAACATACTTTCTAATTCCTCCAGATCATCATTAAACCCTGGTACTACTAAAGTAGCCAATTCTATGTGAGCTCTCTCATAAGCTGCTATGATGTTATCTTTTATTGTAGTTAAATCAGCTCCCAGCACTTGCCTATATTTTCTACTGTTATATCCTTTTAGGTCTATATTTAATGCATCAATATAGTCTAATAATTTTATCCATGGTTCTTTATTAATATATCCAGCCGTTACTAAAACCATTTTCACACCTTTTTGTTTAGCCAGTTGAGCTGTTTCTAGCATAAACTCATAATTTACTATTGGCTCATTATATGTAAATGCAATTGAAGGATACCCTTTTTTTACAGCAATCTCAACTAATGTGTCAGATTCAATTTCTGTTAATGATAATGGTTTTTCTTGGGAAATAGAATAATTTTGACACCAAGGGCATTTTAAATTACATCCATAGCTGCCTACTGAAAGCACGTTAGTGTTTGGCAAAAACATTCTTAGCGGTTTTTTCTCAATAGGATCCAGTGCTATCGAACTTATTTGTTGATAACTTAAGCTGATTAGTTTATCATTGTCATTTTTTCTAACTTTACATATCCCTATATCTCCATCTTTCAAAATACATCCATGAGGACACAGTTGACACTGTAGACCTTCTTTTAGAGATTTATAATACATTGCTTCCATTTAAAACACCTCCTATCTTCACTTAACTATATTAAAGCATTAATTTCAAATTTTTTCTAGAAAAACTGTTGAAATAAAAAAGAGTCTCCTAAGATTCCTCTTAAAAGACCCTCTATTATAATCTAGAACAATGTACTGCCAGTCCATTTAACGCTTTTTACATGAATAGCTGGTAAATAGGAAGTGAAAGTGCTCCACCAATCCCTTTGTAATTTACGATCTTTAGAAATCATATCTACTTTAGAAAGCATTTCTAATACACTATCAGTAAGTCTCATATTTCTAACTGAGTACTTTATTTCTCCATCTTCAATATAAAATAGCCCGTCCCTTGTTGTTCCTGTCATTATAACTTTGCTTGGCTCAGGACAATGTGTGTAATGAAATCTTGTAACTAAAAGTCCTTTTTTAGTCTTTTTTATCATTTCTTCTACAGAGGAGTTCCCTTCAGCCATCACTAGATTAGCTGGAATTTCATAATTGCTACCTCTTCTATATTCAGAATGTCCCGTTGGGTCTTTTCCGAATTTTTTTGCCGTAGAGTAGCTATATACAACGTTAGTGGCAACTCCATTTTTAATTATGTCTACTTTTTTCTTAGGAACCCCTTCAACATCAAATGGCTTGTTTAATGTGCTTTCATTATATGGATCGTCCCATATAGAAATATTTTCACCCATTATCTGCTCGCCCATCTCTTTAGCCATATAACTACGGCCTTCTTCGTAAGCTTGTCCACCAAAACCAATATATGCAGGGAACCTAACTATGTCTGCAACTGCATAAGGTAAGAATACTACCTCATACTCACCAGTTTCCAAACCTTTTGGGTTTTGTGCCATATTACATCTTTTAACTGCTTCTTTACCAACTTCATCAGCGTCAATTTTAGAAACATCTCTATCTAATCTATCTGCATATCCTGTCCCATTAGGTCCTTCTACTACTGTTCTTAAATATGCATATGTACTCAAATCATATGCATCTACTCCTTCTGTATTCATAATTGCTAATTCATCTTGAGTTGTAATGTGCGCTCCAAAAACACTAAATCCATAAGCATCTGCATGCTCAACAATTTTTGCAACATCTTCTGCTCTTTGTTTAGCAGTATAATTTGCTGTAGAATTATAGAAATTATTGACGTCTTTGTATTCGTTAGCTGTTGGAAAAGCGTCGAATTCGGGATTGTCTTCACTAACCTTAGCTAACAATGTAGCTCTTTTTACAACTTC
Source organism: Clostridia bacterium (assembly GCA_046542315.1). Classification (GTDB taxonomy): domain Bacteria; phylum Bacillota; class UBA994; order PWPR01; family PWPR01; genus PWPR01. Next base: position 13,434 of record JBKHBO010000041.1, read on the forward strand.
TTTAATAGCATCATCATCAAAGTTATTTGTAGTTGCAACTCCCATTTTGTTTCCAAAGATAACCCTAATTTGAAGCTGGGATAATACTCTATTCATATTTTGATGAATTGTAGAATTAGCAAACCTTGTTAAGTTAAAGTTTTCACCAATAAGCTTCGCTTCTGTGTGATCAGCTTTTGAATATTCTAAAGCTTTTTCTAACACTTCTTTACATTTACTCTTTCCTAGCATTAATGACCCACTCCCATCTTTATGTTTTTAAAGCGTGCAGGAGCAGCGCCATGTCCTACATGAGCGATCTGTACTGGCTCACCTTTGGCACATGAAGGGAGTCCCCAAACATGCCATTCGTCTTCATTTGCTACAGCATCACAACTACCCCAAAACTCTGGAGTCATTGCTGTATAAGCTGGATTTTTTAACATTCTTCCTTTTTCTCCATCTTTGATCTCATATGCAACTTCACTACCAAAGTGAAAATTCAACCTTTTATCATCAAGAGACCAGCTCTTAGGTGCTTCCATAAAAATACCATGTTCAGTATCTTTTATGATTTCTTCAAGTGTCCAATCTCCTGGTTCAATATTTACATTTGTCATTCTCACCATTGGTAAATTAGAAAATCCTTCTCCTAGACAAGAACCATTGCTTTTTTGGCCTATCATTGAAGCAGTTTCTCGTGAAGTTAAATAATCAAGGAACAAACCTTCTTTTACAATTTGCGTTCTTTGAGCTCCAACACCCTCATCATCATATCCAAAACTACCTAAGCCTCTAGGTAAAGTGGCATCTATAAAAAGATTTACATCTTTTGAACCATACATAAAGTTGCCTTGTTTTTCTGTTGTCAAGAAACTGGTTCCAGCAAAACTAGCCTCATATCCTAAAACTCTATCCAATTCAATTGGATGTCCACATGATTCATGAATCTGTAAAGCTAACTGCTCTCCTCCTAAAATTAAATCTTTTTCTAAAATCGGACAAGAATCGGCAGTTAATAAGTCAGAAGCTTCATTAGATAAATCATTTGCTATTTCATGAAGAGTTCTGTCTTGTGAGAAAGGATAAGATTCTTCTAAAAACTCAAATCCTCCCGTAATAGCATCTTGATATTGCCTTCTTTGAACATCTCCGTTGCCAATTGCTGTAGCTGCAATTCCTACGCCTGTTTCTAACAAATCTTGCTCAATTTCATGACCTTCTGTACTCATAAACAGCTTGTGCTGCTTGACAGTATGTAATCTTGTCATTGAGTTCTTAACATCTTCATTTATTCTTAGCTCTTCATCTAAGCTTTTAAGAAAATCAATTTGTTCTTTGACATCCATTTCGAATGGATCTTTTTTATGTGGAGTTTTATAATAATCTTTAACCCCTTCAATAGGCTCTAAATCAATGGGTTTAGCTTGTACTCTAGCACTTGCTTTAGCAATTGCTATAGCTTCTTCAACTGTTTCAAACAACTTCTTCTCATTAATCTGAGTACATGCTGAAAAGCCCCATGCTCCATTTACCATAACTCTGATACCAACGCCTTTACTTTCTGACAAAGAAATTGAGTCAACTTTACCGTTTTTAATCATCACCGGTTGCTTCTTGCGGTCTACTAATCTTACATCTGCATAACTTGCACCTAATTTTTGAGCTTTTTCTAATGCTCTATTAAATAAATCTTGCAAACCTACACCTCCATATTAATTTAAATTCAAACAAACATTCTCTTATTTCAACAAAATTGTCTGATTTCCTCTAATTAATTATTTTTTATTTAAAACCTTGATCATTTCTTCCAGTGCTTTTATAACCAATGACAAATCCATACTAGAATATTTATTAGGTCTATCTTTTATAGCTACTTGTTCGGGTATATATGGAATGTGAATGAACCCAGCTGGAATATCTAACCCCTTTGTTTCTATATAATGTCTTGCTATATAAAAGATATAGTTGCATAAATATAACCCTGCACTGTTTGATATATAAATTGGTATTAGAGCCTCTTTTACTGCTTTGTTCATTTTCACAATAGGCAAAGTAGATAAATAAGCTTCTTTACCATTTTCTTTTATTACTTGCTCTTCTCTATTAATACCTTCATTATCTTTTCCATTTGCACAATTAACTGCTATCCTCTCAATAGCTACTGCATTTCTGCCCCCCGCTTGTCCAACACAAATTATAAAGTCTGGGTTATGAGTTTTTACAGCTTCCTCAAATTTTTGTTCAATTTTATTCCATGCCACTGGCATTTCCTCTACTACTATATCAATACCATTAATATTTTTACTCTTGAATGTTTTTACAGCCTCCCAAGATGGATTAACTTCTTCGCCACCAAAAGGTTCATATCCTGTTAATAATAGTTTCATGTCATTCTCCTTTTTTAATGTAGACTCTTTATATTTGATTCTCTGATCCAATTTTCTTTACAATTTGAAAGAGCAATTCTGCTGCTTGATCAATATCCTCCGGAGAAGAATACTCTTCTGGACAATGGCTTAAACCATCTTTGCTTCTCACAAAAAGCATTAAAACTTTTGTTAGAAGCGTCATATTCATTGCGTCATGTGCTGCTCCACTAACCATTGTATGAGCCTTTATGTCTTGTTCTTTTGCTACTTCTTCAGCAATCTCCAAAAGTTCTTCACTTAGCATTACAGGAGGAACAGCATACCAATCTGTAATCTTTACTTCTAAATCTAACTCTTCTGCTATATCTTGCAATTCTTGCTTTATCTCCATTACCGCCCATTCTCTGTCGGTAACATTTATATCTCTAACGTCAAATGTAATCTTTGCATATCCGGCAATTACATTTGTGGCATCAGGCTTAACTTGAATTGAACCAACAGTAGCAACAGTACTCTCTCCAGCTCTATTAGCAATATCTTCCGCCATAATTATTGCTTTAGCAGCACCTAAAAGCGCATCTTGCCTTAAATTCATTGGCGTTGCTCCAGCATGATCAGCTCTACCAAAAAACTCTGCATAAAAATGATCTGGCCCAGCGATCCCATTAACAATTCCTACTGGATAATCAAGATCTTCTAATACTTTTGCTTGCTCTACATGAACTTCAAAATATGCTCTAAATTCTTCAGGTGTTCTGACTGCACTTTCTAACTCGTCTGGATTGAATCCAAACTCTTTCATTGCATCATATGCTCGAATTCCGTTTCTATCTTTCCTTTCTAATGCTGCTTTCTCTAAAATGCCTGTCATTGCTCTAGATCCAAAAAGTCCTCCACCAAACCGTGCTCCCTCTTCATCACTAAATACAATAACTTCAATTGGACAATTAATCTCTATTTCTTCTTCTTTAATTTTTCTTACTACTTCGAGAGCTGTTGTAACTCCTAAAGG
>JBKHBO010000102.1:0-3071 GCA_046542315.1 Clostridia bacterium
CCCTTTATATTTGGAAATTCTCTGTATTTCATAATTCATCTCCCTATTTTTTGTTTTGTAAAACAAAAGTCCTTCGTCGAAATTATACCATTATAATAAAGTGGATGACAAGTTTGTTAGCTAATTAAAAAGTTATACTAATTATATCTTTTATATATTATACTTAATAAAGAAGGGAAGGTCTTGTATGAATAACAAGTTTCAGTTTGTAAAAGAGATAAATGAATACACAAAAAAGATTTCACTTAATAACGTAATTGGTAATGAACTATTAGAAAATATTGGCAAAGAACTAGCTTCTTTTCTAAATGTATTAATACTATCTATTAAACCCAAAAACATATTAGAACTAGGAACTGGTTGTGGTTATGCAACAAGTGTTATTGCTCAAGCATCAAAAGATTATCAAAACAAAGTAACTACAGTTGAAGTAAATAAAAAAAGGTTAGATAAAACTATAAATAGTTTATCTAACTATGGGTATAAAGGTATAAACTTTGTATGTGAGGATATGATAACATTTCTAAAACAAAATGACGAGTTTTATGACTTTATAATTCTTGATGCAAATCCCTTCCTTTATATAGAGGCTTTTTTGGAGATAAAAAATCACCAAAAAAATAAAGATATTTTGCTTATTCACGATTCTTTAATCCCACAAATGCCCTTAGCTCCTAGTGAACTTAAAATAACAATGAATGAGTTTAATAACTTCTTAACCAATCAAAAAGAATATTCTATTCATCAAATTAGGTTAGGAGATGGATTTTGGTTTTGTGTTAAGAATTAGAAAACTCTTCTAAGTATTCTGCTTTTGACCAGATATCACTAAGAACTTTTACTCTGTCAATAGCTAAAATTCCATTGAGATGATCGATTTCATGTTGAAGTAATTCTGCCCAATCACCAGTAAACTCCTCATGATACATATCTCCATTTTCATTAAAATATTTCACCTTAATTTTTTTGCTTCTATAAATATTTACCATAATATATGGCATACTAAAACAATCATCAAAAAGTTTAATCTTTTCATCACTATAATATGTAATTTCAGGATTAATAAAAAATTTAGGATTGTCACCAGTCATATCAAGACAAAGCGCTCTTTTTAAAACTCCAATTTGAGGAGCAGCAATACCTCTGCCAAATCCATTTTCTTTAATGAAGTTATGCAAGGTGTCTTTTAGGTCAATTAATAATTGTTCATCCTCATTACTTAATGGAAATTCTACTATTTCGCTTTTTTTTCTTAATAAATCATTGCCTAAATGAAAAATCTTTCTGATAGCCATGAAAAAAATCCTTTCTTTATAGTATAATAATGTTACTAACTTATTCTACAAAAGTATGTGATGTCCTTTTAATAAATAAAAATGGAGGTATAATTTATGAGAAACAAAAAAGTAGTTGGCATAGTTGGAGGAATGGGACCAGAGGCTACAGTTGATTTGTTTAAAAAAATAATCAAAGCAACTCCTGCTCTTAAAGACCAAGATCACTTAAGAATATTAATTGATAATAATACCAGCGTTCCAGATAGAACAAACGCTATAAACGGAGATGGCCCATCGCCAGTGGAAGAAATTAAAAAGAGTTTAAAATTTCTGGAAAGCGGTGGTGCTGAAATTTTTGCAATGCCTTGTAATACTGCTCACTACTATTATAATGAGTTGAAAAATGAGGTTGATGGAGAGTTTATTCATATGATGAATGAAGTAGCATATAACATCAAAGATCACTTCCCATCTGTAAAAAAGGTTGGTATTTTAGCAACAACAGGAACTTTGAATACAAAGCTATACCATAAAGCTTTAGAGAGAATGAAATTAGAAGTAATTGAACCTAAAGATAATGATCAACTAGAAGTAATGGAAGCAATTTATGCTCCATGGGGGATAAAGGCTGGTAAATACAAAGATGCTAAAACAGTTTTGAAAAGAGTTTGCCAAAAGTTAATTACTGATGGTGCAGATTTAATCATTATGGGATGTACAGAAATACCACTTGCACTTGATCAAACTGATGCGCAAGTAGAGTTGTTAGATGCTACACAAGTATTAGCAAACGCCATTGTGGCAAAAGCTTTTAAATAAATTGAAATATCATTTGACAAACTGCTAAATCTCTTGTATACTTTTTTTCCGGTGGCCACTACAGGCTTCACCTGCATGAAAGAAGCGCAGGATTTACTTAGATAGAAACTTCAAGAATTACATCTAGAAAAAATTAAATTAAGTATTGACTGGGCTCCTTTGGCATGCTATTATATACAAGTCGCTGCGAAAAGAGTGGCGGCAAAAGAAAAGCAAGAACATTGAGAATTGAATAGTGAAGCGAAAGTACTTGAGACAGAAGTAAAAGTAATTTACGGAGAGTTTGATCCTGGCTCAGGACGAACGCTGGCGGCGTGCCTAATACATGCAAGTCGAGCGAAGCGTTATGAATTTATTCATAACAACTTAGCGGCGGACGGGTGAGTAACACGTGAACAACCTGCCCTTTAGACCGGGATAACAGTGGGAAACCGCTGCTAATACCGGATGCAGTTTAGACGTAGCATTGCGACTAAATGAAAAGCTATGTGCTAGAGGATGGGTTCGCGTTCCATTAGCTAGTTGGTGGGGTAATGGCCTACCAAGGCGATGATGGATAGCCGACCTGAGAGGGTGACCGGCCACATAGGAACTGAGACACGGTCCTAACTCCTACGGGGGGCAGCAGTCGGGGATATTGCACAATGGAGGAAACTCTGATGCAGCGACGCCGCGTGAGCGAAGAAGGTCTTCGGATCGTAAAGCTCTGATGCGAGAGATGAAGGAAGTGACAGTATCTCGCCAGCAAGCACCGGCTAACTACGTGCCAGCAGCCGCGGTAATACGTAGGGTGCAAGCGTTGTCCGGAATTACTGGGCGTAAAGGGAGCGCAGGTGGTTATTTAAGTCATCAGTAAAAGGCATGGGCTTAACCCATGTAAGCTGGTGAAACTAGGTAACTTGAGTATGGTAGAGGTAAGCGGAATTCCTAGTGTAGCGGTGAAATGCGTAGATATTAGGAGGAACACCAGTGGCG
>JBKHBO010000042.1:0-16699 GCA_046542315.1 Clostridia bacterium
TTGATATCTTTTGATTCTTTATTACTATAAACTTTTTTTAAATAATCTGTATGCAATTCTAGGTTTTTATAAGCTTCATTGTAATTTGCTAATTTATAATAATACTTGCTCATAATTCGATAATAGTCTGCATAAAAAATACTGCTATCAAAATCTTTTATCAAGTCATATAAAGAGCGTGCAAGGATCTGAATTTTATTTAATCTATCAGATTCTAAATAAAGCTTTAGCAAGTCAAATGAAACACTAACTTCTAGCTGTCTTAGTTGATTTCTTTTGACATATTCTCTAACTTCTTCAAGTCTACTGAATGCCTTATCTTTTTCTCCTCTTTGATAAGTTATTAGTCCTAACCACTTTTTGCATTCAGCATTGATTATCTGGTCTTCAATTTCCTTTTCTTTTTCTAGTGCTAAATTAAAGTGCTTCTCAGAGTTATTATAATCCAATAAATGATAATATACTTCCCCTAAGTTCTCATAGCTATACATAATAATATAACCATCATTAGCTATTTGTCCATATTTTAGTGAAGTTAATAACGACTCTAAGGCCTCATCATACATCTTTTCTGAATTACAAATAACCCCATAATTAATTGTTATTTTTGCAATTAAATGAGGCATATTAAGCTTTTTAGCTAACTCTAACCCTTTTTGACTGTATTGTGCAGAAAGATTGAAGTCTTTCATTACTTCTGAATATAAGTAGATATAGGCATTATAAATATGAGCTAAAATTCTTTGGTCAACAGGGAAATTATCGCAAATATTCTCAGCCCTCCTAATAGTCTGCAATGCACTCTCAGCATCACCCTCATAACAGTAAAAGGTTCCTAAGATTCTTAGGCCTTCAGCAAGACCGTCATAATATTCAATAGATTGTGCCAAAGAATTATTTTCAATTGACTTTTTAATCAACTCTTTAGTGCTTATACTCGAATAATTTCTTTTCTTATATAGCTCTTTATTTACTATATCAATTCTTTTAATTAAACCTAAAGTTTTACTCATTATACACCTCCCAGATACTTCAATAATTCTATATTTTTACTAAAACTCCTTTAAGTTTTGTTAATTTTACAAAAAAAAACTCCATCCTTTCAGATGGAGTTTTTTATTTATTTTTTTATTCACCCAAGAGTCCTGGATAACCAATCTCATCTTCATCTGCTATTGTTGCTATATTTAAATCTAAATCAGTTTCTACAACTAGCACATTATATCCATTTTCTTGAGTCGCATTTTCATCATTTTCATCATTACTTATTGTCATTCTCAAAATACCATTTTCTACCATATGTTCTGATACGTTTAATTCTTCCTCACCAATGAGTACCACATGTGTTGAGTCTACGTCGTACGTACCTGGGTCCAGTAGCATATGTCCTCTCTCTAACTCTACTGACTCTAACTGATCTACAACCTCTTGTGGTGCATCCTCAATAGGTATAGTTGATAGTGCATAATCATCAGTAGCCCCAGAACATCCCGCTATTGCAATCGCCAAAATCATTAATACGGAAACTATGGTTAGTTTCTTCATAACTTCGCCCTCCTTATTCTGTTCACCCTCAATTTACCACATAGAAATGATTTATAAAAGTTTTCTCTTAAGCTGTAAAGGAGATGTAAATATTCAGATAATTAAAATATGTTACGTATTTAACTACAATTCTTTAAAATAAAGAAATCTGCTGGAGTGTATCCAGCAGACTCAAAATTACTTATTTTTCTTTACTCAACAGATGCTTGAGCAAAAATATCTTCCATCAAATCAGCAAATTTTTCAGATGTTGATGTAGCTTCAGCAATAACATCTAATTCCTCTACATCTTGAGTATCCATGATTTGTTGGCTTAATTCCTCTACAGCTTCAAAATATTCATCGTGTCCATACTCGCCTTCAACTTTTGCTTCATCATCTTCTTCACTTCGCTCTTCATACAAAACATTAGTAACCTCATCATCTTCAAAAGTTACATAGGCAACAGCGTAATAACCATGATCATCCGGTTCTGCTTTTGCAAAGTATGTTCCATTATAAAAAGTATTAGTTGTAGTAGAATTCTCAATAGCTATATTAATAGCTTCAATAAACTTATTTGATGTTGATGTAGCTTCAGAAATAACATCTATGCTTTCAGGATCTTGAGTTTCTACAATCTGGTCAGAAATTGATTCTATTGCCTCAAAATACTGTGGCCAATTATAACTCTCATCTTTTGCAGTCGCTTTACCTACTTGATGCTCATAGTAATCAGCTTCTGTAATTTCTCCACCAACAACAGTAATCGTTGCTACTCCTACAGATGCATTATCACCTGTTGGATCTGTAATTGAATGACCTTCCCATGTGCCATCAACATAAGTTGTAGTTGGTTCTTCAGTTCCTGGATCATCTGTTCCTGGATCCTCTACCGCAGGCTCCTCTGTACATCCTGCAAACAACACTGCAACTAACAAAACAATTGCTAAAATTCCTAAATATTTTTTCATTGTATGCCTCCTCCTATTTGATAATTATTGTACAGCTTCTTTTTTGCACTGTACTATAATCTATTAACTAATTTTATCAGAAAATATCAATTTTGTACATATTTATTGCTCTCATGTTATCACTAATATGTAAATATTCGCTTAAATGCATATTTACTGATACTGATTATCAACAAATTATCTCCTGAATTTCTCATGCATTTTATAATTATCTATTTCTACATCTAGCCCGTTTACTTTCCTTTGGTAGAATCCTTACTTCATTGATTGATTAAAAGATCTGAAATAAGTTCATCCGCACTAGCTAAGATTTTCTTTTAATTGCTTTTATTCAAAAATCATTATTCCATCATAAACTATGTTTTTGTTATTTTCTCTTATAATTATTACTATTTTAACTCCTAGATTTCTTTATCATTTCTATAAAATCATCCTATCTTGCTTAATCGCTTCCAGAAAAAAATGCGTATTCAAAATATTTAAGCACCTTAATTTATTCTAATAGTACACGATATAAAAAGTCATATACTCTAGATGTATATGTATACTTATTCTTTTTTGCATAAAATAAAGCTTCCTAAATATACTATTTATTAGTGTATTTAAAAGGCTTTTATGTAGCTTTTTATTACACAATTTCAACAACAGCTTGATTTCTACCATTTTCTTTTGCTTTATATAAAGCGTCATCCGCTTGCCTAAAAATAGTATCTACATTATCTGGCACATTACCACTGTAACTCACTTGTCCTGTACTAATAGTCATATTTATCTTGTATCCATTAACTTCAAGTGGCCTATTTGACAAATCAGATACAATTTTTTTTGCTTTAAATATGAGGCCGTCAATATCACTATCATGAGCTAAAACTGCAAACTCTTCTCCTCCGATTCGACATACTACTTCATCTTTATAAACTTCTTTTATTCTGTTAGCTACCTCCATCAAACACTTGTTTCCAGCTTCATGTCCATATTCATCATTAATCTTTTTAAAATGATCAATATCTACCATGGTTAATGTCAAACTGCAATTATCAATTTGGCAAATATTAACTTTTTCTTTCAATGTTTCGCTATAATAACGCCAGTTATACAAGCCAGTAAGTGCGTCCTTTGTTGCAAGATCTCTTAGTTTTCTTGCTTGTAAAGAGTTATTAATAGCTATAGCTGTGTATGAAGCAATTATTTCGAGTATTTTAATATCTTCAACAGAAAAAACCGCTTCATAATAAGATTGTATTTGTATAACTCCCAATATTTCTTCCTGTATTTTCAGTGGTGCTACCATTAAAGAAGGTGAGATCTCATCTGCACTACCTGATCCATAAAACTGAAACTTTTCAATATATTGGTCATGTTCTTGTTGTATATTGCTAATTAAGATTGGTCGATCATTCTTTATAACATAATTTCCAAAACTATTCTGATTCTCTAGACTTACCACAAAAGGATCTAATAATCTTCCCTTAAAATTAAAGTAATCATATTTAACATTTTCACCATCTATAATACCAATAGCAAAATTGAATTCATTATATATCCTACTTAAAGACTCATTAACGGACTTAAAAATTTTCTGCAAATTATTAATTGAAGTAATTTGTTGGCCAATTTCTGATAAAATCTCAAGTTGTTTATACTGTTGATATAGTATATTGTCTTTCATTTCTTTAACTTTGCTGTACTCTTCTTTTTCCATTATTCTTTTTTGGTACTCTAAGGCTTTTTTGCTATTCTCATAAGCAATTTCAAATTTTCCATTTAAAGAATAGTAAGTTGCACTAGCATCATAAAGTCTAGCGTAAAAAGAATTGTTCTCTATTTCATTTGCAATTTGTTCAAGTCTAGGTAAAATTGTCCCTATTTTATCTATATCTTTTTGCTCCAGATACATCTCTAATAAATCTAAAGATATATTTAACTCCCAACCTTTTTGGTCATTTTTATTCAAGATCTTTCTTGCTGCTTCTAGATAATCATATGCTTTTTTTACATCTTTTTCTTTATAAGAAAGCTTTGCTAATCCGCTCGATGCACTCGCAAATGTTATAACATCATCTACTTTTTTAGATAGTTCAATGGTTTTTAAAAAATATTCCTTTGCATCTTCTTCATTTCCCATTAAATAGTAACAGTTTGCAAGATTTGAATAGCAATATAATTTACCAATTTTTGATTTTGTCACCTCTGAGTAATCAAGAGCTTCATATAAAAAATCTAGACTTTCGCCATATAACCCGATTTCATAAAATAAAAACCCTAAGTTAGTAGTTAAGATTCTTATCATATCGCTGTCTTTATTATCCTTAGCTAGTTTTAGAGCTTTGTTACAGTATTCTATAGCTTCAGTATACTCTTTCTTGACCTCTCCGTAATATACAACATAAACATTATATATTTTCATCAAGTATTTTGATGACTTGTTGGAGTTATTAAATAAATCTTCCGCCCTTTTTATATGTACATAAGCATTTTTTGAGTCCCCTACATAACAATAATAGATGCCTAGTACTCTATGAGCTTCAATTATTCCAGTTTTATAGTCAATCTTTTTTGCAAGGGCTAAATTTTGTTTCAATTTTTCAATATTTTCACTTAAAATAGAATCTGATTTCCCCTTGTTCGCAGCAAAATCATTGTTAACTTTATCAATTTTTTTTCTCAACTCGTTTATGCTATCTATCATCTGCACATCTCCTAAAGATTAATCTAATATCTTAGAGTTACTATTTGGTTTCGACCACTCTCTTTTGCAATATAAAGAGCACTATCTGCCAAGGCGAATAATTCATCTGCAGTAATTCTTTTACTATTGCTAATTCCAATGCCTATGCTGATACTGATATAAATTTCTCTATCGACTTTACATACTGGTGTATTTCTAAAAGAATTCAAAAGATTCTCTGCTTTTTCTGTCACACTATGCTCGTCTGTATCTGTAATTAATATACCAAACTCTTCTCCGCCTATACGCGCAGCAATATTCGAATCATCCAAAAATTGTTTCTCTATTAATTTGCCAACTCTTTGCAGGCAATCATTTCCTATATTGTGTCCATAAGTATCATTAACAAATTTAAAGTGATCTATGTCTATAATCAATAATGAAGCAAAATGCTTATAATTTGCATCTTGCACAATATCATAAAGCATTTTATTAAAACAGTGAAAATTTTTTAATCCCGTTAAGGAATCGTAATTCACCATCTCTCTCAACTCTTTAACCTGCACAGAATTTCTTATAGCTATTGCTGTGTATGAACCAACTATAGTAAAAAACTCAATGTTATGATTATTAAATACATCTTTTCTATATGCCTGTACCTGCATAACCCCAATAGTTTCATCTAGAACTTTTAGAGGAATACTCAATAAAGACTGAGGGATGTCTCTATTCGTATCTAAGTGAATCAAATCCTCTACGTATTTACTGTGTTCATTAATTAGGTCGTTAACAACAATCATCTCATCTTTTCTTATAGTAGAAGATAAAAATGAGTTTTTATTATTTATCTTAATTGAGAATAGGGGTAGGTTCTTATCTAAATATCGATAATAAATACAATCTAACTCATCCTTATTCTTCAGTGCAACTACAAAATTATAATTGCTAAAAATACTTGAAATATGTTTGTTTACTTCTAAGAAAATATCATCTAAATTATCATATGCAGTTATTTCTTGTCCTACACTAGATAATACTCTTAAACTTTCTATCGTTTCTTGCATTGCCTCTTCTTTTATTGTATTTGCAACTTCTTTTGCTTGTTTATTGAGCAGCCTCTTATTATACATGTTATAAAGTTTATAATATTCTAAAGACTTCTTATATTTATTAACCCGTTCATAATATATTGAGCTAAATAGAAAATATTTTGCAGCGAATTCATCATTTTCTAAATCTAAAATATTGGTTTCTATTTTATCCAATAATTGTTTTGCTTTTTGGTACTCACTATCTTTTATATAATAATTAATTAGCTCAAGAGACAAATGAGTTACCCAAGTTTTTTGTTTATTCTTTCTTAACCTTTCTATTGTCTTTTGTAAAAGTTGGCAAGCCTTTCTAACATTACCAAGTTCAATCTCGATTGCAGCTGAGACATGAGCAATAGAAGATAAAACAATAATATCATCCATTTCTAATGCTAAGTCATATGCTTCTTCATGATTTTTCCTAGCTAAATCAATATTATTTCTTTTATAATGCAGCTCTGCTAAATTAGCGTATGCGTACAATTGAGCTCTTTTTATCCTTTCACTTTTGCCAAGCGATAAAGCCTCTTCAAAAGCTTTCTGGGCTTGTTCTAACATCCCTAACTCTAAATATGCTACTCCAAAATTTAAAGTAAACTTCCATATAAGAGATCTAAACATATTACTTTTAGACAAAGCTAAGCCTTTTTGACAGTATTTTATTGCTATTTCATAATCTCTTTTTACTTCCAAATAAAACACAACAAAGGCAGCATAAATATTAGCAAGAGTCTTTTCATCCAGTTCATATTTATTATGAAATTTTAAGGCATTATCTAGTGCTTGATAGCATAAAGAAGTTTGACCATTATAAGAATAAAGAATGCTTAAAAGACGATAGCACTCTACTATTCCTTGATGATAATCAAGACTTTTGGCCAAACTAAGATTATCTTCTAAAGTTGCTATAGCTTCAATTAAATTTAACTCACTTGAATTTCTCAAAGAGTAAATATGTATATTTGTTTTATCTATCTTTTCTTTCAGTAACATTTCATTCATAACAAAGTTACCTACTTCCCATTTATTTCTTATACTTAAACAATAGTTAAAGTATACTATAATTTAATCTAATATTGTAGTAAAGTATTAATAATTTCGCTGCATTGTTACAAATGCAAATCCAAAATGTCTTTCTTTCATTACTTTATCTCTATTTTTAGTGTATTTAATAATTGAATTATTCACTGGCACAACTAAAATTCCCTCACTCTTCAACTGATCAAGTAAGTGTAAAGGCTCTTCTTCATATGCCGCACTTACAAGTATTCTATCAAATGGTTCCTTCTCCTTTAATCCATCATAGCCATCTTTGTTAAATATCCTAACAGATGTATCAGATAAGTAATTTTCTGATTTTTCTGCTAAGTCTGAGCTAATTTCTACACCATATATCTTGCTTTTTTCTGTTATATTATTTATTAAAGCTAAGACATATCCACACCCAGAACCAATCTCTAGTATTTTCATATTGTCTTCTAAATCCAATAAATCCAACATAAAAGCTATAGTGAAAGGTTGCGAAATCGTTGCATTCTCTCCAATTGGCAAAGGTCTGTCCCTATATGCAAACCTCTTCATTGGTCCTTCAATAAAATTTTCTCTTTTAACTTCATTAAATGCTTTTAAAATCTTTTCTGAAAAACCTTTCTTTCTTAGACTTTCAATTAGCATCTTCTTACTCATTATTAATCCCCTCCGTAGAATTTTAAGTAAACAACAATAACTTCTCAATTAAAATATTACGGTATCCGAACTCTTCTCTTCTATTATATGACAAAACTCTCTATTATTCATCATAAAAAGAAGAGTGTTAAACTTAACACCCCCCTCAGCTTACTTATATATATTCACATTTTCTCCATCTATTATTTTTTTCACATTCCTAATAGCACACATTTTTCCACACATTGAGCATGTACTAGAATCTTTTAGCTCAACACCTTCTCGATATTTCTTAACTTTCTCACTATCGAGTGCTAATGATGTCATTTTATCCCAATCTAAATTTACTCTAGCAAGAGACATCTTATGATCCCACTCTATCTCTTTGGATCCCTTAGCAATATCTCCCGCATGTGCTGCGATTTTAGAAGCAATAATTCCTTCTTTAACATCAGACAAATCAGGTAATCTTAAATGCTCTGCTGGTGTTAAATAACATAAAAAATCTGCTCCATGCCAAGCTGCTAGTGCACCGCCTATCGCTCCTGTGATATGGTCATAACCCGGAGCAATATCAGTTACTAAAGGTCCTAAAACATAAAAAGGAGCATTATGACAAAGGCTTTTTGCTAACTGTATATTTGTCTTTATCTCGTTTATTGGGATATGTCCTGGTCCTTCAATCATCACTTGTACATTTTTTCCCCATGCTCTTTTTGTTAGTGTTCCAAGTGTTATTAGCTCATCAATTTGTGAAGCATCTGTGGCGTCATATATCCCACCTGGACGCATACCATCCCCTAAGCTTAGCGTCACATCAAACTCTTGACAAATATCTAATAATTCATCAAAGTTTTGATAAAATGGGTTCTCTTCTTTGTGGATGTTCATCCAAGCAAATAATAAACTCCCCCCTCGTGAGACAATATTCATTAATCTAGGATTATCAATGAAAGTATTAGCAACTTTTGTGGTTAAACCAGCATGGATTGTCAAGAAATCTACTCCATCTTGGGCATGTTTTCTAGCAACATTTAAAAAATCTTTTGCTGTCAACTCTAACAACTCTTTTTTTAAGCAGCTTAATGCATCATAAATTGGAACAGTACCAACCATCATTGGAGAAATTCTAATTAATTCTTGTCTAAATCCTTCTGTATCACCGTAATTAGATAAGTCCATAATAGCATCCGCTTCTAATTCAATCGCCAATTTAGCTTTATCTATTTCAAGAGATACATCATTAGCATCTTGCGAGATCCCAATATTAACATTAATTTTAGTTGATAAACCACTGCCGATGCCTTTAGGTACTAATGAAATGTGATTTTTATTAGCAGGAATAATAATTTCTCCTTTTGACATTTTTTCAATCAAAAAATCAATACTTACATCTTCTTCTCTAGCTACTACTTTCATTTCTTTTGTTATAATTCCCTTTTTTGCAGCATCCATTTGTGTTGTGTACATTAAAATCCTCCTTTAAAATTGAAAATACGCCCTGAAAAGGACGTAAAGAATAAGCTTCCTCCGCTGGCATTATCCAGATCAGGTCAACGGTCAAAGAATTAAGGTTCTTTCTCTCAGCCAGCCAATTCTAGCTCCCTAAATATTTAGTTCAATTTAAGACTAACACAACTAAGTTTTAATTGCCACTAAATTCATTGTATTCGATTTTATACAATATTATGGACTTGACTATAATATGTCTTGCTTTAAATCTCTATAGTTTATATTATGTTAATAAGATTACTAATTGGAGGTGATTTGATGTCAAATAAAAATAAATATTATTTTGCTCTTATTGTAGTTGGAATAATTGTTTTTGCAATCGGTATATATTTATCAAGAGATGCTGGTTTTTCAATAATGAGCACAATTCTAATTACTTTGGGTGCATTAGGTTTTGGATTTGGAATAGGTGAAATTATTCAGAACAATCTAATAGATAGAAATAAAAGATTATTAAAAACTATTGAAAAACAAAACAACCCCGAAAGGTTGATCTTTTTAAACAACCAAGCTAAAGCTAGCGCATTTGATTTATTAACAAAAGCATTCCCAATCTTTATTTTAGTTTTGGCTATAACAAGAGAGAATTTAAACACTTTATTAATTTTAATCGGACTATATATAATGATTTGGGTTATTTATCTACTCCATCTTAATAAGTTATATAAGAATGAAAGAAGGAAGGTTGAATAACCTTCCTTTAATCTTAAAAATTCTTAATATTTATCTCTTTTACCAAATTCAGCGTCCTCAACCCACTCTTCAGCATGTCTATGCAATTCGATTATCTCATTTATAACTTTATAATGCTTTTTCTCTTCTTTCACTAAAAAAGAGTAAAGTTTCTTTTCATCTTTTTCAATTGTGTCATCATACATTTCTTGATATAAATCAATAGACTCTTGTTCTTTCTTTAAGGCTTGTCTTAAAGCGTCTATTTGTTTTGGTTGAGAAAATACTTCTTCATCAAAATCATCTGCATTAGCAAATATATCCTTAGATTCATCTAAAACCTTTGTATCAGTAAGGTCGTATACTTCTTTGGATTGTTTCTGTCTTATTATCTCTGCATGATAAAATTCATCATCTGCTAACGTAAGGAAAATATTTTCTATTTCAGTTCCCTTGTATTTTTCAGCTTGTTCTCGGTAATACTTCTCACCATTCTCTTCAAGTTTAATTGCAAATTCTAAAGGAATCATTTAAACTCTCCTTCCATAGGTTTTGTTGCTATAACTATTATATCATATATAATTTTTATTTCCTGGGAAATTAATTACAGAGAGACTATTTGTATATATATGTTTGATTAATTTACCCAACATTATTAATAATACATCTTTTAGCCACCCTTAGCTAGATATATTACTTTATATAATCAGAAATAATTACAATCTGTGCGTAAATACAAAAGTTAGAGAAACTAGTTAAGCTCCTCTAACTTATTTACAAAATGACACGCTGCAAAATGTTCTTCTTCGTATTTTTCAAGAATAGGTTCTTCTAGAAAACATTTCTCCTGTGCATAAGGACAACGTGTATGGAACCTGCATCCACTTGGTGGATTAGAAGGGCTTGGCACATCTCCTTCTAGAATTATTCTTTTCTTTCTTTTTAATGGGTTTGGGTCAGGGATTGCAGACAATAAAGCTTTTGTATAAGGATGTAAAGCATTATCATATAAATCTTTTTCTTTAGCAATTTCAACAATCTTTCCCAAATACATAACGATAACTTTATCACTAACGTGTTTTACCACACTTAAGTCATGGGCGATAAATATAAAAGTTAAATCTAATTTTTGCTGTAAGCTTCTTAATAAATTAAGTATTTGTGACTGAATTGACACATCTAAAGCCGAAACAGGCTCATCACAAACAACTAGCTTAGGATTAAGTGCTAAAGCTCTTGCAATACCGATTCTTTGCCTTTGCCCTCCACTAAACTCATGGGGATATCTTTTTAATTGATTAACATTTAAACCAACAATATCTACTAGCTCTCGAACCCTTTGCTTTCTCTTTTCCTTATCTCCCCAACCATGAATTATTAAGGGCTCTTTGATAATTTGTTCTATAGTCATTCTTGGATTTAGAGAAGAGTATGGGTCTTGAAAAATAAGCTGAATATCTTGTCTAACTTTTCTCATGTTCTTGTTTTTTAGAGAAAATATATCTTGGCCATTAAATATTACTTCTCCACTAGTTGGTTCATGAAGCTTTAAAATAGTTCTAGCAAGTGTGGATTTTCCACATCCGCTCTCTCCAACTATTCCTACTGTCTCTCCTTTATTAACTGTAAAAGAGACACCATCTACTGCTTTTATATCTCCTTTAATTCCAAAGAAACCTTTACTTATAGGGAAATACTTTTTTACATTTTTTACTTCTAATAGTTTACTCATTGCTTTCTACCTCATCCATATTATGCGGATAAAAACACCTAAAGCTAGTTCCATCATCAAGAGTTGTTAATTCAGGCATTTCTAATCTGCATTTCTTTTTCGCAAAGGGACATCTTGGATTAAATCTACATCCTTTTGGCATACTCAATGGATCAGGGACATTTCCCTCAATTACATTTAACCATTCAGTTTTCTCCTCTAATTTAGGTATTGAATTAAGTAACCCAATCGTATATGGATGTCTGGGTCTGCTGAATAATTCTTTAATTTCATTAGATTCAACTACTTGACCTCCATACATAACTACTACTCTATCTGCCATTTCTGCTACTACACCTAAATCATGAGTTATTAATATTATACTCATATTCATTTTTTCTTTAAAGCGTTCCATCTCAGCTAATATTTGAGCTTGGATTGTTACATCTAAAGCAGTTGTGGGCTCATCAGCTATTAATAATTTAGGTTCACATGCCAAAGCTATTGCAATCATTACTCTTTGACGCATACCTCCAGATAATTGATACGGGTATTCCTTTACTCGTTGATTTGCATCAGGTATTCCAACAAGTTCTAACATTTTTTCCGCTTCTTTATATGCAATTTTTTTATCTAACTTTTTATGAAGCATTAAAACTTCTGCAATTTGTTTTCCTACTGTATGAACAGGGTTGAGACTAGTCATAGGCTCTTGAAAAATAATTGAAATTTCATTACCTCTAATTTTTCTTAGTTCATTCTTGTCAATTTTTAATAAGTCTCTTCCTAAAAAGTTTGCGCTTCCTTTTTTTATTTCTCCAGGAGGTGTCGGTATCAGCCCTAGTAGTGAAAAAGCAGTTTGACTCTTACCAGACCCACTTTCTCCAACAATTGCTAACGTTTCTCCTTGAAAAACCTTAAAGGAAACATTATCAACCGCGTAAACATCTCCGGCTTCTGTATGATAAACAGTTTGTAAATTCTTTACATCTAATAACTCATTTTTCATAAATATCCCCTATCTCTTTAAATAAGGATCAAGAGCATCGCGCAATCCATCACCAATATAGTTAAAAGCTAAAACTGTCATAAATATCAAAAGTCCTGGCAATATAGTTATCCAAGGAGCATATCTCATATAATATCTTCCAGAATTCAATATTGTACCCCAACTAGGAGGACTTGTAATTCCCAATCCCAAAAAGCTTAGACTAGATTCTGCAAGTATAGCTGAACCTATTCTCAGTGTAGCATTAACAATTATTGGTGCCATAGAATTTAGCAACATATGCTTTGTAATTATCCTTGAGTTTGTAGCTCCCATAGCCTTTGCTGCTTCTACATAATCTGCTTCTCTTAAGGATAAGAATTGTCCTCTTACCATTCTTGCTAGTCCTGTCCATGAAGTAAGTCCAATCACTAGCATTACATTAAGGACAGATCTTTCTACCAAAGTAATAATTGTTAATAGTAAAAATATTACTGGAAAAGACATTACTATCTCTGTAAAACGCATTAAAACATCATCTACTATGCCTCCAAAATAGCCTGCTACTGCTCCAATTAATGTGCCCACAGTTACTGAAACAATTGCAGCTATAAATCCTACTCCCAAACTAATACGTGCCCCCCAAACTAACCTTGTAAACATATCTCTACCAATTCTATCTGTGCCTAAAATATGTTCTGCACTCGATCCACTCATTATATTATCTTTATCTATAGAATCATAAGAATAAGGAGTTATGACTGGAGCTAGGATAGCAATTATTGATATTAATATTATAAAGATTAAACTTATTACAGCTAGTTTATGTTTTTTAAATCTTCTCCAAACCATTTGAGAATATGTTTCTTCTGGTTTGATTTCTGAAACTGTGATATTACTTTGTACCATTAACTCCACCCCCTAATCTAATTTTATTCTTGGATCTACAACCATGTATAGCATATCAGCTAAAAACATACCTATGACTGTCATTAATGCCCCCAATAGATTGAAAGCCATAACAACCATATAATCTTGTTGATAAATTGAGTTTATAGCTAATAATCCTATCCCTGGCCACGAAAAAATACTCTCAATTATAACTGCACCACTGAATAATATAGGTAATTCAAAGCCTATCAATGTTATTATTGGTAATAATGCATTTCTAAAAGCATGTCCTGTTATAACTTTTTTTTCTGACAATCCTTTTGATCTAGCAGTTCTTATATAGTCTTGATGGACAACATCTAACATGCTAGCTCTCATATATCTAGCAACTCCAGCCATCCCACTAAAAGCAAGTACTATTAAAGGAAGTGCAATATGTGCTGCTCTATCCCTTAATACTGTAAAGAAAGGCTGAACGCCCCATTCTATACCATAAGTTGCTATTCCTGAGATCTCAATGCCAGGGACTCTCAAGCCTATATAATATATCAGCATTAAAGCGAACCAAAATTGAGGTAGGGCTTTGCCAAAAAAAGCTAAGGTTGTAACCACATGGTCAAACCAAGAATATTGTTTTAGTGCTGAAATCATACCTACTGGAATAGCTATTAAGTAAATTAATATCATAGCCCAAAAGTTAAGTATTATTGTAGCAGGTAGTCTTTCTAAAATCATCTCTAATACTGGTCGTCCAGTAACAAAACTAGTTCCAAAATCTCCTTTAACAATCCTTGAAACCCAGTTAAAATACTGAATTGGTAATGGTTCATTTAACCCATATATCTCTCTAATTATTGCTTTTTGTTCAGGGGTTGCATTTCTCTCTGCTAAAATATCTACAGGATCTCCTGGAGCTAAATGCATTATGAGAAAAGAAATAATGGAGATTCCTATAAGGACTATCACCATTTGTATTATTCTTTTAATTATATATTTCTTCATACCTTTACTCCCATCTATATATCAACAAGGCAACGAGCACTTACAAGAAGTGCTCGTAACTTTTAATCCAATTTTTATATTATTTACTATTCACTAATCTTCCATAAATGGTGATCTATTGGCTGTAGAGGTGACCATACTACGTCTTCTACTTTGTTGTACATCGCCTTAACATCATTAGTTGTATATAAGAAAATGTAAGGTAGATCTTCATTTAATATTTGTTGAATTTCTGTATAAATCTCTTTACGTTCTTCTATGTCATATGTCTGCCTTCCAGCTTCTAGCAGTTGGTCTACTTCCGGATTAATATACTCTACATCATTGAATCCTTTCAAAACCCCATTTGGATCAGGCTCACCATCTTCATTTAGCTTAGCTTGTGATGAATGGAACTGATTAAAGCTATCAGGATCATTTGAAAGATTCCAACCCCACATATATGACTCAAATTCACCAACATCTAAATACTTGTTAAATAAAACTGAACGCTCATAATATTCTACATCAACATCTGCCCCTGCTTCTTTCCATTGCTCAATAACCATGGCGATTATATTAGCTTTTTCTTCCTCACCAGACATAGAAACAATAGTAAACTCTAACTTTTCTCCATCTTCGTTATATAAGAACCCATCATCATCTTTTGTATATCCAGCTTCTTCAAATAACTCTTGTGCTTTATCTAAATCTTGTGGATACTCATTTACATCATCTGTGTGTGCCCAAGATATTGGTACACTGTGTGAATTAATTATTGTTCCATAACCTTGGAAGATTGTATCAATTATTGACTGACGATCTAGAGAGTACATTAAAGCTTGTCTAACATTCTTATCTTTTAAGTGTTTATGGTTTTGCTTAAGTCCAATATAGTAATACCCATTATTTGGAGCTTCCACAAAAGTTACTTCATTTGCTAAGCTACTCTTTAGACGATCAATGTCTTCCACTGGAATCCTAGCTATATAGTCAATATCTCCATTTTCAAAAGCTGATAAAACTGACTGATTGTCTTGAAAATGTTTAATCATAATTGTTTTGATATATGGGCCTTCTCCCCAATATTCTTCATTGGCTTCAAATACTGTATATTGTCCAGAAACATATTCTACAAATTTATATGGGCCTGTTCCCATAGGACTCCAACTGTCTGGGTGCTCACGCAATTCATCTGCTGGAACATCTTTGAATACATGTTCTGGTATAATTCCCATTGCTGGTGATGCTAATGCTTCCATTATTGGTGCATCCATTTGTGAAAGCTTCATTTCTACTTCAAAATCACTAACTGCTACAACTTTTTCAACATATTTAAGATCACTTGCAAGAACTCCTGTATAATTAGGATCCAAAATCATATTCATAGTAAACACTACATCATCTGCAGTTAATTGTTCGCCATCATGCCAGTTAACATCATCTTGTAAATAAAAGGTAATTGTTTTACCATCTTCAGAAACTTCCCAATTCTCTGCTAGTTCCCCAACGATTTCTAAATTCTCATCTTCTTTTAACAAGCTATCATAGGCAAAATTTGTTATTCCACTTGAAATAGCATCAGACGAAAGTATTGGATTAAGTGTAGCTGGTTCTCCATTAAAACCATAGGTATACATACCTGTTGCTTCTGTTTGTTCTCCATTTGGGTTTTCTTCTGGATCTTCCACTGCTCCGTTAGAGCATCCTGAAAGCACTAATGCTGCTGTTAATATCAAAACTGTTAAAACCAATAAATATTTTTTCACTTTTATATTTCCTCCATTTTTTTTATTATTGAAATGATCGTGGTTTGTCGTAAGGCAACTATATATATTGGCTCTGTGAGCCACTATCCGTCCATCCAACCTAAACACTCCTTTCGACAATCTAATCTTGTATAAATATACATGAACAATGATAGATATGCAAGTGTTTTCTTAAATAATTTAAAAATACTTATGGAAAAACCATTTATTTATGTTTTTATACATTTTTTGTGTATATTGTTTAAAAAAATTG
>JBKHBO010000043.1:0-16627 GCA_046542315.1 Clostridia bacterium
TACGGTGCTGTGGGAGGACGGTAAATGAATTAATCATTTACCTCCTACTCGATTTCTTATTTAGATCTTAGCTTCCATTCAAGCCAAACAGGACTGGCAAAGAAAATTGATGAATATGTACCACTTATGATCCCGAGGAATAATGCTAGTGAAAACATTCTTAATGTTGTTCCTCCGAAGAATAAAATTGCACCAACTGCTAAAAGAGTGGTTAAAGAAGTATTAATAGATCTTAATAAAGTTTGTTGCAAACTAGTATTGACTACCTCTTCTAATGATTGATCTCTCTTTTTTTGTTTTAAATTTTCTCTTACCCTATCAAAAATAACAATAGTATCATTTATTGAATAACCAATGATTAAAAGTATTGCTGCTATAAATTCACTGTTTATTTCAATTTTTGCAATTGAGAACACTGCTAATACAAATAATGCATCATGTATAAGTGCTAAAATTGCTGCTATAGCAAACTTAAATTCAAATCTCCATGTTATATAGACAACCATTAATACCATAGCTATAACAAGTGCAAATAAAGCTTGCCTTGCTAATTCTTGCCCAAAAACCGGATCAACTTGATCAGCTTTTTCTAATACTAGATCTGGATAATTTTCTCTAAGTAAATCTATCAATTCTTGTCTAGTATCACTTGATAAAGATTCAGTTTTAATCTGAACAACCCCAGAGTCTCCTACCTCTCGTATTACTGGCTCTTGATTAAGGTCTACATTGCTAATAATCTCTCTAATTTCTCCTGTAGAAAACTCGTCATTTAGTGATACCTCTAAAATAGTTCCACTAGAAAAGTCAATCCCTAAATTTAAGTTAAATACACTTAATGATAATATTCCAACTATAAATACAATAGCAGAGATAATGTAGAAGATTTTTCTGTGTTTGATAATTTCTATATTAATCATTTTATCCTCCTTATATCCTGCCTATAGATTTAGCTGTTTTGATAATATTACTGTCTGCTAATAATCTTAACAACCATCTCGTTATTAATACAGCAGTTATCATACTTCCAATAATACTCATTGTTAGTGTCACAGCAAATCCTCTAACCGGTCCAGTTCCAAACCAATAAAGAACTCCAGCTGCAATTAATGTAGTTATATTGGCATCTACTATAGTAATGATAGCTCTACTAAATCCGTTTTCTAAGGCAATACGTAAAGCTCTTCCATTATGGAGCTCTTCTTTTATCCGTTCAAATATTATTATATTAGCATCTACAGCCATGCCTAACCCTAATATCAATCCTGCAATACCTGGTAAAGTTAATGTCGAATCAGTTATTTTTAATCCAAACAGTACTATAGACATATAAGCGAATAAAGCAATGTTTGCTACTCCGCCAAATCCTTTATAAAAAATAATCATAAATAATAATACTAATGCTGCACCTATCATACCTGCTACCAAACTTGTATCCAATGAATCCCTACCTAATCTTGGTCCGATAGCTCTAGTTTCTCTAGCAACTAATGGAACAGGCAATGCACCAGATCGTAATAATAGTGCTAGTTCTGCAGCCTCATCATCAGTAAAATTTCCAGAAATTGCAGCTGTTTTTCCAACAGCTTCTTCTATTGTAGGTGTGGATATGGAGACATCATCCAACATAATATAAAGAGTTTGACCTATGTTATCTTTAGTAAACTCCTCCATTTTATCCCCAGCTTCACTACTAAGAGTTAGTGAAACTATTGGTTTATTTTGTTGGTCAAACTTAACCACTGCTTCCTCTAATTCTTCACCAGTTATAATCGTTTCATATACAGTTTCTCCATCAACTTTTTTAGCAGATTTAAACTCTAATAAAGCAGTTTGACCTACTAAATCTAGTACTTGCTCTTGGTCTTGTACACCTGGGATTGCAACTCTTATTCTGTTACCACCCTCAAGTGTAATTTCAGGCTCTTTTGTTCCTAATTGGTCAACACGATTTTGGATAATAGCTTTAGCCCTTTCTAGGCTATCTTTGTCTACTTCTCCACCATCTCTTGGCTCAGCTTCTAATAGAACATACACT
The DNA here is from genome assembly GCA_046542315.1 of Clostridia bacterium. Lineage (GTDB taxonomy): Bacteria > Bacillota > UBA994 > PWPR01 > PWPR01 > PWPR01. Next base: position 2,039 of record JBKHBO010000043.1, read on the forward strand.
CCACCTTCAAGGTCTAGTCCTAAAGACAAAGCTTCATTATTTGCTACATCATTAAAAATATATGCTCCAGCTGCCAATATTAAAATTATTAGTATTACTAAAACACCTTTACTTCTATTAGTGCGCACATAAATTCCTCCTCTAACAAAACATCTTGTTTATTATACCGTTGTTAGTTTCAAAGTGTCAATTATCTACAGCAATTCATTATCATTTATTACTAATTTAAATTCTGCGTTCAAATGATATGCCGCATTTCTACACATAACCATCCGAGTTAGAAATATTTCAAAGTACTCCATTACTTTTGAAATTTCTGTATCAATTTCAATTTCTAATGTAATAACTCTTTTTTTCCCGTTTTTTACTATTATATTAGACTGTAAAGCTGAGTAATTAACCCTATCATGAATATCAAAAGTTTTTTTATCTTTGTTTCTAACTCTAGATCTATGAACATCTGATTTGTCCGCTAAAATTAAAGCTGCTGAAACTTCATTAACTGCTACACCAATATCTTCTTCATGATTTCCAATAGCTCCAGCTATAGTAGTTGCTTCATCTATATCCATCCCCAAGTCGGATAAAATGTTTAATGCTAAAATGGCTCCTGAGTTATAATGAAGTCTTCTTCCAATAAAATTTCCTATATCATGCATATATCCTGCAATCTCAGCTAGCTCTATAGTTCTTTGGTTATAATTTAAATCCCTTAATATTTCACCAGCAATCTTTGACACAACAGCTGCATGCCTTAATCCATGGTCAGTATATCCCATAATTTCTAAATTTTTATTGCTTTGTTCTAAATACATTCTAACTTTTTCTAAATTCTTTATATCCTTAACTGTTATTTTTTTCACTATTATCACTCTTTTCTAAATATTTTATAACCATCTCACAAACTTCCTCTTTACTTAGGTTGTTTGTTACTATTCTTAAGTCAGCATGTTTATGTGCATCTTCTAATAACATTCTCTGACTATCAAGTTTCTTTTTACCCCAACTAAAAGATCTTCTCTCTTTGGCTGTTTTTAAATCACATGACAGATGAACCAATACATCAGGATTTGATCTTCTCCACATTGTTTTTGATATTGCATGTTCCTGTAAAACTGCTTTTGCATTATAACCTTTTTCAACTAAAAGGTGTGCTAATGTTGTTTTTCCTGAACAACAGTTGCCTACTATTACAATTAATGATTCTTTATAACATTTATTTTCCATACCTACCACCTTTGTAGGGAAATGATATGCCCATTTTTCTAACTAAGACTCTATGACTATAATCTTTAACATTCATTAAAAACATGCTCATGTCATCCTTTGGTCTATCCTTATCCTTTATTAAAGCTTCTTGTATAATAGAATCAGATATTTCATCTATATTAAGATTATTTTTTCTACCTTTATCAACAAGGTCTATTATAATCTGAATAGACATTTCGTTTTCAGTATGCCTACCTGCATGAGTTATGCCGTCACTACAACTGAACACCCACAGATCATCACAAATCTCCAGTTCTGCTATTTCTGGCTTACTTTCATAATGAAACCCAATAGGAGCTATATCTTTTTCATAAATGTAGACTTTATCTTTACACCAAATAATTATAGGACAATTACCATTTCTTGAAATAACTAAAGTATTCGTATGTAAATCTATAGAGGCGATTGCTAATGTAGAAGAAACTCTCCCACCTCTTCTTGAAAATAGTTTATCATGTGCTGCTCTAGCTGCAGCTCCATCTCTTACCCCTTCACTAATAAGGTTAAGAATAGTACTAACAACAGATAAACTATTGATCTTAGCAGATCTACCACTTCCTTGAGCATCAGCTAGTACAACTGACACTCCTCCCTTAGGTCTCTCTATTATCTCTACTGTGTCTCCCCCAGTACTTACGGCATATTTATCTGTTTTTCGTATCGCAACTTTTATTTCCTTATCCATAGTATCCCTTACCTTTCTGATTTTATATACTAATATTCGTTCTATGTTATAATGGTAATATAATTAACAGGAGGTGCTTAACATTGCGCAATAAAAAAACAAAAATAATTGTTGCATTATTTATAATAGTTTTAATATTACTCCAATTTTCTGGATTGTACACAGATTGGGTATGGTTTGGATCAATCAATTTTGGAAGTATCTTTACTAAAACTTTATTAATGCAAGTATTATCAGGTTTATTATTTAGTGTAATAATATTCCTAGTTTTATTTATCAATCTTACCTTTGCTAGAAAATTACTAGCAAAGAATTCTAAAATTTACAATCTTGAAGATGAAAATATTGAATTTTTAAATAGACCATATTCAGTAACAGACTACATATCAGACTTTGTTAGAAGTAAGTACTCTGGCCTGATTGTACTGGTAGGTTCAATAATAGTTGCAATTCTTGGCGGATTTGGGGCTAGTACAAATTGGATTGACTTTGCTAAATATTTTAATTCAACTTCATTTGATTTAGCTGACCCATTATTTGGAAATGACGTAGGTTACTATGTATTTAAATTGCCTTTTTTAACTCAACTATATAGTACGATTTTTGGAATCACTCTTTTAACTATCGCTATAGTAGCTATTGTATACTATTTTGTTGGATTTTTGCAAAAAATTAAAGAAGATCCTAATGCTAAAAAGACATTTAATAGTGCAATTAGCCACTTATCTCTTTTAGGTGCTTTTACCTTATTAGTTAAAGCTTTTGGTTTCAAACTTGATATTGATCAATTAATGTATTCCCCTAGAGGAGTTGCTTTTGGTGCTAGTTACACTGATGTATATGCTTCAAGACCAGTATTGTTTATAAGTTTGGGAATTGCTGTAATTGGTGGATTATTGTTTATTGCTAATATTAAACTGAAAAAGACTAAAATATTAATTGTTGTTCCTATAGTATTAGTTGTTGTTAGCACAATAGTAAGTACAATTTATCCAGCAATAATTCAGCAGTTTGTCGTAACTCCAAATGAACTAGAAAGTGAATCTGAGTTTATAAGATATAACATAGACTTTACACGCAAAGCTTATGGTTTAACTGATATTAAGGAAGAAAATTATCCTGCTAATGTAGAACTTACATATGATGATATTGAAGAAAATATGGATACAGTTAATAATATAAGACTTCATGATGTTAGACCAGCACTTGACACATATAACCAAATTGAAGCGATAAGGCCATACTATGACTTTTTAGATGTTGATGTTGATAGGTATGAAATTGATGGTGACTTAACTCAAGTTATGTTAAGTGCTCGAGAACTAATCCCAGGAAAATTAGACACATCAGCTCAAACTTGGATTAATCAACATTTAAAATATACTCATGGACAAGGCATTGTTGTTTCTCCAGTAAATGAAATATCGTCTCAAGGATTGCCGACATTCTTTGTAAATCGAATCCCACCAAAAAGTAATCTTGAACAGTTTGATATCAAGAAACCTCAATTATATTTTGGTGAGCATAGTGATATTGATTATATTATAACCAACACAGATGCCACAGAAGTTGACTATACTAGCCCTGATGGTCCTGTAGAATATAATTATACAGGTGATGATGGTATTAAATTGAATTTCTTAAACAAGGCTTTATATAGTGTTAGACTTGGAACATTGAAGCTATTCTTAAACCAAGATATAAATCCTGATTCTAAATTACTAATGAATAGAAACATTTTAGATAGAGTAGAAGCGATTGCTCCATTTCTAATATATGACGAAGATCCATATATAGTAGTTGAGAATAATAAGCTTTATTGGATTATAGATGCATACACATATACAGGTGATTTTCCATACTCAGAGCCATACGCAAATGATGTCAATTACCTTAATGACTCAATAAAAGTTGTTGTTGATGCCTATAATGGAACTACTGATTTTTATTTATTTGATGAGCAAGATCCAATTGCACAAACTTATAAAAAGATTTTCCCTGATTTATTTACTGATTTTAAAGAAATGCCAGATTATTTAAAGAAGCACATTAGATACCCTGAGACTTTATATAAAGTTCAATCAGAAATGCTCCTTCATTATCACATGACAGATGTTGGAAACTTCTTTTATAAAGATGATGCTTGGTCAATTGCTAATGAAGTATTTGGTCAATCAGGTGAAGTTCAAGTAGAACCAAGACATATCTTAATGAAATTACCTGGTGAGGATGAAGTTGAGTTCGTACTAATCTTGCCATTTACACCATCTGGTAGAAATAATATGATATCATGGCTAGCAGCTAGAATGGATGGGGATAAATATGGTGAGATGGTACTTTACCAATTCCCAAGACAAGAATTCATTAACGGTCCTAAAAATATTGAAAATAGGATTGACCAAAATACTGAAATATCAGGTCAGCTATCACTTTGGTCTCAACAAGGTTCTCAAGTTATTCGAGGAAACCTGATGGTTATTCCTATCGCTGACTCTATATTATTTGTAGAACCGATATATTTACAAGCCTCTTCTCAAGGTTTACCAGAAATCAGAAGAATTATCGTAGCTCATGGAGATAAAATAGTAATGGAGAGAACCTTCGATGAAGCTCTAGTTAAACTCTTCAGTGCTTCAATAGATGAAGAAGATGAAGATCCTATAGACGAATTCTCTTCCATGCTAGAGTTAACTGAAGAAGCTCAAGGGTTATATGAAGAAATGGATGAAGCTATGAGGGATGGTGACTGGGCAAAATATGGTGAATTACAAGAAGAACTTAAAGAAATAATTGATCGCCTAGTAAGACAAGCAGGAAGCAATATTGAAGTAGTAGAAGACAATCCAGATCTAGTAGAAGAAGGTAATTAATATAATAAAGGACTTACAAGTAATATTATTTACGTGTAAGTCCTCCTTTTTTTATTCAACAATTTTACCTTCTACATCAATAGTATTTTTATTATCTTTATCTTTTGAGTAAAACTTTGTTTTTTTATTTATACCTATCTGTTTACTTGCAATATGTTTAAATATTAAACTAGCAATATATATAAATAAGAAATCATCTAATGGCATAAATGGAATTACTGGGGCTATAAAGTAACCAACAGAAGATATTATAAAAACGAGTTTAGAAATAGTACTAACTCTGGGATCTTTAAGTAATTCCCATACTGTATAAAAATGTCTAAAAATCATATTAATCACCTTTGCTTATATTATATCATTATAAAAATGATAAAATAGTAAAAATTTAATGGTCTTTGTCAAATTTCCTTAACATATCTAACAATGAGTTCTATAATATATATGGTAATTATTATTAACTAATAAGGAGCATACATTTTGAATATTGCATTCTTTTTGAAACCCAAAGTTGAAACTATTTATATTGAAAACAAATCATCAGTTCGACAAACTATTGAAAAAATGGAACATCACAGTTATACAGCTGTACCTATAATAAATAAAGAAGGAGAATATTTAGGAACTATCACAGAAGGTGATCTTCTTTGGTTTATTAAGGAAAAAGAATTCCCAGACCTATTTGATTTAGAAGAAACTTCCATTATGGAAGTGCCCCGGAGAGTAAATAACAAATCAGTACCAATTCATGCTGAAATCGAAGAATTATTAAATTTGTCAATAAGTCAGAACTTTGTGCCTGTAGTAGATGATCAGGGTATTTTTATTGGCATTGTAACAAGAATGTCTATATTGAACTTCTTTTATTCAAAAGCTCAAACTATAGATAACCTTTTAGAAAGAGGATTTTAACATAAGTTATAGTCATACTAAAATAACTTGAATTTATGATTTATAAGATACTTCCATAGTAGATAGTCAAAAAACTAGCCTATCTATTTGGAAGTTTTTTTATTTACCACAAACTTCACAATTTTCTATCTTCTTAACATTAATTTTTTGAAATGATAATTCTTTAAAATCACAAATTAACATCTTTCCAAACAAGTCACTCTCTATATCACATAAATATTTAATAGCTTCTGTAACCATTAGAGTGCCAATCGTTCCAACTATAGAACCTAAAACAGGCTTTGGAACTGGCTGATCTACTAAATCCCCTAGAGCACAGTTATAGCAAGCAGTCTCAAATGGGATAATTGGAAATACATAACCAGAAAAAAGTTGCACTGCTCCATCTACCATAGGAGTTTTACTTTTAACACAACCAAAGTTTACAGCTCTTCTTCCCTCTAGAGTATCTACACAGGACATTACTAGATCAAAGTTCTTGATGATGTTCTCTGCATTACTTAAATCTATCATTCTCCTGTCAATCTTAATGTCTATCTCTGAGTTAAATTCATTAAGTCTCTTTTTTGCAGCTATAGCTTTATCTCCATCAACTTGATCTTCTGAATACAGAATTTGCCTATTGAGGTTGTTAGGTGCTATAGTATCATTATCCATCAAGGTTAAGTGTCCCACCCCTGCAGCAGCTAAATAGTAGGCTACAGGACTACCTAATCCACCCATCCCTACTATCAATACCTTTGACTTTCCCAAGGCCTCTTGCCCACTATCCCCTATTTCCGGTAAGTCAATTTGTCTTCTATATCTGTCATCTAAAGTTTCCCATATATCCATCTTTGAGTCCTCCTAAGTTATATATAATTTCTAAGAATGTTTACTTATTATTAATTAAATTATCACATAATTTTATATATCTAAATTATTTGGTATACTTAATAGTATCACAAATGAAAGGGTGAATTGCATTAATTAATGCAGAAATTATGAACAAAAAAATATATAGCTTCAAAAATGATTACTCTGAAGGTGCTCATTTAAATATTTTAAAAAAATTAAGTGAAAGCAATTTTTACCAACAAGAAGGATATGGAGAAGATAATTACTCGTTAGAGGCAAAGAAAAAAATACAAGAACAACTTGGAAATACTAAATGTGATATCCACTTTGTGTCTGGGGGCACACAAGCAAATCTAATTATAATTTCATCTTTCTTAAGACCCCATGAATCTGTTATATCTGCAGCAACAGGACATATAAATGTACATGAAGCAGGTGCTATTGAAGCAACAGGGCATAAAGTATGCACAATTAATACTCCTGATGGAAAACTAACTCCAGAGCTTATTGAAAAGGTTTTAGACATTCATGAAGATGAACATATGGTAAAACCAGCTATGGTCTATATTTCTAATTCGACTGAATTGGGAACATATTATACGAAAAATGATTTAGAAGAAATCTCTCTATTTTGTAAAAAAGAGAATTTGTTGCTATTCTTAGATGGTGCAAGATTAGGCGCTGCACTAGACGCAAGCGGTGTAAGTCTAGAAGATATTAGCAAATTAGTTGATATATTTTATATTGGTGGAACAAAAAACGGAGCCCTCTTAGGAGAAGCCATTGTTATTTCAAATGATTCTTTAAAAGAAGAATTTAGGTTTCTAATGAAGCAAAAGGGTGCTTTATTAGCTAAAGGAAGATTATTAGGAATACAATTTTATGAGCTATTTAGCAATAATTTGTTTTATGAGCTAGCTTATCAAGCAAATTCTATGGCTAAGTTATTAAGCAAAGGGATTAAAGACTTAGGATATGGTTTCTTAGCCAAACCACAAACTAATTTAATTTTTCCTATCTTTCCAAACAATATTATTGAGAAACTTAATGATAAATATGACTTTTATGTAATAGAAAAAATTGATAAATCTAATTCTGCAGTAAGATTAGTTACTTCTTGGGCTACAGAGAAAGAAACAATAGAAGCATTTATAGCAAATCTAAATGAATTAACCTCATAAGATTTATAGGTTAAAAATGGTGTTGGTGATTAAAAGCCAACACCATTTTTTACTACAAAAGATAATATATTATTTTCGACGCCACATTTGCACTGAATGTATATAATTATTCTTTATTACTTACAGCTCACAATAATAAGCCAAACCAATATAAAGACCAAAACCTAGGCACTAACATAAATAATGCTTTTAGAATTTTATACCACTTGAAAAATGTAATTTCTACATAAAAAAATATGCTTAAAGGCTTGGAATCCGTTAGAATCCCAAGCCTATTTATTATATTAATTAAATTGTCGTTGTCTTTAGAATATTAATTGATTCATTCCATTAATATTACTTTCATAGAGTCAGTTAAATTATTTTAATCTTATTTAGCATACTCTACTGCTCTTGTTTCTCTAATAACAGTTACTTTTATATGACCAGGATATTCTAGCCCCTCTTCTATTTTCTTAGAAACTTCTCTAGCTAATAAAGCAGATTCATTATCATTAATTACATCAGGTTTAACCATGATTCTAATCTCTCTACCTGCTTGAATAGCGAAGCTTCTATCGACGCCTTCAATTGATGTTGCAATTTCTTCAAGATTTTCTAATCTTCTAATATAACTTTCTAGAGACTCTCTTCTAGCACCTGGTCTAGCTGCTGAAATTGCATCTGCAGATTGCACTAAAACATCTTCAAGGTAAATCATTTGGATATCACCATGATGTGATGCAGCGGCATGAATTACTTCTTTTGGTTCATTATATTTTTTCAAAATATCGGCACCAATTGACGAGTGAGTTCCTTCGACCTCATGGTCAAGTGCTTTACCTATATCATGCAATAACCCAGCTCTTTTAGCCAGCTTGATATTCATGTTCAATTCCGCTGCCATTAATCCACTTAAATGTGCAACTTCAAGTGAGTGGCTTAGCATATTTTGTCCATAAGATGTCCTATATTTTAATCTTCCTAAGAGCTTAATTAACTCTGGATGAAGGTTATGGATACCAGCTTCAAATGCAGCTTGCTCTCCTTCTTCACGGATTATATTATTTACATCATTTTTTGCTCTCTCTATCATTTCCTCGATTCTAGCTGGATGGATTCTACCATCAGCAACCAACCTTTCAAGAGATATTCTAGCAATTTCCCTTTTAACAGGGTCAAAAGAAGATAATACGACAGCTTCAGGAGTGTCATCAATTATTAAGTCAACTCCAGTAATAGTTTCAAATGCTCTAATATTTCTTCCTTCTCTTCCGATTATGCGTCCCTTCATTTCATCATTTGGTAATTCAACAACTGATACTGTTGTCTCTGCAACATGGTCAGCTGCACATCTTTGAATTGCTGTTGTAATGATTTCTCTAGCCTTCTTATCTGCCTCATCTTTAGCTTTTGCTTCAGCTTCTCTAATAAATATAGCAGATTCTTCTCTTACATCTTTTTTAACTTTTTCAAAAAGCACATCTTTAGCTTCTTCATTAGTCATTCTAGCAATACGTTCTAGTTCTGATTGCTGCTTCTGAGCATAGCTTTCTGCTTCTTCCAGCTTTTGCTTTGCTTTTTCAGTCTTTTTATTTAGCGTTTCTTCTTTTTTATCAAGATTAATATTCTTTGTATCTAACAGTTCTTCCTTTTTTAGGAGTCGATCTTCCATTCTTTTAATTTCAGCTCTACGTTCTTTAGCTTCTTGATCAAAATCTTCTCTTAAAATGTGAATTTCTTCTTTAGCAGTTACCATTGCTTCTCTTAATCTGGATTCTGCTTCTCTGTTCGCTTCTTCTAATAAACGATTTGCTGCTTTTTCAGCAGTTGCAATTCTTGCTTCTGCAATGTACTTTCTCACTAAAAATCCGACAATAAAACCTAATGCTACTCCTACAATAGCAAATATATATACATTATCCATTATTGTTTCCTTTCCATGTATAATAATACTACTGTAAATAGCCTTCTTGTTCTAAGGATCTCATAATTACGTCACTAGGAAATCCTCGTCCATATAAAAATCGATATAATTTATCTTTTTCAATGTCCTTATTCTGCTTAGCACAATAATTCAACAAAGCTTGCTTACAGTAGTTTAAAACTTCATCATTACTTATTTTGTCTAATTCACTCTTAATTAGTTCTTTCTTGTATCCTTTATTTAATAGACTTCGATATATCTTATATGGTCCCCACAAATTATATTGCATTCTATCTTTCAAGTAATTTTTTATTGACCGTTTTTCATCAATATATCTATTATCTATCATTTCTAAAATTACCTTATCGATAATTTCTTTAGTATATCTTTTCTCTAACTTTGCCCTAATTCTCTTCTCGGAATAATCTCTATATGAAATAAGTCTTAAAGCATAAGACAAAGCTCTTTGATAATCTCTACTCGCTTGTATCATTGCCAACTTCTTCTAATTTTGACAATCCGTAATGATCTCTTATTTTATTCTCTAAATCCCTTGCAACTTCAGGATTTTCATCTAAAAACTCTTTAGCATTCTCTCGCCCTTGTCCAATTGTATCATCCTCATAAGAATACCATGATCCTGATTTTTTAATTAAATCTAATTCTACTGCATTATCCAGTATTGAGCCTGTCAAAGATATTCCTGTACCAAACATAATATCAACTTCAGCTGACTTAAATGGTGGCGCCACTTTATTTTTAACAACTCTTATTCTTGTTCTATTACCGAAGTTTTCTGATCCCTTTTTAATTGAACTAACTCTTCTAATTTCAAGTCTTATAGAAGAGTAGAATTTCAGTGCTCTACCACCAGAAGTTGTCTCGGGATTACCAAACATTACCCCTACCTTCTCACGAATCTGATTGATAAACACAACAACTGCTTTTGATTTATTTATAATACCAGCAAGCTTTCTCATTGCTTGAGACATTAAACGTGCTTGTAAACCGATGTGGGAGTCTCCCATACTTCCTTCTAACTCAGCTCTTGGTACTAGTGCTGCAACTGAATCTATAATAATCATATCAACTGCATTACTTCTCACTAATGTTTCTGCAATTTCTAAAGCTTGCTCACCTGAGTCAGGTTGAGCTACTAATAAGTTTTCAATATCTACACCAAGATTTGAAGCATATTTTGGATCAAGTGCATGCTCCGCATCTATAAATGCAGCAGTTCCCTCTATTTTCTGAGCTCCTGCTAACATGTGTAAAGCTAAAGTTGTTTTACCAGATGATTCTGGACCATAAACCTCAACTATACGACCTCTAGGCATTCCGCCAATTCCTACAATAATATCAAGATCTAAGCAACCTGTAGGGATTACATTTACATCTAATGCTGCCGAATCGTCGCCAAGACGCATAATACTTCCCTTTCCAAATTGCTTTTCTATTTGTCTTAAAGCATTACTTAGTGCTTGTTCTTTTCCCATTGTCGACCTCCTTATTTATAATTTTTCTCACAATATAGTAAATGAAATTTATTTTTCCTTACTAAAAAATAATACCAGAAATAACAAGCTAAAACAAGCTCGTAGCATTCTGGCATCATTATTATTCTATAATAAGATTAGTCATATTAATATTGATCTCAATACGCTAATCTAATTAATTTCAATAGAAACAACAGATTTAACATCTCTTAGTCTTTCCAGCACTTCATTTAGATCAACAGAATTAGGTAAGTGCACATCAAACTCAATCGTTATTAGTCCATCTCCTACTTTAATTTGAACCGATTCTATGTCAATCTCATATTCACCCAGTATCATACCTAAAACACCCAACAAACCAGGATGATTTTTTGCAACAAATGTAAATCTTTTCTGGTTTGCTCCATGCAACACATTTACATTTAACCGTCTTACAAAAGATAGTGCCATTATAACAAAAGCAGTAGTAATTGTAGCTGCTAAGTAATTACCTGTACCTGCGGCCATGCCTATTCCTGCAACAACCCATAAGCTTGCTGCAGTAGTAAGACCCTTAACAGTAGCACCTTCTTTCATTATTGTACCAGCACCTAAAAAACCTACTCCACTTACAATTTGCGCTGCGACCCTTGCTGGATCAGCTGTAAAAGGAAAACCTGTTATGGATACAATAGTAATTAAGGTTGCACCTATGCAGACTAAAAGATGAGTTCTTAAGCCTGCTGGTCTGCCAGATGTCTCTCTTTCAAAGCCAACAATACTCCCAAAAACTAGTGATAACAGTAGTCTTATTAAAATAGTTATATAATCCATTTTTACACTTCCTGGTGTTCTATTAGGATGGTTTTATATAAATCTGATCTTTTATTTTTAACTATAGGTAGCTTCTGTCTATATTCATCTATCAAATTTAAATCAACTTCACCAACTAATACCCCTTGATTCTCATCTAGTTGATTTATTATTTCACCCCAAGGATTAACTATTAGCGAGTGACCATAAGCTACATATGAAGCCTTTTCATCCCTTGCCGGTGAGCAACCTGCAATAAATAGTTGATTATCTAATGCTCTAGATTTAAATGCCAAATCCCAATGCGCTGGACCTGTTTTCATATTAAATGCTGCTGGTATAAATATTACTTTAGCTCCGCTTTGACCTATAAGATTAATATATTCTGAAAATCTAATATCAAAACAAATTGCTAATCCCATCTTGCCATATTCTGTATCAAAAGTTGTTACTGAATTTCCTGCTGATAAAGTTTTTGATTCCATAAACTCTATTTCACCAGGAATAAATATGTCAAAAAGATGTACCTTTCTGTGTTTTGCTATTAATTCTCCATTTCTATTGAATACATAACTCGTATTATATATTTTTCCATCTTCTTTCTCAGGGATAGACCCACCTACAAGGTAAACATCTAGCTCTTTTGCTTGAATTGATAGAAATTTATACGTTTGACCACCTTGTGGTTCTGCGTGTTTTAAGAAATTACTATTTTCATAAGGAGAGTTAAATATTTCTGGTAAGCAAATTATCTCAGCACCTAAATTTTTTGCTATATTCATTTGCTTTTTTGCATTAAATAAATTTATACTTTTGTTCTCACTAACTTTTAACTGACACAATCCTATTTTCATAACTTGCCACTCCTTGAATAAAAAAGGGTGGAAATACCCACCCTTAATCATCTTTAATATCTATATATAGCAAATGCATCTTTTCTTTCATCTGAATACTGATTCTCTTTCAATACATATACATCTCCGCTATTAATGTGTGTATATCTTGCAATAAGATCTAACAAATCAACGTGCTCTAGTTTAATCTCATCTGCAAAAGTTACCTGCAGTGTTTCCTCGTCAAATGTTCCCCAAATCTTTTTACCAGATTTCAAAAAGGCAGTTTTTACTTTTCCAGAAAATGCAGCTTTTAGAATTGAAGAAACTTCATTACTTACTTTGGAGCTCTTCTGACCTAAAAGTTGATTATAAAGTTCTAGATCTTCTTTTAGTGGCTTAGCTAATATAGGTTGAATTATATCATAAGATTCTTTATGTAATTCTTCAGGAGTTTTTTCATCTGGACTTCCTAATATTGCGTTCTCGCATATGTCTTTATAATTACTAACATTTCTGTATATAGCTAAAATATAATCAACACCAGCAAGCACCAGCGGACCTTCGGTAATAACTTTACTTAAACTATCTTCAACTAACTGAAAGAAATACCTTATATTTTCTTTATCGTCTTCTTCGCCTCCTTGTCCATAAAAAATAGAAGATCCTGTTCTATTTCCAGGCTGTGCTGAGTGATGGCTTACGTGTTCATGAGTTACATCAAATTTAAGTGCTTCATCCAAACTTAGTGGAATATCTAAGTCAGTTAAGTCAATCTCTTCAATATCATATTGGTTAGCTTCAAATAATCTCACGTTACTTTTGCTTAAAGAAAGTATATTGTAACTACCCAAATTATTATATATTGGAAAAAGAGGTTTTAGATGAAACTTTGGTGCAATCACCACATCCTCATCAAATCTAACAGGTAATCTATAAATAAATTCATGCTCCTTACTTAAAAACATTGCTAAACCATCACTTTGCTTTTGCCAAAATATAGAATTCATATAAAGATCTTCTGCAGGTTTTACAAGAGCATCTATATCGGATTCTTTCATTCCTCTTTCTTCTAACATGCTTCTAGTTTGTCTTACAAGATTTTTAAGTCTTGTTGGACTTTGTGTTGATTCCTGACCTTTTCTATAAGTTGGCATATAAATGGAAGCACAATAATCACTTTGAGCATTAGTAATTTCACTAAATACTTTGTCTGTAAGTTTATCCATGTAATCTTCTCCTTTATAAAAATTTTACAACAATCAGAGTTTTTTTCTAATCAGTAAGTTATATGAATATATACTATCTATCTTTATTATAAATTATTATCAATGAATTTAAAAGTCAAAATTTGATAATATTGTTTTACTCCTACTCAAATAGACTTGGCTTATGAAGAAGAACATGGTTACATATTGCAGACCAACTGATCATATTAGCTTTTTCTTGGTCTTCTATTCCCTTCACTTTGTTTAACATTATTACAGTAGATTTTTTTAAATTATTGTCACTATATATTTCTGCAAGTATAGAGCTATTTTTAAACACTCTGCCTTCCACTTCAAGTAAGCCATAAGTTAATCACAGTCTTTCATTTACACCTTTTCTAAGTTGTTCTGTACTTGATAGATAGCAAAGTGCTTTAAAAATAATAGAGTTCTATTGTCTAATACACTAATAAAACACTATTCGTATCCAAATTATCTAATAACATTAAAATCTTTTTAAATAATATGAGGTATTTTACCCGATGATAACCAGCTACACAAAACCATAACAAATCATATCATTGCATTAGGTGTTGTGATAAA
>JBKHBO010000005.1:0-53022 GCA_046542315.1 Clostridia bacterium
TCTTCCTCTTCCTCTCATGTTTCCAAAGTAGTAAGGAGGACCTTCTTCGATTCTTTGTTCATAGTCTACTAAAAGCTCATTTGCTTCTTCTTGAGTTATTAAACCATTTTCAACTTGGTACTCAAGTTTGTCTTCTAAGTTAGCTAACATGTCTTCTTTCCACTCTTCATACAAGCCTTCATCTTCAAGATAATCTATCATAGAAGTACCAGCTGGACAATTTTCTAATCTATACTCATCAATTTTTTCTTCATTTAGCCCAGTTAGATCCATCATTTTATTATAACCATAGTTTTCTTTATCGGTGAAATCATTTCTGCTCCAGCGATTTACAAAATTGTCACCTATATCAGTTGCTGCAAAAGCTGTTCCAACTACTAATAATCCTACAACTGCGATTACAGATAATATTTTTGTTAATTTCATTTCATCCACTCCTTTGTTTAGTGTAACTACATTATATAAGACCTATATGTCAGAAATGTGACAATTTTTCAGTTAATTTATCTTTTTAGCCAAGATTTTTAAAACTAAGTTTATTGTAAAAAATACATGATGGGCCTGCTAAAGAAGTAAATGAAGATATTTTAAGTGATATATATGGCGGTAGTACTGAGTAGAGAGATTGAGGTTTAATCATGATTAAAGGTATAAAGAGTATTTTTATTCCTGAAGAAATAGAACTTAAAATGAAAAATAAATTAAACCACCAAATCCAATAACCTCTTATGTTTTAATTATCTTAATATTTTTAATCTATATTTCAGTATAAGTTACTGGATTCAAATTTTCTTCAATAATGAGAAGAGTGTATCAATTTCTTGCAATACTGAAAGCTATACTTCCTCTTGTATGAAGTTATGTTTTAAGTGTAAAAGATGATTTACTTGATGCGATTAAAATGTCTTTACTTGGATCTTTTGTAGGATCCGTAGCGGCTGTACCATTTGCAGCTATGGAGGGGGACTAAAGTCCAAGCTTTCATTGGTTCAATTATCCCACTACTTTTGCACACTTATCTTTTGATTTATTTGTATAGATTTGAGATAAATGTAAAGAATGCCTCAATTTTAGGTTTAGTTGGTACAGGAGGCATAGGAGTTTCACTTTTATTTGTAATGAGTGCATATATATGGAGCGAAGTCGGATCTATTCTTATAGGCTTAATTGTTTTGGTATTAGTGATAGAACAAGTTTCTTCAAGAATTAGAATTAAACTTGCTCGAGGGTAAATTAAAGGCTCCTATTTAGGGGCCTTTATTGTTAGATATTTCTTTTTATCAACGACTACTTTCTCATGTTTTAGAAAGTAGTTAATTATAATCTCACTCATATCAATCAGAATTTCATCAACGGTCTTGCAATCTCTATAAAAATCATACCCGCCTGTTCCTGAAGCTCTATAATTGTTCATTACCAAAGTAAAAGTATCATCTGGTCCTATTTCCTTTTCTCTAAATTTAATAGAGGTCACTCTTTCACCTATTGGTTTTGAAAGATCAAAGGTATAGGTAATATTAGAAAAATAATCATAGTTATAATGTGCTACTTTTGGTTTAAGAAAATCATCAGGAATTTTAACTTGGTCACCATCTACTTCAAAATAGCTAGCACTTCGTTCGAGCCCCTTTTTTAGGACTTTGCCACTGACTTTCTTCACAACTAATGTATTAGGATAAACATAGGTAGAAACTACATCTCTGACCGTTACTTCTTTATTGAATCCTTTTAGAGAATTAGCCATAGAAGTACAAGAAATGTCAGCCTTTGATTCTTCCAGTTGAATCTGATTAAAAAAATTAGCTAGCAAGCATCCATTAAGAGCCATGTCTAAATGGTCGCTTGGAATTAATTCAACATCTAAAAAGCCTACAGGTTTATCAAGCCAAGTTTGCACTTGGGTCTCCCAAGCTAATAACTTAAGAGAAAGTTCTGGGTGGCCTTCTGGAAGAGGACTTTTAATTTCTCCATTTATGTCAATTATTCTTCCATTTTCATAATTTAAATTTATTTCGATATAATTTTCGCCATTAGCTGGAGTTTGAGCAATATAAGTATCACTAACTTTTTTATTAATAATCCCCTGATGTTGATGCCCTGTTAGTAAAATGTTAAAAGGGAAGTCTTTACATAATTTATAGGCAATATTTTCTGATGTGTCGGATAATTTATTTCCAGTTTCTAAGTCATACTCAAACCCTCCATGATAAATTCCAACTAAAATATCGTGTTGGGGGATTTCATTAATTATATCTTCTACTGCTTTATATGTATTTGTAATATTAAAATTTCTAAGGTTATTCTCGTTTTCCCATATATTAATGAAGTCTGTGGTTATCCCTAAAACCGCTACTTTTAATCCGTTTTTCAATTTTTTTACAGAAAATGGTTGTATTAAATCTAAGTTCTTTAAGTATTTTACATTTGCTGCTAAGCTTTTTGCATTTAATTGTTCAATAAATTTCAACAAATATTCTTCTCCATAATTGAAATCATGGTTGCCTAAGATATAATAGTCATAAGCTCCCTCATTTAGCACTTGTGCTAAGGGGTGATTAGAAAATTCTTGATTAGATAGATATGTAGTAAATGGGGATCCTTGAATAGTATCGCCACCATCGATTATTATAGTATTATCATCTTTCTCAAAAGAGTTTATGATATTTATATATCCTTGATTTTTAAAACTTGTATCACGATAGTCTGTTGGGTAAATATACCCATGGACATCAGATGTAAAATAGATTTTTAAATTCATAATTCACCTCATAAAAATTGCTATATGCATTATATCATACCATTATTGTTATATAATAATTTAGAGAGAAATATTTAAAGGAGAGATCATGAAAATTATATTTGATTTAGACGGAACACTTTTCTCATCCGGCAATGTAGCGATAAAGGCTTTCAGAAAGGTATTTGAAAAGCTAGATTTAGAAGCACCTCCTAATAAAAAGTTATTATCAACTCTAGGTTATCCTATAGGTGAAATTTGGGAATTCTTAATTCCTGAAGATAAAGAAAAAAGAGTGTTAGCAAAAACCCTCATGGAAGAAATTGAGAATGAGATGATAAAAGAAGGTCAGGGTCAACTTTTCTCAGATGTTTTAGACACATTAAAAGCACTAAAAAGCCAAGGTCACACGCTTATGATTTTAAGTAATTGTGATAAGCCTTATTTAGATGTTATAAGTAAAAGATTTAAATTTGAAAAGTATTTTGCTGGTTTATACTGTGCTGGCATGTTTGATAAATTAACAAAAAGTGAAATACTTAAGCAACTTCTATCAGGAGATAAAAATGCAGTTATGGTTGGCGATCGATTTCATGATGTCCAAGCAGGTATAGATAATGATATTAAAACAATTTGGTGTAATTACGGATATAGTGATGAAATTTTAGATGCTGACTATGAAATACATAAATTTAGTAAGATATTAGACATAATAGATGAGCTTCCAAGGAGTTAGAGATAAATGGGAAAAATTGTTTTCACAGGTGGAGGTACAGCTGGACATGTAATGCCAATTTTAGCTCTAGTAGATGATCTAAAAGTCAAAGGGTTTGATATGCATTATATTGGTAGTAAGAATGGAATTGAAAAAACATTAGCAGAAGATAAGAATATACCATATTATTCAGTTAGTACTGGTAAATTGAGAAGGTATTTTGACTTAGAAAATTTTATAGATCCGTTCAGAGTGATAAAAGGGACATGGGAAGCTAGAAAATTGCTTAAGAAGATAAAGCCAGACCTTATTTTTTCAAAGGGAGGCTTTGTATCAGTTCCAATTATTTTAGCTGCATCTAATCTGAGAATCCCTGTAATTTTACATGAGTCAGATTACTCGCCAGGGTTGGCTAATAAGCTGACTCTAAGATTTGCAGATAAAATATTAGTTACTTTTCCAGAAACACTCAACTATTTATCCAAGGAGAAATCTTTGTTAGTTGGAACTCCTATAAGAAAAGAAATATTACAAGGAGATATTAATAAGGGTAAGGATCTAACGGGATTTGATGAAAAACCTACATTAATGGTTATGGGAGGTAGTAGCGGTTCACAAACTATTAACAAAGTTGTTAGAAGTAGTTTGGAAGAACTAATTAAAGAATTTAATGTGATCCACTTATGCGGAAAAGGAAACTTAAAAAGTGAGTACATAAATGTTAATGGATATAAGCAATTTGAGTTTGTTACAGATGAATTGCCGCACTTATTTGCAATAACTGATCTGATGGTCTCACGAGCAGGGGCAAATACACTTTACGAGTTATTATCTTTACATATGCCTAATATTTTAATTCCATTGCCTTTAAGTTCAAGTAGAGGGGATCAAATTCTAAATGCTAAATCATTTAGTAAAAGTGGCTATTCTTTAACTTTGTTTGAAGAGGACTTAACACCCACTTCTTTGATTAAAAAAATAAAGGAATTAAGTGAGCATAAAGAACAATTTATTAAAAAAATGAAAAATACTAAACTGCAAGACAGTAATGAGTTGGTAATAAAAGAAATATGTAAATATAACGAATAAGAAGATCCAGCTAGAAACTGGGTCTTTTCCTTTATTATGTTAAAATATTTAATATTTTTATGCTAAAAATCTTGTTAAATTTAAAAAGAAGCTTGATATATATAATTATAAGCTTAGAATATATATAGAATGCCACACAGAGAAGAAATTTTTTTAAAGAGTAAAAAAAATTCCAAGAGAATCATAAATAAATGGAACATCTATTTATTTAAAAAGTCTAACAAAGCAGAGATTGTACTTTAAAGGGAGGTGCACAATGGATAATCCTCAAATTGAAATTAAAAACCTGTCTAAAGTATATGCAATGGGTAAAGAAAGAGTAATTGCATTGAAAAAAGTTAATTTAGTTTTTGAAGAGGGCAAGGTTTATTGTATAGTTGGGAAATCTGGTTCAGGTAAATCTACACTATTAAACATGATGGCAGGTTTAGAAAAGCCCACTCAAGGTGAAGTTATATATTACGGGAAGCATCACATTGAAAAGATGGGTGAAGGAAGACTGTCAAAGTTTAGAAGAGAAAATATAGGGTTTGTTTTCCAATCATATAATTTGATGGGGCAACTAACAGCTTTAGAGAATGTTGCGATGCCGCTAATATTTAAAGGATACTCAAGGTCAATAAGAAATAAAGCAGCAAAACTAATGCTTAGACAAGTAGGCTTAGGAGAAAGAATAAAGCATAAGCCTAGTCAAATGAGTGGTGGGCAGCAACAAAGAGTAAGTGTTGCACGTGCTTTTGTTAGCAGGCCAAAAATTGTTTTTGCAGATGAGCCTACTGGCAATTTGGATAGTAAAACATCAATTGAAGTGATGGAGTTAATTACAAAAATAGCTAGGGCTAATGGACAAACATTAATTTTAGTATCGCACGATCAAGAAACAGCAGATTATGCTGATACAGTAATTAGCTTTTTGGATGGTAAGGTGCTTGAAATAAAACATAATGATAAAAAAATGGGGGACTAAAAATATGGAATACTTAACAAATAGGTGGACAAAATTTATTATTGCAATATTTTCACTTTTTATAATCTTATCTACAATAGGAGCTTATGCAGCAGATAATGATGGCAGAGTAGATAGTATTTATAAAGAACCACAGATATTTATAAAGAATGAGGATTTACCAGAGGTTATGGTAGGAGAAGTATTCAATCTTGACTTGACTTTAGACAATGAAAGCATCTATACAGCTAGAGATGTTTACATTACACCACAATTAGATGGCACTCCTTTTGAATCGGTAGAGTTGTTAAACAGAATAAAGCTAAATCGTGTTTTAGCAGGCAAAGAAACTGATGTGGCTTTTAAATTTAAAGTTGATGAGCAAATAGAACCGGGAGTATATCCATTGACATTTGAATTCAATTATCAAAATATGTATCGAGATGAATTTCCTACAAGGACTCGTACAATATATATTGAAGTCATAGAAGCTCCTGATTTGCCAGAGTTGAAAGTAAACTCGGTTTTATCAACTCCAGAAAGTATTAAAGCAGGTAAAGAAGCAGACGTATCATTTGAAGTGCAAAACTTTGGAGAAAAAATTGCAAAAGATATCGAATTTAAATTAACAAACTTATCTGAAAACTCATTTTCAATAACAAATGATGTTAACTTCAGAAAAGCAGAACAACTAGAAGGTGGAGAAAAGACTTCTTTTGATTATAAACTTTCCGCTAATGAGGATATGTTAACTGGTGGTCATAAGCTTGAATACTTACTGAAGTACAAAGATGAGTATGGGAGAGTTCATGAGGAAACGGGAGAAATATTTCTTTCTGTATTAGCAAAAGATGATGAGGGTGAGGAGGAAGAAGATGAATCAACTACTGTTCCTAAAATTATCGTATCATCTTACGGGACTAGCCCTTCTATCGTTAGAGCAGGGAGCAATTTTACTTTAAATATACGTTTTCAAAATACTAGTAAAATAAGGACAGTGAGAAATATAAAAATTTCTTTAACTGCTCCAGAAGGTTCAAGCGATACTGGAAATGTATTTACACCTGTTAACAGCAGTAATACTATTTTTATAGATGAAATCAGTCCTAAAGGGATAGTAACAAAAAACATGCCTTTTTATGCAGTCATGGATGCTCAACCAAGAACATATACAGTCCAAGCATCGTTTGAATATGAAGATACGAAAGGGAATCAATACAGTTCTTCAGAAGAGATTGGAATTAGGGTTATTCAGCAACCAAGACTTGAAGTTAGTGAGCCACAAATCCCACAAGAGATAATGCAGGGAGGCTCCGCTTCATTATTTACAGAGTTTTATAATATGGGTAGAACAACAATATATAATCTAATGGTTAAAGTTGAAGGTGATTTCGAACTTAGAAATCCTAACTATTTTGTAGGCAATTTTGATTCTGGATCAAGAGATTATTTAGATACATCCCTTACAGCCACTGCTCCAGGAACTGCAGAAGGAAGAATTATATATCAATTTGAAGATGCAGCAGGAGAGACTCAGGAAATTGCTCAAGAGTTCACTATCGAAGTCATGGAAGCAAGTAATGAACCGATGAACCCAGACCAAGGAGAATACCCAGAAGAACCAGGCAAATATCCAGGACCAGATGGCCCTGGAGCCATAGAAGAAAGTACTCCTTTCTGGAAAAGTCCAATAGCTTGGGGGATATTGATAGCGATAATTGCTTTAATTATTATATTTAGAAAAGTGAGAAAGAGTAAAAGAGAAAAACAAATTGAGCAAGACCTGCTCAAGGATATAGAGATAGATGAATAACTTAGACATTTTAGTAATGGGTCTAAAAAATCTGTGGAGGAGGAAAGTCCGCTCATTACTAACAGTATTGGGTGTTATTATCGGTACAGCAGCTATTGTAGTTATGATATCACTTAGTGTTGGTATAGAAGATGCTATGGTTAAACAGTTTGAAAGTATGGGTGACCTTAGCATGATTGAAGTTTGGCCAGGATATGACGGAAGTAGTCAAACTACAATAGACGATGAAATGATGAATGAAATTTCAGCCATTCAGGGAGTTCAAGTGGCTACACCATTAGTTGATTCACATGCAAGGATTATTGCCGATAGATATGAAGTTAATACTTCAATTATAGGGATTAAACCAGAAGCTCTTCCTTATCTAGGGTTAGAGTTAGCAGAAGGAAGACTCTTGACAGTGGAAGATGATCTAACAGTTCTCTTTGGAGGACAAGTAGCAAACAATTTTGCTAAACCCAGATCTAACAATTCTAGAGGGGTTAAGCACTATGGTGAAATGAATAATATGGATCAAGAACCAAAAGTCAATGTTATGGAAGCATCTTTAAGGCTTACTTATGATATGGGATATGATGATGGCAGTGGAAAGAAAAAAGAAACTTATCGTATAGATACAGCAGGTTTATTAGATTCAGAAGGATACAATAGATATAGTTATGCAGTGATTATGCCATTAGAGACTGTAATAAGGTTAGAACAAGAAAATAATAGTAATAGTTCGCGTACTGGAAAATATGAACATGAATATCGTCAGGTAATAGTAAAGGCGCAATCAATTGAAGATGTAGACCATATAACTGAAAGTATTCAAAATATGGGTTTACAATGTCACAGTTTGAGTCAGATGCTAGAAGAGGCGAAGAAATCTACTCAACTGATTAGATTAATTTTAGGTGGAATCGGAGCTATTTCTATGCTTGTTGCTGCTTTAGGAATAACTAATACAATGATAATGTCAATATATGAGAGAACAAGAGAAATTGGTATTATGAAAGTATTAGGGGCAAAACTAGGTGATATAGGTAAACTATTTATCTTAGAATCAGCGATGATAGGCTTATTAGGAGGCTTATTAGGACTTGGAATAAGCTATGGGTTATCGTATATCTTAAATAATGTAATAATGTTAGGAGCAGCTATAGGCGTGCCTATGGGAGCTAAGATGTCTATAATCCCACCTTGGCTATCTATTTTAGCTCTAGTATTTACTTCTAGTGTTGGACTTATTGCAGGGTTATATCCAGCAATAAGGGCTATGAGACTAAGTGCATTAGAAGCTATCAGAACAGAATAAATTGAATTATTAAGAGGCTGTTATTGCAGTCTCTTTTTTGTTTTAAATAATTAAAGTTTTTTTTTACTTTAAAGCAGGAGAAGTATTTCGGATGTTGAAATACACTTTGTGGGATTTTTGTGAAAAAACATTTTATAAATGTAAGAAGGAGGGTAAAAGGACATTTTTTGTTAGCAACTAAGAATACTTATGGAGGTGTTTTATATGGAGTTTGCAAAAAGTCAATTTTTTGCTTTTATATCTTTATTGTTAATAGCAATATTTGTAAGTTATAAAATATATAAGGCAAAAACAGGAACTGTTCCTATAATTAAAAAAATTGCTGGTTTAGAGGCGATTGAGGATGCTGTAGGGAGAGCGACTGAGATGGGTAGGCCGGTGCATTATACACCGGGGGTTGGTGCATTAGATGCTGCAACCTTTGCTGGATTAGAAATTTTAGAATTAGTATCAAAAACTGTTGCAAGATATGGCGCAAAAATGATAGTAACTATTAGACAACCAATAGTACTACCGATTGCAGAAGAAATAGTAAAAAATGGTTATAGAAGTGAAGGAGTTATAGAAGCATATAACCCAGACACGATGAGATTCATCTCACAAGAACAATTTGCTTATGCCGCTGGTACTATGGGTATTTTGCAACGTGAAGAAGTAGCTGCAAATATGATGCTTGGATATTTCCTTGCAGAATCTTTATTGCTTGCAGAAACAGGATTTAAAGCTGGAGCTATTCAAATAGCTGGTACAGATAACAGATCTCAGATTCCTTTCTTCGTTACAACATGTGACTATGTGCTAATCGGAGAAGAATTATTTGCAGCAGGAGCAGTTGCTTCACAAAACCCTTTAAAACTAGGTAGTATAGCAGGACAAGATTGGGCAAAGATATATGCCATTATTCTATTGGTAGTTGGAAGTATTGCTACTAATGTTGGTATCAACTTTGTAACAAACTTGTTGAATAGGTAAGGGGGATTAGAATATGAAAATAGCAAAAATAATATCTTTAGTCATTGCAATAATACTCATCTTACAGTTTTTCTTAATTTCTGACACAATTAATTCATATGGTAATACAATTACCAGTTGGAATATAGTAATAGCTGCATTTGCTATGGGTTTAGCTGCAATCAATTTAATTAGAATACATGTTAAAAGAATCCAATTAAAAAGACCTAACTGGGTAAACTCTTTAGTTTTAATAGTAGTTTTAATAGCACAAGCTGGCGTAGGATTATTTTTAGGAGATAGTAGTGCACAGTATGATTTTTTCTTTAATGGAATATTAAATCCATTAGGATCAACGATGTATGCTTTAATAGCTTTTTGGATAGCTAGTGCAGCATTTAGAGCTTTTAGAGCCAGGACTATTGACTCTACTGCTTTACTTGCTGTTGGAGTAATTGTAATGCTTGGAAATGCCCCAATAGGGGAAGTAATATGGGATCAGTTCCCAGTAATGCAAGATTGGTTGATGAATGTGCCTGCAATGGCAGCTATTAGATCTCTTTACATAGGTGCTGCGATTGGTGGTATAGCGGTTGGTGTTCGTGTTCTTTCAGGTATTGAAAGTGGACACCTAGGTAAAAGTGAGTAGGGGGAAATAAGAATGATAGAAAAATTAAAAAACTTAGATCAAAGAATAATTTACTTAGTTCTGTTAATCGCTATTTCTCTACCTATGTTTAGGCCTCTTGGATTACCAGTTTCAATCATTGAACAAACAAAAAGAGTATACGACTTTATTGAAGAATTAGAACCAGGGTCTGTAGTTGTAATGTCTATGGACTATAGCCCAGGAGCAGCTCCAGAGATTCACCCACAAGCAGTAGCAATAACCAAGCATCTCTTTAAAAGAGAGATGAAGGTAATGTATATGGGTATTTCGCAATATGCAAGTCAGTTTGCTAGAGAAGCAGCTGCTAGTGCTAAAGAACTGTATGATGCAGAATACGGAGTTGATTATGTCGATTTAGGATTCAAACCAGGGGAAGAGGCTACAATAACAGCAATGGGAAGAAATGTTCATAATACTTTTCCAGAAGATACTTTTGGCACTTCTGTAAGTGATCTTCCAATGATGGCTGATATAAAAGATGCAAATGACTTTGACCTTGTAATTGCATTTGACTCTGGAGGTTCTAGACATTTTTATGTTGGGCAGATCAATTCACTTTATGAAACTCCAATTGCATGTGCGCTAAATAGTGTAAATGTAACAAATACAATGCCATATTATTCATCAGGGCAAGTATTGGGAATTTTAAATGGAGTAAGAGGTGCAGCAGAGTATGAACAAATGGTTGGATCTCTTGGAGATGGAACAACAAATCTAGATTCTATATCTTTTGGGCACATAGTAATTATATTCTTCATTATTATAGGAAATATTATCTATGCCATCTCTGACAAGAATGCTAGGAAGAGGAGGATATAATATGAGCACAAGTATAGTCACATGGATTGCAGCTATAGGAACCATTGCTTTGTTATCATTTGCTTGGAAGGAAAATAAGTTTTACAGCTTGTTTGAACATATATATGTTGCATCAGGTGCTGCACATGCATTAGTACAAGGAGTAAAAAATATAAACTCTAATGCTATTAAACCATTAATGAATGGACAAATATTAGCAATAATACCTATTGTTTTAGGGCTTCTATTTTATATGAGATTTGTTCCAGGGAAAGCACATTGGTCTAAGTATCCAATAGCAGTTACTGTAGGTGTTGGTTTAGGTCAAAACTTACCAAGACTTGCAAGTACAAACTTTATCAGTCAGATAAGAGCTTCTATCGGTATTTGGACAGTTGAATCTGTTTTAGTTTTAATTAGTATCATATGTGTTACCCTCTATTTTTACTTTACAGCTAGCGAAAGAGCAATTAAAATTCTTAAATACCCTACTACGTTTGGGCGCTTAGTAATGATGATGGCTTTTGGAGCTTTGTTTGGAAATACAGTTATGGGTAGATTATCTCTAATGATTGGAAGAGTATCTTTTTTACTTAAAGATTGGTTAGGGGTTGTAGGGTAAAGTGGGAGCTTTATGCTCCCCTCCCCTTTTTTACCTTTAGGAGGAAAAATAATGAATTACATAAAAAATGCTCTAATATATGATAATAATTTAGCTCAATTTAAAAAGTCTTCGATTGGATGGGCTAATGATAAAATAAATTATGTAAGTAAAATACATGAAGATAAACAAGCAAATGAAATTATCTCTCATAAAAGATTATTTGTTACGCCAGCTTTTATCAATCCATATTCCAAAGTTGGCATAAAAGAAGCGTATTATGATAGAGTTGCTGGTGATGACAGCAATGAAACTTCTAGTATATTAACACCACATTATGACACAAAGTCAGGCATAAACTTTAATGATAAAACATTTAAGAATATATTTACTCAAGGGTTTTTAAGTACTGCAGTTTCACCAGGAGATAAGAGCTTAATTAGTGGGAATATTATAGTAATGAATTCCTACGGTAAAATTATAGACGAGATGATTATAAATGAAAAACTTGGATTAAAAGGCGTTGTTGGGGCACGACTCAAATCAATCGAAAATCCATTATTCCCAAAAACAAGAATTTCTACTGTCGCTCTATTAAGACAAAGTTTTTATGATGCTTTAAATTACTATTCAATTAGATATGAAAAAAAGCAAGCTTTACCGATTAATCTTTTGTATGAAAGCCTTATACCAGTACTATTAAAAAATGAGAAAATTTTTTTTCATGCTAATAGGTCTGATGATATTGCAACAGTGATTAGAATTAAAAATGAATTTAATTTGAAAGTAGTTATAATTGGTGGAGCCGAGGCATATAAAATAATAGATAAAGTTAAAGAGAATAATATTGAATGTATAATTACATTGAACTCGATGTATTTAGATGAACGCGAGACAATGAATATGTCAATCAAATCATTAAGACAGCTAATAAGGCAAGACATTTGCGTGGGTATAGCAAGTGATTATAATTTATCGGATAAAAGTTTAATAGATTCGGCAAAACTTCTTCTAAGATCAGGATTTTATATTGAAGAGGTAATAAAGCTAATTACAATTAACGCAGCAAAAATTCTAGATATTGATAAGAAGTATGGAAAATTAGAAGAAGGTGCGAATGCTGACTTTTTAGTTTTTGAAGAAAATATGGATTTTGAAAACTTGAAGTATATTATAGCTAGTGGCAAGATCTATAATAATGAAGGAGAACTTGATTATGATCTTAATTAAAAATGGTAAAGTTTTTATAACAAAAGAAAATAGATACAGCGAAAAAGATATATTAATTGAATCTGGTAAAATAATAAAAATTGCAAAAGATATAACTGACTGTGACTGTCAAATAATTGATGCAAAGGATAAGTTAGTTTATCCAGGATTTATTGATGCTCATACTCATATGGGGGTAATGGAATTAGTCATTGGTCCAGAGGGATATGACAATAATGAAATGGCGGATCCAATAAGTCCTCAATTAAGAGGAATAGATTCAATAAATCCGGAAACCAGAAGCTTTTCTGACGCAAGAAAGACTGGAGTTACTACCATTATTGCGGGCCCAGGAAGTCAAAACATACTCGGAGGAACACATGCAGCTTTAAAAACTGTAGGAAACAGAGTAGATGATATGTTAGTGAAAAATAATGTTGCGATGAAGTGTGCTTTTGGTGAAAATCCTAAAAAAAGTTATGGTGATAGAGGACTTGCTCCCGTTACTAGAAGAGCTCAAGTAGCAATGTTTAGAGAAACATTATATAAAGCCAAAGATTACTTGGACATGAAAGAAAAAGCAAACGGGGATCTATCAAAGATGAATAACGTAGATATTAAATTAGAAGCGTTAATTCCAGTTTTAAAAAGAGAGATCCCTTTAAAAGCTCATGCGCATAGAGCTGATGATATACTTAATGCTTTGAGAATAGCAAAGGAATTCAATTTGAAAATATTGATAATACATGCAACTGAAGGACATTTGGTTGCAGAAAAATTAAAAGAAGCAAATGCTGCATGCATATTAGGACCATCCTTTAGTGACGGACCTAAAATGGAGATGATGAATGTTACTTTTAAAACTCATAAAATATTGAATGAAGCAGGAGTAAAGATAGCTATTCAAACAGATGCACCAATCTCTCCAGTACTTGATCTTCCGCTTATGGCAGCAATGGCAACAAAAGAGGGTTTAGACGATATAGAAGCTATAAAGGCAATAACTATTAATGCAGCAGAGATTTATGGTATTGATGATAGGGTAGGTAGTCTTGAAGTGGGTAAAGATGCTGATATTGTGATTACTGATATTAGCCCTCTAGAATTTAACTATAAGCCATGGAAGGTTTTGATCGATGGGGAGACAGTTTATAGTGCAAAGGAGGATAATTAAATGAAAGTTTTCACTAATGCAAACATAAATCCTATTACCAGTCCTAAAATAGTAAATGGTATGATTTTAATAGATCAGGGAAAAATAGTAGAAGTAGGTAAAAACATTGATTATCCTGCTAACACAGAAATCATAGATTTGGAAGGGTCGGATGTATATCCAGGGTTTATAGACGGGCACTCTCATTTAGGAGTTAATGAAAGAGCTATTGGTTCAGTAGGGAGAGATGGTCATGACGAAACATCTCCCTGCACGCCTCACTTTAGAGTTTGCGATGGAGCAAATCCAAATGATGATGCTTTTGATATAGCTTTAAAAGGTGGAATTACAACAGCAATATTAAGCCCTTCATCAGGAATAGGCTCTGTAGTACCAGGGATGATGACAGCTATTAAGACTTTTGGAAATTATATTGATGATATGATTATTAAAGAACAAGTAGCTATAAGGTGCACCTTAGGTCCTGCAGCAAAGTTTCCAGCACTAATCATTCAAAGGTATCCAAGTAGTCGAACAAGTCTATCAGCTGTTTTGAGAGAGGTTTTGTTAAAGACTATGCAATACAAAGCAAAAAAAGATTCAAATATAAGTCAACCTTTTTCACTGGCGATGGAAGCGATGCTACCAGTAATTAATAAAGAAATACCTTTAGTGGTTCATGCAAACTTAAAAGAAGATATTTTTACAGCTATTAGAATCAAAAAAGAGTATGATGTTAACTTAGTGTTATTGTTTGTGGCGGAAGGGCATTTGATAGCAGACCAGTTAGCAAGTGAAGACATAGAAGTTCTTGTTGGTCCAGTATATCAAGGGCATACGCGCCCAGAGTTTAGATACCACAGTAAAGAGGTTGCAGCTGTATTATCAAATAAAGGCTTTGACATAGGCATTATAGGTAACTCTGGTAATAGTAAGTCTGATTCAATCTCAATTCAAGCTTCATTAGCAATTAATGAGGGCTTAGATAGACAAAAGGCACTAGAAGCAATAACAATTAATCCAGCAAAAATATATAATATTTCAGATAAAGTAGGAAGTATAGAAGTGGGAAAAGATGCAGATTTTGTAGTATGCCAGGGTGATTTATTCTCTAGAAGTGCTATAATAAAAAGTGTATATGTGAATGGTAGATTAGCTTATAGCAAAAACTAACAACCATAACAGACTTACTAGGGGAAGTTTAAGGGGTTTTTATATGGATAATAAGACTAAAAAAATTTTAGCATCATTTCTTTTAATAATTTCAAGTTTAGCACTCTTATCAATAACACATGATAGATTTGTAAGACTTTTTATAATCACTTGTATTTTATTCTCATTAATATATCTGAGAAAAAGAAATATTAGAAAAGTTGAGAGAGATAAGAGAATCAAAGCAGAACTTTCAAAAGAAGAAGAAAAAAAGCAGTAGATAAATAACAAATTTGGATCACACTATAAAGGTGTGGTCTTTTTATTTTTGGCTCTGTTTATTACCTTATTAATATTGAAGATTATTTATAGGACCTTAAAACAAAGGTCCCATTATGTAGTATTTAACAAGTTTAAGAATTATTATTCTTTTGACTTCATCATCAAGCATTCCGTTATGCCCTTGTCTGTATATCTTTTATCATTAACGCTACACCTGTTATACCAAGACTTCCCTAATCATTTGTATCATATTATTATAGCCAAATATTCAAGTAATATCAATTTCATTATTTTTTCAAATATATCCTTATTTTTAATTTTTATAAAAATATCAATTTTTTCATTTTTTGTTCAATTATATTATTGATTATTATCATCATATAAAATCCATAAATATATTAGAACGTTATATTTTTTAACCCACTTTTCATCATTTCTTACAGAATAGATAAATAACTAATGCCTAAATTAAAAAAATACTATTAAAAAGAAAAAATGACTTCAATTAAAATATAATATTATGGTAGCATTTATACACAGAGTGAAAAAACATATAGGAAAGGATGACTCAATTTTTGACAGCTATAGTATCAGTAGGTAAACACCGCAAGTATATAAAGTCCGCAGTGGAGGAAATTAATGTAGTAATAGAGTCATACAAAAAGCAAAGCCAACAATTTTTTAATAATCTACTATCTTTAGATCTTAAAAACTTAATAATTTCAAAAGATGCATATGAAAATGATTTTTTACTAGATAAGCTAAGTGAATTTGTTATTAAAAAACCAGAAACTAGAATTGTTGTTTTGGTGGATAACGCACATAAAGGAAATTTATTTGTTAATGAGTTAATAAAAAGAGGTATATATGATATATGCAACTTTAGTAAAGAAGAAGATGCAAAGAATATTAAAAAGTTAAAAAAACTGTTAGAAAATAAACCACAAAAATATCATGACACCTTAGATCTACAAAATAACAAGAGCCAAATTTTAACACATAATGAAAATTTAGCTAGAAAAACAATTGTTTTTTTAAATCTAACAAAAAAAGCAGGAAGCACTCTTATAGCAACCACTTATGCTGAATACTTGGCTAAAAAATCATTAACACCAGCATTAGTAGAAATGCCTCTTGATCCAGAGTACTTTTATCAGTTTGGTTTAGAACTTTATGAAACCAAAAAAAAGGGGTTTCACTCTAAGCCTCATCAAATAAAAAATATGGAGAATGATATTAGAAAAGATGTTTTCTATAAAAAAAATATAATGTGGTTGGTATCAGATCCAAGAAAGCCTTTAATAAATACCTGGAATATAAATGAGATGTTGCAATTGTTAGAGTGTGGGGATTTAGCTGATGTTGTAATTATTGATGTGGGAGACTATTTTGAGCATGAAAGCATATACAATTTATTGCCTATGGTTGATAAGATTTTTGCAATTATTGAACCTAGACCAGTAAGTATTATTAAGTCTATAGAAAAAATAAAGAATTTTGTAAAATACCAAGAATATAATTCAAGGGTTAAAGTGATTTTTAACAAATGGGATAAATCTTTAGCTAAGATTGGAATCTCAGATCTTATTGATATAAAGCCAGATATAACTATCCCATTTTTAGATAAAGCTGCTTTATATAAGTCAGAATTTAATTGTTTAAGCGCTGGTTCAGAGATAACCAATCTAAATAAGTTAAAAAAACCGTTACAAGCAATAAGTAGATCTATATGGCCAGATTACAATTATAAAAAGGTAATTAAAACAAAGTCATTTGTAGCAGAGGGGTCATAATGTATAACAAAATAGTTAGAAACAGAGTTTTTATTGCGGCAATATGTTTAATTTTGGCTGGGTTTATTTCATTCAAAGTTGTTCCAGCAAGAATAACAAGTGAGGAAATGTTTGAAAAAGCAATAGTTGCTAGTAAAAATATAAGAGCAGGAGAAAAATTAGTATTAGAAGAAAATTTGGAAGTAAAATACTTTAACCCTGATAATATACCCACAAATAGTTTGGAAATTGATCAATTGCAAAAAGATTTATATGCAAAAAATTATATTAGTGAAAAGGAATTTATCTTAACAACAAAAGTATCAGATGAGTTTTTTGACTCTATCAATACAAATAGTGATAATGTGATAGTTTCACTAAATTTTGATGGATTAGCTCAAGGGGTATCTAATAAAATTAAAAAAAATGATTTAATTTCAGTGGTTAGCTTTAGTAAAAGAGAAAATAAGATTTCTTACGAGGAATCACTCAGTAGCTTATTGGTTTTAGACATCGTTGATAAAAATGGAAATAGTATCGATAACCCTAAAAATAGTTTGATTAATAGCAATGATATTAACAGAAGTGAAGCAGTTATAGTTAGTTGTTCTTTAGACCAAGCGATTGAATTAATAGAATTGGATAAAACAAGTGAGATCCATTTTGTTTTAACTAATCGACATGAATAGAGGTAGATGATATTGATTATAGCACTATGGGGTAATGGTGGTGTGGGTAAAACAAGTTTGGCAGTACATTTAGCAAAGGTGCTTTCAAACAAGAATACAGTTTTGATTATATCAGGCACAATGACTCATTGCTCAGTAAGAAATTGGTTTGGTTGTGTTGAGAGTTCAAAATCACTTTCTAAAATTATTCGAAATGTAGATACGATTGAAGAGAATGTAGAAAGAACTATGTTTGAAAATATATTTTTTACAGATATCTCTTTAAATGATAGTTGTATTGCAAATTCTAAGACAAAAGATAAACAGGTTAAAAGTCTGTTGAGAGAAAGTAAAAAAATATATGACTATGTAATAGTTGATTGTCATGTAAGTTTTGAAAATACTATTACAAAAAATGCATTGCTAAATAGTGATAAAATAGTTTATCTTCTAAGTCCTTCATTAAAAAGCTTGTCTTTTTATAAGTCTCATAAAATAATATTCGAAAAATTAAAAATTGATGATAAAACTATACATGTATTAAACAAATACAACAAACAAATCAGCCCAAAAATTATAGAAGAAAAAATGCATCTAAATTTTTTAGCAAGTATAAAATATGAAAAGTTGTTTGAGTTTAATTCATTGCATGGCGCTCTTTTAAGTAATAATAAAGCAAAAAAATACTATAAAGAATTAAGTTATATTGCTGAAGAATTAGAGGAATATAATGAGCGAGAATAACTTATATGAAATGATTGAAGAAATGGATAATCAAAAACAAATATTTGAGAGTGACAATAACAACTATCAAAATTTACTCAATAATTTGAGATCTTGGCTTAGTGATAATTACAGAGATGAGTTGTTAAGAATATTAGATAGCGAGAGTGCTAAAAACAGTCTTAAAGACTTGATACTGATATTCTTAAAAGAGCAAGAAGGATATTTTTATATTAAAAATGCAAATCACTTAGTTCAAAAAATGTTTGACGATTTAGTTGGGTTTGCTTTTTTAGAGAAATATATATACAGAGATGACATTGAAGAGATTAACGGAAATTCTTGGGAAGACATCGAGATAATCACTAACTCAGGTTGGGAAAGAACAAAAGAAAAATTTGTATCTGTTCAACACGCTCAAGATATAGTGAAGAAGATGATGAGATTAGGAGGGGTAGTATTAGATGAGAAAATGCCTTTAGGAGATAGCTATATATCCTCTGGTATTAGAATATCTGCAATGATTCCACCTGTAGTAGATGAAAAAACAGGAGTAGTATTTTCTCTTAGAAAGCAAAAAGCAAAAGTTTTTTCAAAGAATGAATTTATTAAGCTTGGGACCTATTCAGATGAGCAATTTGAATTTTTGACAATGTGTCTAAATCATAGAATTAGTGTAGGTATAGCTGGAGGTACTTCTTCAGGAAAAACTTCAGATATATCTTCATTGATAGCTAGTTTAAGAAATGCTAAAAGAGTTTTTGTAA
The DNA here is from genome assembly GCA_046542315.1 of Clostridia bacterium. GTDB lineage: Bacteria > Bacillota > UBA994 > PWPR01 > PWPR01 > PWPR01. The sequence goes on from JBKHBO010000005.1 coordinate 19,344, forward strand.
TAGAAGATACTAGAGAGACATTTATTGAACCCAATTTGAATAAGAGGATAATATACACAAAAACGAGGGCTAGTGAAAATAAGAATAGAAAAATAACTGCAACAAAATTATTAAAGATGGCTTTGAGATATCATCCAGACATTATTGTTCCAGCAGAAATTAGGGATGAAGCAGCCCTTATGGCTATAGAAGCAGGTAGGACAGGGCATGCAATTTTAACTGGTTTACATGCTAATAGCTCTATTCAAGCTTATGATCGAATTTTAAGTTTGTGTATGATGTCAAAAACAAATATGAAGGAAGCTTTATTAATGAAACTAATAATAGCTGCTTTTCCTATAATGGTTTATAAAGCCCAACTATCTGATGGCTCTAGAAAAGTATTAGAAATTTTTGAAGCTGAAAAATATGACGACGTTGCATGTGAAGTAGTTGGTAAAGTTATTTTTAGATATAAAATCAAGAACATTATAAAAGATAAAACTGGAAAAATTAAAAAAATAGAAGGAGAACATCTGAAAGTTAACAGTATTAGTAGAAAATTAGCTAATCACTTATATAAATATGGTAGTAAGAAGGAAGTAATAAATAAGTTTGCAAATAAGGGCTGGATCGATGAGTAAATATTATTTTTTCAATTTTCTTCTTTTGAGTATAGCCTTTTTGAGTTTGGTTAGAATATCAGTTAATGATATATATTCAATTTATAAAGAAAAGAATAGGAAAGCTTTGAGAATAATACTTGCTAGACTTGGTGGTGTTAAATCAAATAAAGTTAATAAGTTTTCAATTAATACTGAAAACATGCTAAATATAATGGGTATTGACATTTCTCTTAGTGAGTACATCTCGATATTATTTATCCTTTCAGTATTAGCAGCTTTTTTAGGAGTTTTGATTGACAATTTATTATTAGCACTTTTACTATTTATATCAACAAATTTCTTATTGCACCAATATCTTAAAAATAAGTATTATAAAAAATCCAGAGAGATCCAAAAAGATTTAAACCTAGGACTTTCTTTAATAACTAACTCGTATTTAGAAAGCAATAATCTAATTAGAGCAATAAAATCTAATATATACAAGATGCCAGAAAGTGTTAAGGAGGTGTTTAGTGACTTTCTGGTGCAGGTTGAAATGGTAGATCCGGATATTAAAAAGGGGGTTTTAAGACTTAAGAACAAATTCAATGATGAATATTTTATAAGATGGTGTGACTTAGCTATCCATTGTATAAATGACAGAGACTATATAAAGGTGCTGCCAGCAGTAGTGAATGAAATGGCTATTGAAAGAGAGAATCAGAGTAAACACGATAGTTTAGTAAATGAAGTTTATAAAGAGAATCTGCAGTTGTTAATCATTACTGCTCTCACACCTTTTATACTTAAAATAATTTTTCCAGAAATGCTTGTTTATTTACTTAATACTGCTGTTGGAAAAATAATCATAGCAGTTAGCTATTTTTTATTGGCTATTACGTTAGGAAAAATACTGACAATTAATAAACCAATAAACATTAATAAGGAGAAAAATGAATAGACTGAAATTAATCATTATGTTTCTTTTTTTTGTTGGCTTCTATACGCTATTGAGCATGATTTTAGGAATAGCAGATAAAAGGGCAATAAAGATGATAAACAGATATAGTAATAAAAATGAAGGGATAAGAGCCCAAGCTAGATCAATTGTTTTGAAGTTTATCAAAGTTCCTGAATTTTACATCAAAAAATTTGATCCATATTTCAAAAAAGCAATTCGAAAAATGAGTGTTAAACACTTCTTTGCTGATCAATTTATACAAATATTAATTTGGGTAGTTGCATTTTTAATATCAATAAGTTTGAGTATGAAAATGATTCCAGTAGCAATTATTTTATTAGCATTAGCAGATATTTTTAATAGACATAGTGAAGTTATTGAAGAAGTGAAATTATTTGAACAAAAAGTGATATTTGAACTTCCACAATTTATTCAATACATCATGCTTTCAATTGATACAGGACAAGATCTACAACATATACTTGAGAAGTATAGCAATATTTCCAAAGATCCACTAGCAGATGGAATTGAAACTTTATTAATGAATTTAAAAACAGGCAATATGCAGGATGCTTTACTAAAGTTTGAGAAAGAGTTTAATATGCCATCAATAAGATCTATTGTTTCAGGTTTAACTAAAGTTAATCAAGGGGTAAATCAAAAGACATACTTTTATCTTTTAGAAAAAGATATAAAAATGCAAAAATCAAGAATTATAGAAGATGAAATAAAGAAATTACCAAAAAAAATAAGATTTAGCTCGCTTCTAGTTTTAACGAGTTTTATTATAATGGTTGCTTATCCAGCAGTACTGTACATATACAACCAAATTCAATTATTTTATTAGGGGGAAAAATGAAAAAAGTAAAAAGAAAAATATTTAAAGTGGTGGCAAGGTTTAATAATCAAGGAAGTGCGTTTGTAGATATAGCAGTAAAAGTAGGTGTCGGTATAATAGCTGGCTCATTAATAATTACTTTTTTAGAGGGCAATTTGACAGGATTATTTGAAGGTCTTTTCACTAGAATTGGAGAAGTATTAGAAATTACAATAAATGCAAGTTAATTTTTTAAATACTGCAGGAAGTGTTTATGTAAGTGATTTAATAAAAATAGCTATTTATTTATCAATAATCTTTACCTTTATATATATACCAGCTCCTTTTATACAATATATAAAGTTAACTCATATGGGTGAAGCTGTACTAGATCATGTGCAAAGAAATGGCGCTGCTACAAATGGTACTGCAAGTTTAGTTAGCCAGTTGTCAAATAAGTATAATATCAATCCTGTTATAGAATATAAAGGCAATTTCATAGAAGCAAATGGCGAAAAGAGAATCCAATTAAAAGAAGAATTTAGTATTGTTTTAACTGATAAAGTAAAAGTTTTTACTTTTTTACCTAATTTATCAGAAAAAATGACTTACTATATAGATTTGAGGAAGGAAATAGTGGGTGTTGGGCATTATTACTGGAGAGATAATGAGTTGCAATGAGTAATAAAGGATTTGCTAGCATAACATTTGTAGTAGTGTTTCTCATTATTGTGGTGATTTTACTTGAAGTTTTCACAATTTATGAAATCTATAGATCAACTAAAAATGATATTGATCAGATATTAAATATGGTTTTAAATAACAGCTTTAATAAGGGATTAAGAGAAAGCGTTTCTATAATTGAAGAAAGCTCAGCTGTATCTTTATTTGATAAAAAGCTACATGAGTTATCTAGTAGAAAAGAATATAAAGATAAAGTGAATATAACTTTTACAAAAAAAGAGGTTTCTTCATACCCTGCATATTTTGGATGTGAGGGTTTTATTCAAATAACCCCAACTTTTATTAAAGGATTTGATATTAACGGTTTAAAAATCGAGTTGCCTTTTAAGACATCTGCTTTTATACAGCTGAAGTAATAAGAATTAATAGTTATGATTTAAAAATGATAAGAACAGATGAAAATACTTTTGTCTGTTCTTATTAATAACGGAAAGGTGAAATTTTTGAAATTTAGTAAAAAGGCAATAGTAGTTATTATTTTGTTGCTTATACAAACAACTATTGGATTGGCAAATGAAAATACTAATTCTAGGCCCATTTCTCAAATTTTCTTTGAGAAATTGCAGGATAATTATCTTTTAGATACATATATAGTTCTAGATGAATCTTTGGATAATACTATAGCAGAGTCGATAAAATCAAAAGAGAATTCTCTAAATAATGACATTAAATTAATAGGTGTAGATTCTAAAACGCAGATCTGGGATTTAAGAGATCGGCAAATTAGCAAAACAGAAACAGATACAAAAAATACCGGAAAAAACTACCCTCCATCATCAATTCAATATAGCAGTGGGGGTTATGCAGGGTCATTAGACAGGATTGATGTCGAAAATGATAGCTATAAAGTTGATAATGGAGAATATGTCACAACAACCGAAAGCAAAACAGTGAATGATACATTGACTTCGTATGCATATACTTACTATGATCAAAGTGGGAATGTAATTGGTTCTAATAGTCCAGGCAATCCAACAATTAGTTATAATCAAGATGGCTTTGAAGGCACTTTAACAAAATATAATGTGATTCTAGTTGATACTTCTTATCAATATTACCCTAATGGAGTTATAAGAGTAAGAATAAAGAAATACTTAGGTTATTATACTGGCGTAGTAACAAAAACAACAACGGAGTGGGTATCAGATTGGCATACTGTTAATGATTACACGGGGTATTATGAAGGTGAAGTCACAAAAGTAGTGAAAGAAGAGTTTAGCGATAGTTTTAGAAGCAATAGCGACAAATATATAGTTTTTGTATCAGGAAGTGAATTTAGATCTGTAGAAGAGTTAGGTATGTTTAAGGAAATGACTGATGGAGATTTTTATCTTATAGGTCCAAATGAAGCTGAAGGACTAAACTATTTAGGGACGAGTAATTTTAAAAATGGATGGGATAACTTTTTAGATATATTAAAAAACAAATATACAAAAGAAGATAAAAATATAGTTTTAATAAATGAACAGTTTAAGTTAGTTAAAGAAGTAACTGATGAAGAAAATGACCCTATTAGTATTTGGCAAAAACAATTAGTACATGATCCAAATCTCTATGAGAATAACTCTGGTTATATTGAAGGTGGAAATAAAACTTTTTCTGTAGATAATTATATTAGTGGGCAATTTGAAAACGAGTTGAGTTTTAATAAAAAAGGATTATTTAGTTTATATCAAAGAGTTAAAGATTCTCCTGAAGAAAATCCTAACTTAGGGCTATATTCGAATGATGCTAAGGTTGATATTTATGTGCATGAGAGACCAATCGCAAAATGTAAGATCTACTGGCAATATGATGATAATGCAAAAATGTATGATTTAGAGTTTATTGACTTAAGTTATGATCCAGATTATCAGTTTGCGCGGGAAGATAAAGGGATTGTAGATAAAAAGATTACTTATAATTTCAATAATAAACAACACTATAATTTCCCTGAAAAATTACCGCCTGGAGATTATACTTTTCACTATAGTGTAAAGGATTGCTACAATGCTTGGAGTGAGCAATATGAGATTAAACTTTCTTTAGATGAAGATCCAAAATATTTAGGTAAATATGAAGTATATTATCAGCTTGAAGGGCAAACAATTTATCAAGAAACTATTGAAAAAGTTTTGCCTTACAGCAAAACTGATACGATGACAGTGTATGCGAAAGATTTCTTACCAGCATACTCTTTAGTTAGCAACAACTCTATTAGTGCTAAGGTAACAAAAGAGAGCCCAATTTCTAAAGTATATTTTCATTATGAAAAAGTAAAACCAAATCCTTCAATCAGTCTGGTTATAGAATCAGACAAAATGAGAAATGATGGTACAATAGCGTCGGGCTATGGATTTGAACTATTCCTAAACACACAAGATTTAAATACAGATGGGGTAGTTGTTTACGCTGAATGGCTTGAGGAAAAAGATTATGAGTGGGTTTATGGACAAAACTATACAATTGACAATAAATATTATTTAGAAGAATTCCAATTAGGTCAGTTCTTACTAGAGAAAAATGAGGATAGTATTAGTAATGCAAGAAAAATTTTTATACCTGTTGAGCTGAGTGATGGCGTTTACTCTGGCGTAGTTAACATTGGCAATATAAAAGAACCTAATTACTACATAAATGACCACGGGGAACTTGTTTTTAGAGACTATACATTTAAGTCAATTGAAAAACCTTTCAGTGTCAATGTTAGAGGGACTATGTATGAAGATTTAAATATAGTAAATTAATTGGTTCTATTAATAATACCTTAAATTGTGATACACTATAGATAACTTTTAAGAGAAGGTGGAATTATGTATAAAGGGGTTATTGATAAGTACAAAGAGTATCTGCCAGTAAGTGAAAAAACTGAGATTATAACAATAAATGAAGGAAATACTCCACTTATTTTTGCAAAGAATTTAAGCAAGGAATTAGGAATAAATTTATTTTTTAAGTACGAAGGATTAAACCCTACTGCATCATTTAAAGACAGAGGCATGACTTTAGCAGTTACTAAAGCAGTAGAAGAAGGAGCCAACGCAATTATCTGTGCTTCAACGGGGAATACTTCAGCATCTGCAGCTGCTTACGCTGCAAGAGCGGCAATTAAATGCTTTGTCTTATTGCCAGAGGGAAAAGTAGCTCAGGGAAAACTAGCTCAAGCAATTGCTTACGGTGCAGAAGTAGTTTCAATAGATGACAACTTTGACAGAGCTTTAGAGTTAGTTCAAAGTTGTGCAGAGGAATTTAATATGACTATTGTAAACTCAATTAATCCTTATAGAATAGAATGCCAAAAAACTGCTGCTTTTGAAGTTTGTGATGATTTGGGAACTTCTCCAGACTATTTATTTATCCCAGTAGGTAATGCAGGCAATATAACCGCCTATTGGAAAGGCTTTAGAGAATATTATGCAAATAATAAGATAGATAAACTTCCAAAGATGATGGGTTGGCAAGCAGAAGGTGCTTCCCCTATTATTAGAGGTGAGATTGTAAAAAACCCAGAAACTATTGCTACAGCTATAAGGATAGGTAATCCTGTTAGTTGGCAAAAGGCAATAGAAGCTAGAGATGAGTCAAAGGGAATGATAGGTTCCGTTACAGATGAAGAAATCAAAAAGGCATATATAAAACTAGCTACTAAAGAAGGTATTTTTGCAGAGGCTGGCTCGTGCGCGGGTTTTGCTGGAGTGTTAAAAGCAGTCGAAAATAATCTTGTAGAAGAAGGCTCAATAGTTGTCTCAGTCTTAACAGGACATGGACTTAAAGATCCTCAGATGGCGATTAGTTTGGATGTTCCAGTACATAAGGTTATTGCTGATGAAAATGATGTTTATGATCTTATAGAAAAGTTGATAAAAAAATGAGAATAAAAGTGCCTGCTACTTCAGCAAATTTAGGATCCGGCTATGACTGTTTAGCCATAGCCCTAGATTTATGGATAGAGGTAGAAGTGGATTTTAACTACAAAGGTATTTTGGTTGAAACATTTGGTGAAGGTGAAGGATATTTGCCTACAGATTCAAGAAACTACTTTATCAGAATGATAAACTTATACTTAAAAAGATGGAATAAAGCACCGGTGAGTAATATCTATTTAAAAGCCAATAACAATATCCCTCTAGCAAGAGGCCTAGGTAGCAGTGCTGCTGTAACAGTAGCTAGTCTAAAAATAGCATCTGAAATCGCTCAAATACGAGTTAGCTCAGAAGAGAGTATAGATTTAATAGCGTCACTAGAAGGACATGCGGATAATGGATCAGCAGCTTACTATGGAGGTTTAGTACTAACTGGCTTTAGGGAAAGAGGAAAGATGCAAGCCGTTTCCATACCACTACCTGAAGAACTCCCCTTAGCATTAGTAGCTATTCCTGATTATAGAGTCAGAACTAAAGATGCTAGGAAGGTGTTGCCAAGAAAGGTTTCTATGTATGATTTTGTATATAATAACTCGAGGACAGCTTTAGCAGTCCATGCTTGGTCAAGTGGGAACTTTGAGTTACTAAAAACATCAATGGAAGATAGGGTTCATCAATATTATAGGATGAAACTTGTGCCAGGAGGGGTCCAAATGTTAAAAGCAGCTAGTTACTGCAAAAATGTTTATGGAGCCTCATTAAGTGGAAGTGGTTCGACTATAATTGCATTTGGGAAAAAAGAAGGATTACTTAATTTAGCAATTGATTGGCAAGACATATGGAAGAGAAGTGCAATCGATGGCAACTTAAGCATACTAAGAGTATCAAGAGAAGGTGTACAGGTGAGTTCTTAGTCAAAACCACAACATATAGTACCTTGCTTTGTTTAAATACACAATATATATGAATAATTCTAACTATTAAGCTATCCAAAATGGATAGCTTTTGCTATAATAAAAGCCTAAAGAAATTGCAATGAATGCAAAGGAGATGTTATAAGTTGAAACTTACAGATAGTGCTAATACCGTTTTAGAGAAAAGATATTTAACAAAAAAAGATGGAAAAATAATTGAAACACCAAAAGAGATGTTAAAAAGGGTTGCAAAAAATATTAGTCAAAGAGACTCTTTATATGGAGCAAATAAAGATGAGATTAAAGAAACTGAAAAATCCTTTTATAACATGATGTGGGAGCAAAAATTCTTGCCAAACTCTCCTACACTGATGAATGCAGGAAAAGATTTACAGCAGTTATCTGCTTGCTTTGTTTTACCTATAGAAGATTCAATGGAGAGCATTTTTGATGCAGTAAAAAATGCAGCATTGATTCATAAAAGTGGGGGAGGCACAGGTTTCTCTTTCTCAAGACTAAGACCAGCTGACTCAACTGTAAGAAGTACAGGAGGAGTAGCAAGTGGTCCAGTCTCTTTTATGAGAGTATTTAACGCAGCTACGGAGGCTGTAAAGCAAGGCGGAGTAAGACGAGGAGCCAATATGGCTATAATGAGAGTAGACCATCCTGATATAGAAGAATTCATTAACTGTAAAAAAGACAATGATCAACTAAATAACTTTAATATATCTGTAGGAATTACAGAAGAATTTATGACTGCTTTGAATAATAATGGCAATTATAAGATTATTAATCCTAAAGACAACAAAGTGGTCAAAGAACAAAATGCTCAAGAAATATGGGACATGATAGTTGAAGGTGCTTGGAGAAATGGTGAGCCTGGAATTGTTTTCCTAGATAGAATAAATGAATATAATCCAACACCAGAATTGGGAGAGATCGAGTCTACAAATCCATGTGGAGAACAGCCCCTTTTATCTTTTGAGTCATGTAACCTAGGATCTATTAATTTTGCTAAGTTTGTAAATAATGGCAAAATACTTTGGGAAGAAATGGCTGAAGTTATACACACAGCTGTACACTTTTTAGATAATGTCATTGATGCTAATAACTATCCTTTAGATAAGATAGAGGAGATTACAAAAGGTAATAGAAAAATAGGTTTAGGAGTAATGGGGTTTGCTGATTTATTATTGGCTTTAGAAATTCCATATAATTCTGATGAAGCGGTAGATCTCGCTGAAAAATTAATGAAGTTTGTTAATGATGAAGCAAGAAAGAAATCAAAGGAATTAGGAAAGCTTCGAGGATCTTTTCCATATATAGACAAAAGTATCTTTAAAAATGATAAACCTATGAGAAATGCAACAGTTACAACAATTGCCCCAACTGGTTCAATAAGTATAATTGCTGGCTGTTCGTCTGGGATAGAACCTATCTTTGCCTTCTCTTATATAAGAAGCATACTAGATGATGATAAACTAATTGAAGTTCATCCAGCATTTGAAAAGCTTATGAAAGATAGAAATTTCTATAACAAAAAGTTGATGGAGGAAGTTGCGAAAGATGGTGGAGTTAAGAACACTGATTTACCAGCAATGATGAAAAGATTCTTAATTACTGCACATGATGTCTCTCCATATTGGCATATGAGAATACAAGCAGCTTTTCAGAAACATGTTGATAATGCGGTTTCTAAGACTGTTAACTTTTCTAATTCAGCAACAATAGAAGAAGTTTCAGAGGTATATGTACTTGCATATCAGCATGGTTGTAAAGGAGTTACAATTTATCGTGATGGCTCTAGAGATTCACAGGTTTTAAGTGCTGGAACAAAACAAAAAGACAGTGAACCAATAATGACTGAAGAGAGAAAAATTATCCCTCGACCTAGACCAGAAGAGACTTACGGAAATACTAAGAAATATAATATTGGTGGATGCGGAAAACTATATGTCACAGTTAATCAAGATGAGAATGGAATATGTGAGGTATTTACTAATACAGGTAGTGCTGGATGTGAGGCAATGGCGGAAGCGCTAGCTAGGTTGATAAGTATCGCTATTAGATCTGGAATTGATACTGATGAGATTATAGGACAACTAAAGGGGATCAGATGTGTTGGATGTATTATTGATGATGATACACAAGTTCTATCTTGTCCGGATGCAATTGCTCAAAGTATTGAAAAAGTTGTAAAAGGATATAATGAGTTTGACCTAGACTTTGTTGGTGGTCCAAGAGGGGTAGAGATATGCCCAGAAGATGGTTGTGGCGGCTTGTTAGTATATGAAGATGGATGTTACATTTGTAAAAATTGTGGATATACTAAGTGCTAAAATAAGTAGGTGAATGAATTGAATCAAAATGTTTTAATCAATATATCACAAAATGTTTCTCTGAGAGAGGGAAGTGAAGGGGTAAAGAATTTCTTCAGAATTGTTTACCAAAATCAAGGAATCTCTACAAGAGAATGCGCAAAAAAACTAAAGATGCCTATCCCAATTGTAGCAGCAATTAAACAAGAGGCTATAAAAATTGATCTTGTTGAGCCTGGAGCAACTTTAAGACTTACAGAAAAGGGCAAAACTTTTTGTGAAATAGAATTGAGCTTATCCAAATATCAAGAAAATATTTGTGTAAATTGCAGTGGATTGAAATATGTAATACCAACTGATTATCTGCCTGTGCTAGAAAAACTTAGAGATATTTTGAATGATAGACCGAAAGTGGATGTAACTGTAGACCAGGCCCATGGAACAGCAGAAACAGCTTTAAGAAGAGCTATTTTGGCTTTGGAAAAAGGGCTAATGTTTAATAAAAAAATAGCTCTTTTAGGAGATGATGATTATGTCTCTGTAGCAATAATGTTGCTTCAAAAACATTTGTTCGATAAAAATCCCCCTAGATTAACAGTATTTGATATTGATTATAGGATTTTAAAGCACATTCAAAAAATATCAACTGAGCTTGGATTTGACGTTGAGACAATAGAATATGATTTAAGAAATCCTCTATCAGAGGATTTCATAGGCAAATTTGATGCTATATTTACAGACCCTCCATATACATTAGATGGAGCAAAACTATTTTTAATAAGAGCTAATAACTTGCTCAAAAACGAATTAGGCAAACACATTTTCTTCTCGTTTGGGCATAAAGCTCCAAAAGAGATGATAGAGGTTCAAAGAGTTGTTGTTGAACTTGGTTTTAGTTTTAGTGAAATAATTCCAAGTTTTAACCAATATTATGGAGCTGCTATTTTAGGGAATGTTGGGCAGATGATGATTATTGAGAAGGCTAAAATTCAAAAGAAAAAAGTCGTGGCATTTGATAGACATATATACACAAAGAAAAAGTGAGGATATATATATGATACTTCCAAAGTAGATAGTCTAATTAATGAAATTAGATTATATGCTTGGAAGTATTTTTTTTATCTTATTCTTTGAGAACTTACCTTCCATAGCATATAATATGTATATAAGATTACATAATAAGGATGATTGGCATGACGTTTGCCTCGGAAGTAAAGAAAGAGTGTTCTAGAATTGACACTAGCAATGCTTGTTGTGCTGATGCAGAGCTTGCAGCATTTATAAGGTTAAATGGGGTATTAGAACTAGGCGGCAATGAGAAGTTAGGACTAAGTATGAAAACAGAAAACCCTGCTACAGCTAGAAGGGTATATAAATTGATGAGAAATTTTACAGACTTGCCAGTAAATATTTTTGTAAGAAGAAAAGAAAAGCTAAATAAAAACATGACATTTATGATAAGCGTTAGAGCTAATCTAGAAACTAAAGGATTTTTGATTAGGCTGGGAATGATGGATGACTCTTATTCAATCATACCTGGTATAGCTAACAAATTTGTTAAAAAACAATGTTGTAGGAGAGCATATTTAAGAGGAAGCTTTCTCGCTTCAGGTGCTGTGAGTGAACCTAGAAAAGGGGACTATCATTGTGAAATATTAACTCATGATGAAATACACAAGAATGCACTAGTTAAGTTATCAAAAAGAGAAGGTATAAAGTGGTATGAGTATTCAAAAAAGGAGAGAACTGTATTATATTTAAAAGAAAGTCAGCAAATAACTGACTTTTTAGCTATGATAGGCGCGGTAAGTGCTTCTCTTGCTTATGAAAGTGCCATTGTATATAGGAGTATGAGAAATAAAGTGAACAGATTAGTCAATTCTGAAACTGCAAACCTAAATAAAACTATGAGAGCATCATGGAGACAGTCTCAAAAAATAAAGAAAATTGATAACGAGGTTGGTTTAGAAACATTGCCAAAAGGGTTACAAGAGATAGCTTTAATGAGACTTAAGAATCCAGAATATTCATTGAGTGAGCTGGCAGAGAATTTAAAAAGACCATTAAGTAAGAGTGCTGTAAATTACAGATTAAAAAAGATTGAGAAGTATGCAGATCAATTAAAAGACAAATAAAAAAAATGATAAAAATTATAGAGTTTAGCTTTAAATTAGAGTAAACTAGTGTTGGATTATATTAAATTTACATAAATTTAGGAGGAATAATATGACAGTAAAAGTTGGTATTAATGGATTTGGAAGAATAGGTAGACAAGTTTATAGAATTGCTCATAAATATCCAGAAGTTGAAATAGTAGCAATAAATGATTTAATGACTTCAGACCAGATGGCGTTTTTGCTAAAGCACGATTCGAACTTTGGTGAATTCATAGCTGATGTTTCAGTCGAAGATGATTATTTAGTTGTGGATGATAAGAAGACGCTTCTTTTAACCGAGAGAGATCCTAAGCAATTGCCTTGGGGCGATTTAAATGTGGATGTAGTTATAGAGGCAACTGGTATCTTCCGAGAAAGAGAAAAAGCTGCTATGCATCTTGGAGCAGGAGCTAAAAAGGTAGTTATTTCTGCACCAGGTAAAAACTCTGATTATACTGTAGTATTAGGAGTTAATGAAGAGGGATACGATCCAGAAAGTCACCATATAATTTCTAATGCCTCTTGCACAACAAATTGCTTAGCACCTGTTTGTAAAGTGTTAGAAGATAATTTTGGCATTGAAAAAGGATTAATGACAACAATACATTCATATACAAATGGACAAAACATTTTAGATGGACCTAACAAAGATTATAGAAGAGCTAGAGCCGCTGCTTTGTCAATGATCCCAACAACTACTGGTGCAGCAAAAGCTATTGGTGAAGTTATGCCAGAATTGGACGGAAAATTAGACGGGATGGCAGTAAGAGTTCCTACTCCAACAGGTTCATTAGTAGATTTGATAGTTGAGCTAAAAAAAGAAACAACAGTTGAAGAAATTAATCAAGCTTTTGAAGAAGCTGCTAATGGCAAAATGGAAGGCATCTTAGGCGTTAGTTATGAACCACTAGTTTCTGTTGACTATATTGGAGATTCAAGATCTTCAATTGTAGATGCATTATCTACAAAGATGATGGGCAGTACAATGGTTAAGATTTTATCTTGGTATGATAATGAGTGGGGATATTCTTCAAGAGTTGTTGACTTAGTAGCATATATTGGAAATAAAGGAGTTTAGGTTTTAAATGGAAATGAATTTATTAGGGAGCGCTGACCTCGAAGATAGGTCGGTGCTTCTTAGAGTAGACTTTAATGTGCCCTTGGCTGATGGTAAAGTGAGTGATGATACAAGGATTAAAGCTACATTGCCTACAATAAAATATATATTAGAAAAAAATGCAAAGTTAATTATTATAAGCCATTTAGGGAGACCAAAAGGGGAAGAGAAAAAAGAGCTTTCTTTGAATTTGGTAGCAGATAAATTGCAAACTTATTTACCTAACAAGGTTAATTTTATTAATAAAACAATTGGTGATGATGTTAAAAAGGCAGTTAATGAACTAGCACTTGGAGAAATTCTTGTTCTTGAAAATTTGAGATTTCACAGCGAAGAAAAATCAAATGATGAAGCATTTGCAAAATCATTAGCAAGCCTAGCTGATATATATGTTAATGATGCATTTGGAGTTAGCCATAGAGCTCATGCATCAGTTAATGCCTTGCCAATACTGATGGGTGAGAAGGCTTATGCTGGATTTTTACTTGAAAAAGAATTAAAGATTGCAAAAAAGCTGCTAGAGAGTCCAGAAAGTCCATTTACTGCAATTATAGGTGGGTCTAAGGTTAGTGATAAGATTGGAGTAATAAAGTCACTACTTGAAAAAGTTGACCACTTAATTATTGGCGGAGGAATGGCAAACACTTTTCTTAACGCAAAAGGATACTCTGTTGGTAAATCCTTATATGAACCTGATAAGGTAGATCTTGCAAAAGAATTAATACAACTAGCAAAAGAGCTAAGTGTAGATATGCATTTGCCTTCAGATGTAGTTACTGCCAAAGAATTTGCACCAACTGCTGAACCGCACTATTTTGATGTTGACGAAATACCAGAAGATGAAATGGTTTTAGATATAGGACCTGATACATGTGACTGCTTTTCTGATGTTATCAAAAATTCTAAGCTAGTCATATGGAATGGCCCTGTTGGTGTTTTCGAGATGGAAGCATTCTCAGTAGGAACAAGAACCATTGCTGCAGTTTTAAGTGCATCTGATGCTGAGGTAATAATCGGTGGAGGAGATTCAGCTGCGGCGATTACACAGTTCGGTTACGTTGACGACATGAATCATATATCAACAGGTGGTGGAGCTTTCCTAGAACTTATAGAAGGTAAAACTTTGCCAGGAGTAGAAGCTTTATCAAAGACAAGGAGAGATTGATTTGAGAAGAGCAATTATAGCAGGAAATCACAAGATGAACTTATTACCTAATGAAAGCGCTAAGTTTATAAGCAGTTTATTAAATTTAATAGATGCAAGTGAGAAACCAGAAATTATACTTTTCCCATCTTATGCTTCTATAGCCAAACTGCTAGATAAAACTCAGGGTACTCAAATATCTATTGGAGCTCAAAATATATATTATCAAGATCAAGGAGCATATACAGGAGAAGTATCAGCTGACATGGTCAAAGATCTAGGCTGTGAATGGGTATTATGCGGCCATTCAGAGAGAAGAGATATTTTTTTGGATAATGATGAGCAGGTTAATTTAAAAATTAAAGCAGCAATAAAAAATGACCTTAAACCCATGCTTTGTATAGGGGAGCATCTTAACCACAGAAACAATGGTGAAACACAAGATCTATTAACAAGCCAATTGTATGGCTCACTAAAAGGTTTAAGTGAAGAATCTTTAAAAGATTTAGTGATTGCTTATGAACCTGTTTGGGCAATTGGTACAGGTAAGACTGCAACCCCAGAAGATGCACAGAGCACTATTAATTTTATTAGAAACAAGTTAGCTGATATTTTTAGTGATAAGTTTAGTGATAACATACGCATTTTGTATGGTGGAAGTGTTAATCCTAATAATGTAAAACAACTAATGGGTCAAAAAGATATCGATGGAGCATTAATTGGAGGAGCTAGTTTAAAAGCAGACAGTTTTGCAAAATTGGTAAAATACGATGACTAAGAAACTAGCCTTAATAATTTTAGATGGCTTAGCAATTGGTTCAGAATACGAGGGCAATGCATTTAAACTAGCTAATACACCAATGATTGACAATCTTTTTGAAAAATATCCTGGTACTACCCTAAACGCATCTGGCAGAGCGGTAGGACTGCAAGAAGGACAAATGGGTGATAGTAATGTAGGGCATTTAAATATTGGTGCAGGCAGAATAGTATGGCAGATGTTGCCTAAGATCAAAAAAGCTGTGGAAGAAGGATTGTTAGAAGAGAGTGAGTCACTAAAAAAAGCTATAGAAGAATCTATTAATAATAAGCGGCCACTACATTTAATGGGATTAGTCTCTGATGGTGGAGTACATAGTCATATGGATATAATCAAGGACTTACTTGAACATATGAGTAAGTATGATGGCTTACAAGTAGCAATCCATGCGATACTGGATGGAAGAGATGTCCCTCCTAGAAGTGCAAAGAAATATATAAAGAAGCTCCAAGCATGGTGTAAGAAGTATCCTTTTGCATCTATTAAAACTGTAAGTGGTAGATATTACACAATGGATAGAGATAATAGATGGGATCGTACAGAACTAGCATATAAAGCTATGAGTGACGGTATTGGCTTAAATTTTGATGACCCCTTAGAGGCAATTGAATACTCATACCAAAAAGGTATAAACGATGAGTTTGTAAAGCCAAGTATAATTAACTCTAATGAAGGGATGCTTTTACAAGAAGGAGACAATTTATTTTTCTTTAACTTCAGAACTGATAGGGCTAGACAGATTACTACAAAGTTAATTGATAATGGCATAAAGGTAACTGGAATGACAGAGTATGACGAGGATTTCCATATACCAATAATAATACACCAAGATGATGTTAAAAATACCTTAGCAGAGTGGCTTAGTAAGAAGGGTCTTAAACAACTGCATATTGCAGAAACAGAAAAGTATGCGCATGTAACTTTTTTCTTTAATGGTGGAAGGGAAGAGCCATTTAGAAATGAAGAAAGGATTTTGGTAAACAGCCCTAATGTAGCGACATATGATTTAAAACCCGAAATGAGTGCTTACGAAGTCACTAAGAAAACTATAGAAACAATCTCAGAAATAGATTATGACTTTATCATATTAAACTACGCAAACTGTGACATGGTAGGACATACTGGGGATATATCTGCTGCAATTAAGGCAGTTGAAGCTGTAGATGATAATTTATCAAAGTTAATACCTGCTTTGATAAGTAAAGGATATCAAATATTAATAACAGCAGACCATGGCAATGTAGAGCAAATGATTGTAAATGATAAGCCTCACACTGCTCATACTCTGAATAAAGTCCCATTTATTATGATTAGTGATGAAAATTTTGAGCTAAAAGGTAAGGGCAAACTTGGCGATATTGCTCCCACAGTATTAGATTTGTTAAAAATTGATAAACCTAAAGAAATGACAGGTGAAAGCCTACTTATTAAGGAGAATTGAAATGACTCAAATATATGATATTTATGCTAGAGAAGTACTAGATTCTAGAGGAAATCCAACAATAGAAGTTGAGGTTGTATTAGAAAGTGGCGCTCTAGGGAGAGCTATAGTACCGTCAGGTGCTTCAACCGGTGCATTTGAGGCTGCTGAATTAAGAGACAGTGATAATTCTAGATATTTAGGTAAAGGAGTAACACAAGCGGTTGAAAATGTGAATGGCATTATAGCTGTAGAGTTGATTGGTAGAGATGCTTTAGATCAAATAGATATTGATCAGACATTAATTGACCTTGATGGCACTCCCAACAAATCTAATCTAGGAGCAAATTCGATACTAGGAGTATCTTTGGCTGTGGCAAGGGCAGCAAGTGACACGTTGAAAATTCCACTTTATCAATATATAGGTGGTGTTAGTGCAAATACTTTACCTGTTCCTATGATGAACATTTTAAATGGTGGAGAGCATGCAGATAACAATGTAGATATACAAGAGTTTATGGTAATGCCTGTAGGGGCTAGTGACATTTATCAAGCAATTAGAATGGGCTCTGAGATATATCATAACCTTAAAAAAGTTCTATTAAAAAGAGGCTTATCAACTTCAGTTGGAGATGAGGGTGGCTTTGCGCCTAATCTTACTAGTAGTGAAGAAGCTCTAGAAGTTATTATGGAAGCAATCAGCTCTGCGGGATATATACCAGGAAGAGACATATTATTAGCTTTAGATGTTGCTGCTACAGAATTATATGATGAAAAGCTGAAAAAATACAATTTTAAAGGAGAAGGTGTTCTTAGAAACTCGGTTGAGATGGTAGAATATTATAAAGGCTTAATTGATAAATTTCCAATTATCTCTATTGAAGATGGAATGGATGAAGAAGACTGGGATGGTTGGAAGTTACTGAATAAGGAATTAGGCAGCAAAATTCAAATAGTTGGAGATGATCTGTTTGTAACGAATACAGAGAGATTAGCAAAAGGAATTAAAGAAAAGGCTGCGAATTCAATTCTTATTAAATTAAATCAGATTGGAACATTGACAGAAACCTTACAAGCTATTACTATGGCACAAAGAGCTGGATATACTTGTGTCATATCACACAGATCTGGCGAAACAGAAGATACTACTATTTCAGACTTAGCCGTTGCAACAAATGTTGGACAAATAAAAACAGGAGCACCAGCAAGAACAGATAGAGTAGCTAAGTATAATCAGCTAATAAGAATTGCTGATTATTTAGATACAAGTTCTAAATATCCAGCCAAAGCAGCATTTTATAATCTTTCACTTTAATATTGTTGTAACTTGTAAAATGATATGTTAAAATACTAATCTGTAAGCAAACCAAGGAGGTGGAATTATGCAGATAGCACTAACAGTTATATTAATCGTTTGTTCACTTGCGCTCATCGTAAGCGTACTTATGCAATCAGGTACTAGTGCTGGTTTAGGTGCCGTAGGTGGAGGAGCGGATCAGTTTTTTGGAAAAGGTAAAAAATTGGATGATTTGTTTTCTAAGATTACTACTGCTTCCGCCGTTGGTTTTATGATATGCACTTTATTGTTAACAATTACACAATAGGCTTAGATTGCCTCTACCTTTTTGGAAGAGGCATTTTACTTGTAAATAATTATAATCAGGAGGTAGGGGTATGAACATGGAGATAATACTATGGCTGGCTCCAGTTATCGGGGCAGTTTCTCTTGCATTCGCACTTGTTATTTCTGCTAATATAACTAAAGAAGATGCAGGAAATGATAAGATGAAAGAGATAGCAAAGGCCATTCAAGAGGGTGCGATGGCATTCTTAAAAAGAGAATATCGTGCTTTAACTATGTTTGTCATAGTGGTATTTATAGCTTTAGCATGGCAGATCAATATTGGAACAGGAATATCATTTCTAGTAGGTGCAATGAGTTCAGCAATAGCTGGCTATATTGGTATGAATGTTGCCACAAGAGCTAATGTAAGAACTGCTAATGCAGCTAGGAGAGGACTAAATCCAGCTCTTAAAATTGCGTTTAATGGTGGAGCAGTTATGGGTTTGTCAGTAGTTGGACTTGGTATATTAGGACTTGGAGTTTTATATTACATTTATAGAGATGCTACAATTGTCAATGGATTTGCCTTAGGTGCAAGTTCAATAGCACTATTTGCTCGTGTTGGCGGTGGAATATATACAAAAGCAGCTGATGTTGGAGCAGATTTAGTAGGTAAAGTTGAGGCTGGAATACCAGAAGATGATCCAAGAAATCCAGCAGTTATAGCAGATAACGTTGGCGATAATGTCGGTGATGTAGCTGGCATGGGAGCAGATCTTTTTGAGTCATATGTTGGCTCATTAATTGCTGCAATAGCTATTGGTGTTACAGTATATGGCATGCAAGGCGTATATTTACCTATGGCTATCAGCGCTATAGGAATAATAGCTAGCATTATTGGTACAAAATTTGTAAAAACAGATGATGAAAGTAAAATTCAATCAGCTTTACATAATGGTGTTTATATTGCAGGAGGGCTAACAATTATTGGTGCCTTCTTTGCGGTGAGTCAAACAGTCGAAAATATTAATGTATTTTTTGCTATAGTAGCAGGATTGATTGCAGGAATTTTTATTGGTCAAATTACAGAATATTATACTGGAAGCGACCACAAACCAGTTCAATCAATCGCATCAGCTTCACAAACTGGTCCTGCAACTAACATTATTACCGGATTGTCAGTTGGAATGAAATCAACAGCTTTACCGGTACTAGTAATTTGTGTAGCAATTTTTATTTCTTATTCATTTGCAGGTCTTTACGGTATAGCGTTGTCAGCAGTTGGCATGCTAGCCACTACAGGCATAACTGTAGCAGTAGATGCCTACGGTCCTATTGCAGATAATGCAGGCGGTATTGCTGAAATGGCTGAGCTAGGTGAAGATGTTAGGAAAATCACTGATTCTTTAGATGCAGTTGGTAATACTACGGCAGCTATGGGTAAAGGGTTTGCTATTGGTTCAGCAGCTCTAACAGCTTTAGGCTTATTCTCAGCTTATGCAACAGCTGTAAATTTGCAAGCAGTTAATTTATTAGATGCTAATGTTATAATTGGACTTTTCATTGGAGGAATGTTACCATTTTTCTTCTCAGCAATTACAATGTCTGCTGTTGGTAAATCAGCTTTTAATATGATTGAAGAAGTAAGAAGACAATTTAAAGAAATCCCAGGTATTATGGAAGGTACAGGTAAACCTGATTATGCTAGATGTGTAGATATTTCTACTCAGGCGGCATTAAGAGAGATGATTATTCCCGGAGTACTAGCTGTTGTTGCACCAATTCTAGTAGGTTTAGCATTAGGCCCTGAGGCTCTAGCTGGTTTGCTAGCAGGTGCTTTAGTTGCTGGTTTGATGCTTGCTATTATGATGGCAAATGCAGGTGGAGCATGGGATAATGCTAAAAAGTTTATTGAAACAGGAGCTTTTGGTGGCAAAGGTACAGACACTCACGCAGCAGCAGTTGTTGGAGATACTGTTGGTGATCCATTCAAAGACACTTCTGGTCCTTCAATTAATATATTAATAAAGTTAATGACAATTGTAGCTTTAGTATTTGCTCCATTGTTTATTTAATTAAAATAACTGCTTGCTGACTTCAGTAGGCAGTTTTTTAGTTTAAAAAGGAAAGAATTATTTATTTATCATTTTTAATGGTGTACACTAAATATGTTATATATTGTTAAGTGGAGGTATTTATGAGTTATAAATTAGTAGCAATAGATTTGGATGGGACATTACTTAACAAGCAAGATCTTGTTAGTGAGTATAATCAGAAAGTATTACAAAATTTAAAAGAAAAAGGTATTATGGTAGCGATCATTACTGGAAGAAGATTTATAAGTATGATGGATGTTGTTAAAGATTTAAATATTGGGTTGCCATATATTTGTTTTAATGGAGGAATGATTGTTAATTATAATGATCATAAAATTATCCATAAAGAAGCTTTAGATTTGACAGTTTCTAAAAATGTAATTAATGAAATGAAAGAAATAAATATTCCTGTATTTATATATAAAGCAGAGGTTGCTGGACCAGCTACCTATTATATTAATGGAGGAGATCATCCAAGGGTAAAAAGATACATAGAATATGAAACAAAGAGAAATCAAATTGCTCAAATAAAAGATATTGATACTGACTTAGACTTTTCACCAATTTGTATAAAATCTTTTGGATATTCTAGCACAATTAAGAAGGTTGAGTATCTCAAAGATAAGTACAACACAAAGGATTTGACATGGTTACAAACAATCGGTGTAAATAAAGAAACTCATTATTTAGAGTTGTATCCTAGTAAAGCTAATAAGGTAAATGGACTTAAATGGCTCAGTGAAAAGTATAAAGTTAAAAAAGATGATATAATAGCAATAGGAGACAATCTTAATGACCTAGAGATGCTTGAATGGGCAGGTTTAGGTATAGCAATGGGAAATGCTCATGAAACAACAAAAAGTGTTGCAGATGTAGTTGCTGGTGATTCCGATGATGATGGAGTAGGTAAAATCTTAAGTGATATATTTAATTTAAAAATGTAAAGGATGGTAATCATGGAGAGACAAGAAGCTTTAGCAATGGTGAAAAAGAACGTTAAGAATAAAAATTTAAGAAAGCATATGTATGCAGTAGAGGCAATTTGTAAGAAATTAGCCAATGAATTTGGACAAGATGAAGACAAATGGGCACTAGCTGGTTTGCTTCATGATATAGATTATGATAAAACCGATAAAGATCCAGAAAAGCATAGCATGATAGGAGCAGACATGCTAGAAGAAGCAGGCCTTCCTGCAGATATAGTTTATGCAGTAAGAGTTCACAATGATGCTCATGGACTAGAAAGAAAATCTTTACTTGATAAAGTTTTATATGCTGCAGATCCACTAAGTGGATTGATAGTAGCTGCTGCATTAATTAAGCCAGAAAGAAAGCTCGAGGCTATCAACCCAGAGTTTATTATGAGAAGATTTGATGAGAATTCTTTCGCAAGAGGAGCAAACAGAGAGCAAATAAAATCTTGTGAAGAATTTGATATGAGTTTAGATAAGTTTGTTGAACTTAGTTATCAAGCTATGTTAGAAATTTCAGATGATCTAGGACTTTAATGCGGGGGAATAGCCTCCGCTTTTGCATATAATTATTTAGCAAGGAGGAATTTATAATGATTACAAAAAAAGATTTATTGAAATATATGGATGAGAATACATATAAGCCAATGAAATTTAATGAATTGGTAAAAGAATTAGAAATAAAAAATAAGCAAGAAGAAGAATTTCACGAGTTATTAGAAGAATTGATAAGTCAAGGTGAAATAATCAAAACACGTTACAGGCGCTACGGCATACCTCATAAAATGAATTTAGTAGTAGGTAGATTACAAGGAAATAAGGCTGGCTTTGCATTTTTAATAAGTGAAAGAGAGAAAGATGATACATTTATTGCTCCTCAAAATTTAAATGGAGCTATGCATGGAGATAAAGTAATTGCACGTATTATTCCAAGTTCTCATAAAAAGAAGAATAAAGAAGGAGAAATAATAAGGATAATAAAGCGTGCAAGAGAAGAAATAGTTGGAAGATTAGATGTGATAAATAATAGCTATGGTTTTATAGTTCCAGATCATCAAAAAATAGGCACAGATTTTTACATAGTAAGAAAGAATTATAATGGAGCTAAGGATGGAGATAAAGTTGTAGCTGATATAATTGCATGGCCAAAAAATAACAGATCGCCAGAAGCTAAAGTAACTGAAGTTATAGGTAAAGAAGGTCAACCTGGGGTTGATACGCTTTCAGTTATTTATGAATACAAACTTAAAACAGACTTTCCTGATAAAGTTATTAATGAAGCTAGAAGGGTTTCTGCAAAAGAAATTACTAGTAAAGATAGAAAAGACTTTAGAGATAAATTTACAATAACAATTGATGGAGCAGATGCAAGAGATTTTGATGATGCAATAACAATCGAAAAGCAAGGTGATAATTTCATATTAGGAGTTCACATTGCAGATGTTGGCCAGTATGTTAAAAAAGGATCAGTCATTGATGAAGAAGCCTTCGAAAGGGGTACTAGTGTGTACTTCCCTGATAGAGTATTGCCAATGCTTCCAGAGGTCTTATCAAATGGAGTTTGCAGCTTGAACCCAAACGTAGATAGATATACGTTATCTATATTAATGGAGATTAATCAAGAGGGTAATATATTAAATCACCAAATTTATGAAGGAATAATTAATAGTAACAGACGCTTAACATATGATATAGTAAATAAAATATTAGTTGATAAAGATGAAGAATCTATCAAATCACATCAAGATTGCTTAGATATATTGAATAATGCAGGCGAATTAGCTAAAATCTTAAGAGCTAAGAGAAAAGAACGAGGAAGCATTGATTTTGATTTTGCTGAGTCTAAGGTAATAATTGACCAAGTAAATGGGCGTCCAGTTGAAATAAAACCGAGAAGAAGAAGATTTAGCGATAATATCATAGAGGAATTTATGCTTGCAGCTAATGAGACAATAGCGGAACACTTTCATTGGTTAGACATTCCATTTATGTATAGGGTTCATGACGAGCCACTACCAGAAAAAATTAATGATCTAGAAAAATTTTTGCAAAACTTTGATATATATCTCAAAGGCATAAATGAAGGAGAAGTTCACCCGAAAGAACTTCAGCAAGCTGTCGATCAAGCAGATGGTAGACCTGAGGAGAAGTTGATAAACACAGTAATATTGCGCTCCATGCAAAGAGCTGTTTATTCTGATACATGCGATGGTCATTTTGGATTAGCTGCAAGGTTCTATACTCATTTTACTTCTCCTATTAGAAGATACCCTGACCTAGTAATCCATAGAATTATAAAGGATTATCTGAACAAGGAATTAGATCTGACTGAAGAGGATGGAGATTTAAGTGACTTTGTAGCAGAGGCAGCAAATCAATCAACTGCTTGTGAGAAAAAAGCAGATGAAGCAGAGAGAAGTATAATCGATTTGCTAAAAGTAGATTATATGCAAAGACACATCTCAGATGTATTTACTGGTATTATCTCAGGAGTTATTCCATCAGGATTCTTTGTAGAGCTGCCAAATACAGTTGAAGGATTTGTCCATGTTAGCTCATTATATGATGACTATTATGTTTATGAAGAAGAAAATTATCGTTTCTTAGGAGAGCGAACAGGTAAAACATATCGCATAGGTGATGAGGTAGAAGTAGAAGTAATAAAAGCAGATATTAGAACAAGAAAGATTGATTTCAGATTAACAGATTTTAAAGAATAAAGAATAGGTGTAAATTATGAAGCGTTTATTAATTGTAAGTGTAATTATATTTGTTTTGTTTTTTCTGACTATGCCAAACCCCAGTGCATTAGAACTGGATATGAATGATAGTAAAATTGAAGAAACTAAAACGCAAAAGATGCAAAAAGTTAGTGAAGTGCCAGTTTTAATGTATCACAGCATATCAGAAACCGCAGGAGGTTATTCTGAATTAGTAGTATCTCCAGAATCATTTAGTGATCAGATGGATTATTTGGTAAGTAATAACTATACGACAATAACTTTTCATGATGTTATTCTGTATATTGAAGGTGAAGCTAGATTGCCATCAAATCCAATTATTTTGACTTTTGATGATGGATATACTGATAACTATACAAATGCTTTTAAAATACTAAAAGCAAGAGATATGGTAGCTGTGATGTACCCATATATTAAGAAAATAAACTCTATAAACGGATTGACAGAAAGTCAATTAGGAGAGCTTTTAGAAAATGATTGGGAAATTGGGAGTCATACTATTAACCACTTAGATTTAACTACTTTATCAGCTAATAAGTTAAGTGAGGAAGTAATAGATTCAAAGCAACTTTTAGAAGATTTGTTTGACATTGAAGTAGTTAGTTTTTGTTACCCTGCTGGTAAATATAATCAAGACGTGATTGAATCAGTTAAGAAAGCAGAATATAGGTTTGGAGTTACAACAAACTATGGGGTATCAAATTTTGAGAGTAATCTATTAGCATTAGCTAGAATACGCATAAATAGAAGTGATTCTTTATCAAGCTTTACTAAAAAGATTAGATAGTAAAGAGGGCTTTGATGATTAATAATAGACAATTACCTAATAGATCTCTCATAGAGGTTGCTAAACAATATAAAAGGGTCAAACACGCTTTGCCTCACATAGAAGAAGAAATTGGCTTTTTACTCTATGATTATATAATTGCAAAAGGTGTGAAAAATATTTTAGAAATAGGGACCTGCTTGGGATATTCTACAATTTTTATGGCCAGTGCACTTAAGGAAAATAAAGGAAAGGTGCTTACAATTGAAAAAAATGAAGACCTTTTTTGGAAGGCTAAAGAAAATATTTTCAACTCTGGTTTATCAGTATATGTAGATATGCTTTGTGCGGATGCTTGTGAAGTGTTACCAAACCTTACTCATAAATATGATTTAATATTTCAAGATAGCCAAAAAAGCTTATATGTAGAGATGTTGGATAATACAATAAATTTGCTAAATAAAGAGGGTGTAATCATAGCTGATGATACCCTCTTATATCTAACTAATCCCTACAAGAATGTCAAAAGAAGTATATATGATTATAATAGCAAAGTTTTTGCTAACCCAAATTTAGAAAGCACCATTATTCCTTTAGGTGATGGAATTACAATGAGTGTTAGAAAAGAGATTTAGCTATGAGGTTTAACGACATCAAAAGAATAAATTTAGAGAATTGGCCAACTCCACTACATCCATTGAAAAGATATGGTCAAAAAATTGGTCATAACTGCTTATACATAAAAAGAGATGATATTTCTTTGACAGGGTTAGGCGGAAATAAATTAAGAAAGCTAGAGTATTGGCTAGCAGAAGCCAAAAAGAGGGAAGCTGACATGATAGTAGTTGCGGGAGGATGTCAGTCGAATCTTGTTAGGTTAACTGCAGCAGCTTCTGCAAAAGTTGGATTTGATTGTTTAGCTATACATAATGGATTAGAACCAAAAGTATTTAAAGGGAATTTACTTCTCACTAAGCTTTTTGGAGCAAAACAAATTTTTATAGGGAATGTATCTGAAAAAAAAAGAGATCTCTATGTAAAAAATAAAATTGAAAGTTTATCACAAGAAGGCTTAAAAACGTACTGTGTAAATAATCAAGAAATAGGATCACTTGGGTATATAGACTGTTTGCTAGAGATGAATAAACAGATGCCAAGCTTACAAAACTTAGTAATAGTTGGTGCTATGGGAATTACAGCTAGTGGTTTTATTTACGCTAATAAAATGTTGAATAATAAGTTTAAGATCTATGTAATAAGTGTTGAATATAAAAAAGACAAGTTAATAAAGATCTTGAGCAAAAAAATTAGCTATATATCTAAAAGGTTAGATGATAATATAAAAGAAGTTAATGAAATGACTCTAAGAAATATATTCAATACAAAGATTTTTGATCAGTGGATGGGTCAAGGATGGGGTCTTACAACAAAAGATTCACTAGATGCCATTGCTGATCTAGCAAAATTAGAGGGAATAGTAATTGACCATATATATAATGCAAAAACTTTTGCAGGGTTGAGAGGGTTGATTGAAAAGAAAATTATAAATAAAAATGAACCTACCTGCATAGTCCACACAGGCGGTGCCCCAGCAATATTTGGACACCTTGATATCTACAACAATCTTTTAGACAATTCGTAACCCTAGAAGTTTTGCAAAAATATGGCTCTGTTCATATGAAATAGTAACTCCAGATAGACTATTTAATGAAAAGCTAGCTTTTTCTATGTCAGATTTTGCTAGGTCTACACTATTAAAAGAGCAATTAGAAAAAACACTTTCAGTTAAGTCGCACTTTATAAAAATAACATTATTAAATTTGCTAGAAGTAAAATCTGCTAAGTTAAGCTTGCAGTCTATAAATTTACCATACTTTAAATAAGAGTATCTAGATGTAATTAAAGACCCTTGACAACCATTAAATAAAAAGTCTGAAAAATTGGAGTCAGGAAACTGAGCTCCTGTAATTTTACAATTATTAAATTCTACTTTTGAAAAGATTGATTCATTAAAGAAAGAGTTAGAAAACTCGCAATTATCAAAGATACAATTAATCGCTTCAAACTTTTCTAAAGAACAAGATTCAAAAATAACATTCTTAAAGGTGCAATAATCAAATTTGAGTAATCTATATTCTTTTTGGAAAAGAGTAATATTTTCAATAACATAATTTTTAATAACTGCTTCATTTGCAAACATAGATTCATTAAAGCTTATTAAAGACTCATGGTCAATGCTTGGTGGGATGATCTTGATTTTATTTGTCATTATCTTTTTACCTCATTACTTAAGACTTTTTTATGTATTAGTTATATGATAAAATGAAGAACAAATCAAGAGAAGGTGATGAAATATAATGGAAAAGGCAAAACCTATAGAAGCATCAAATTTTATAGAAAGAGAAATAAATAAGGATTTAGTAAACGGTGTATATGATAGGGTGCACACGCGGTTCCCTCCAGAACCAAATGGATTTTTACACATTGGGCATATTAAAGCTATAAATATAGATTTTGGAATAGCAAAAAAATATAATGGAAAATGCAACTTGCGTTTTGATGATACAAATCCAGATACTGAAGATCATGCTTTTGTAAAATCAATCCAAGATGATATAAAATGGTTAGGTTATGATTGGGAAGATAGACTATTTTTTTGTTCAGATTACTTCCAAGAACTTTATGACATAGCAACCCATATGATAACGAATGGGGATGCATATGTTTGTCATTTGAGTCCAGAAGAAACAAAAAAGTATAGAGGAACCTTAATAGAACCAGGGAAGGATAGCCCATACAGAGATAGAACTGTAGAAGAAAATCTAGAATTATTTGAGAAGATGAAGAATGGAGAATTTGAAGAGGGAGAATGTGTGTTAAGAGCTAAAATTGACATGCAAAGCCCTAATATGAATATGCGTGATCCTGTTATGTATAGGATTAGTTATACATCACATCATAGAACTGACGACCAATGGTGTATTTATCCTATGTATGATTATTCACATCCCTTAGCAGATGCATTAGAAGGTATAACACACTCATTATGTTCAAAAGAATATGAAGATCACAGACCTCTTTATAACTGGTTTGTTGAAAAGTCAGGTTTGGAGCATAAACCTAGACAGATTGAGTTTGCAAGAATATATGTCTCTGACTCATTAACAAGCAAAAGGAAAATTAAGAAATTAACAGAAGAAGGACTAGTTGAGGATTGGACAGATCCAAGATTAGTTACTGTGGCAGGAATGCGTCGAAGAGGGTACACTCCTGAAGCACTAATTAATTTTATTGAAGCTGCTGGTGTATCTAAAGCAGATAGTGAAGTAGACTTTGCAATGCTAGAACATTTTATAAGAGAAAATCTTAAGTATGCTTCTCCTCGAGTAATGGCTGCGAAAGATCCATTGAAAGTAGTGATAACTAACTACCCTGAAGGAGAAATTGAGTATTTAGAAGCACCAAACAATGTTTCAAATAAGGACCTTGGCTACAGAGAGATACCTTTTGGACGCGAGATATATATTGAAAGAGAAGATTTTTCAATAGATCCACCAAAGGGATATAAGAGGCTTTCTCCTGGGTTGGAAGTTAGATTATTCTTTGCATATTTTATTAAATGTAATGAGGTAATTACAGACCCTTCTACTGGGGAGGTAAAAGAATTGCGTTGCACCTATGATGTAGAGACAAAAAGCGGCAGCGGATTTAAAGGAAGAAAACCTAATGGTACTATACAATGGGTTCATGCAGATACAGCTGAAGACGTTGAGATTCATATTTTTGATAAACTGTTTAAAGATGGTTATGAGGATAGTGATGACTTATCAGATGCTGTTGATTTAAACTCATATGTTATTTTTGAAAACTCGAAAGTAGAAAGTTCATATAAAGATATTAACTTAAATGGTCGGTTCCAATTTATAAGAGACTCATATTACTACATTGATCCAAAGAGCAAAAAAGGGAATAAAACAGTATTTAATCAAGTAGTTTCATTAAAGAGTTCCTGGAAGTAAAACTCTTGCCCCTTGAAGGTTCCTTCAAGGGGTTTAGTTATAGGAGGATTCATAATGCAAAAGATAGCCGTTATAGCTTTAATTAAAAAAAGAGATAAATATCTAATTGTTAATCATTTTAATAGAGGATGGGACCTTCCCGGAGGATATGTCTTTGAAAAGGAAGATATATTAACATCATTAAATAGAGAAATATTAGAAGAAACAGGTTATAAAGTAGATAATATAAAACTAAAAGCAATATACTCAAACCTGCAAGAAGAAGTAATAAAAGGTTCTAGTGTTACAAAGACTATCTTTGGCTTCCTTGTTGAATACTGTAGTGGTTCTTTTAAGTATAACGACGAAGTAAGTGATTGCAGATTTATAAAAAAAGAAAATGCTTCAAAGTATATAACAGACAAATTACAGCTAATAAGATTCAATGATATAGCAAAAGATGAATCTGAAATCATATATGTTGCATATAATAAAAATCCATATTACGAGGTAGTTAGACAAATAATCAGTTAAGTATTAAGCAAATCAGTAAAATAATTAAAAACTTACTTTTTTTGTGATATTATTAAAAGACAATTAATTAAGAAGATGGTGAGAATATGCCTTCATTTATAATAACAGATATTGGTAGTACAACAACAAAAGCATTGTGGTTGACAAAAAGAAGTGGATTTTATCGCCTATCTGCAAGAGCAGAGGCGCCTACAACAGTTGAGGTACCACATGAAGATGTAACAGTGGGAGTAAGAAATGCATTAGAAATATTAGGAAAAGAAGCACAGAAAAATTTTTTAGGTGATGATGAAAAGTTTATTAACCCTGAATATGAGTATTATTCCTCAAGTTCTGCGGGTGGCGGATTGCAAGTATTAGTAATAGGCCTATTTAGTAAATTAACAGCTATAAGTGCACAAAAGGCGGCGTTAGGAGCGGGTGCAATCTTATTAGATGTTATATCTAATGACGATAATAGATCCCTTTATGAAAGGGTAGAGATTGTTAAAAGGGCAAGACCAGATATGATACTTTTAACAGGTGGTTTTGATGATGGAGACATAAACTTTGTTACTGAATTCGCAGATATAATTAATTCTGCTAATCCTAAACCAAGATTTGGCGATAAGTTAAAATTGCCAGTAATATATGCTGGTAATGTACAAGCAAGGCATTTAATTGAAGACACATTAAAAGATGACTTTGAGTTACACATAGTTGAAAATTTAAGACCTTCAATAAATACAGAGCTTTTAAAACCTGCTCGGCAGACAATACATGAACTGTTTTTAAGCCATGTAATGCAACAAGCACCTGGATATTGGAAAATATCAGAAGCTGTTAGTGCTCCAATAATGCCAACACCATTAGCATTTGGCCATATAATTTCAGAATTGTCTAACGAAGAAGGTGTGGATATATTAGCTGTTGATATTGGAGGGGCTACAACAGATATCTTTTCATTTATAAACAGCGATTTTAATAGAACGGTTAGTGCAAACTTAGGAATGTCATATAGTATTGCGAATGTTATGCATAACGCTGGGATAGAAAATATTAAAAGATGGCTCCCCTTTGAAATTGATGATAGAATTTTAGAAAATTTAATAGGGGATAAAATGCTTGCTCCTACAGAGTTGCCTGAGAATGAGATGGAATTAATAATTGAGCAAGCAGTTGCAAGAGAAGCTTTAAGATTATCTATAGATCATCATAGAAATTTAATTAGAGAATTACCAAAAAATGTTGCTGAACGAGGTCGAAAGTTTGTTGGTGGCCCAGTACCTACCAGAGAGTGGGATGAGACTGAAACTTTAGTCAATATGAGAATGATGGGGTTAATTATTGGGAGTGGTGGAGTATTGTCACATGCTCCAAGAAGACATCAGGCTTCACTTATGTTAATTGATGCATTTAGACCTTTAGGGGTAACAAGATTAGCTGTTGATAGTGTGTTTATGATGCCTCATTTAGGAGTATTAGCTCAAAAATATCCTAAAACTGCATTACAAGTTTTAGTTGATGATTGTTTTGTTCCACTTGGAACCGTTATTAGCGGAGAAGGTAGTGTAAAAATTGGGCAGATTGCTGCAAAAGTAGAAGGGCACATTAATAATAAAAATATTGAATTTAATTTATATAGAGGAACTATTAGAGTCCTTCCTATTACCAGAAATCAGATTGGGCATGTAAAAATTACACCTGAAGAAGGTATGGACTTTGGTAATGGTATGGGCAAACAAGTAGAATCTCCGATCTCTGGAGGAGAAACTGGACTTATTTTTGACTTAAGATTTGGATGTGATCAAAGGATGTCTCCTGACATCGTAAGAGAATGGCTAGTAACTATGGGAGCATTTACTGCTAAAGAAATAGAGGATGCTAGGAGGCAAGCTCGTGAATACTCTAAAAATTGAAATATTAAGAGAGCTTCCTTATGCTGGAAACGTAGTTGTAGAAGTTGGGCAGAAAGTTGATCCTGATGATGTTGTTGCAGAGATGAATTTTTATCCAGGATTAGTAAAAAGGCTGCGAGTGTCAGAACATCTAGCTATATCTCCTAAGGATTTAAAAAGGGTTGTCCAGATTGAAGAGGGGCAGTTAGTTGAAAAAGGACAAGTTCTTGCTTTTGATAGCAAGTGGCATCAACCTCAGATAATGGTAGCTCCTGAATCAGGAATAATTGGAATGGTATCAAAAAACTTAGGTATAGTATATTTAAGGAGATTAACAAAGTTTAACCCAGAGCCTTTTAAAGTTCATGATGTGGCAGAAGAGATGGGGATTAGTATGAAAGATGCTAAAAGCAGCATAATCGTTAAGCCTAATCAAAAAGTAGTGCCTGGACAAATCATTGCCCAGCAGCAATTGAAAGACGATCAGTTTTTACTCAAATACACTGCAAGCGAAATGTTTGGTACTGTTAGAAAAATAGAAGGACATAAAGTTTGGATAAAAAGCAGAGAAGTTAGCAGGAAGTTATATGCTTACTTTAAAGGAACTGTAGTGGATTCAGTCGAAAACTGGTCAGTTACAATAGAGTCAGAAGCAGTAGTTCTAAGTGGCAATTATGGAATAGCTGGAGAGAGATTTGGAAGAATAAAGACTTTTGATAAAAAAGAACTTACCCCAGATGATATAAAGTCAGAATATAATAAAAGCATAATTGTCGTTAATGGAAAAGTAACAGACGACACTTTAGAAAAGGCAAGCGAGTTAGAGATACCTGCAATAATTTCTTCAGGATGTTATTTAGGAACAATTAGAAAATATGTAGGAGATAATTTTATACCAGGAATTACTGGAGGAGAAGAAGTAAGGACCGGTTTAATATTAATGAACACTTTTTCTAGTAAAAGCTCAATGGGGGAAGATTTTGAAATCTTTAAGAAATATGAAGGCAACTATATAGCTGTTAATGGTACAACCCATATTAGAGCTGGAGCAATTAGACCGGAGATTTTAATTTTCCCTGAAAAAGGAGACAATTAATAATGGCAATAGATGTTGTAATGAATGTTGTTAATCAGAAAAAATTTCTGGATAAATATAGTTGTGTATTTACTTCTTCCATGAATCAAGAAGAGTTATCAAATTATGCAAGACTAAGATATAACGACAAAGACGTGGAAGAAGTCGATATAAGCGATAAATTTGAGCCTTTCGTTGCTGATGTAGGAGGGAAATCTTGTGCACAATTGCCAATTTTAGACCCTCTGAACACACAAAAACTTGCGGCTAAATTATATTACCAATCAGAAAGAGTAGCTAAGAAGCTTTTGCCATTAATAGAGGGAATGGCTGAAAGGACTATAAAAGACTGGTCAATTGTTGGTCCATCGATATTAGTCCACACAGTATTTGGCTATGTTTGGCAATTCATATGGTCAAAAATGACGGTTAAAAGGGGTGGTGGTACAGTTACTTTTGTAGATTCTCCGCATGAAAGTTTCGTATTATTTTCTAGAACTGTTTCTTTAGATACAAATAAACTATTTATTTATTGGCAGACTAGGCTAACATATAATGATTATGTCTACCATGATATATTTAATAGACCTAATATGATAAAAACGTTAAGAAGCATGGACAAGAATAAAATAATGGTCCCTCATGGAGGTTCTGAAGAAACTCTTTTGAAAATGCATCTTGCTAAAAGATCTAATCAGCTCGGTAGCCATGCTACTGCATATAAGAGTAATGTTCCTGAAGTTGAACTAGATGATTTAAAAAGAATAGAAGAAGAATTAAAAGGAGCAAGAGAATTAGCTTTAGAATGTTTCCCTAATATTATTGAAACAATTAAAGGTTCAAGAGAGAATGCTTTTAAAGATATGATTCTAGTAGATGATGAAGACATGCTTCAAGCAGGATATTATGTTTGGGCATATTTAATGTTTGAACAAATGCGAGAAAATAAGATTATTTAGCTACTCAAACAAAATATTTATATAACTAGATTTAGTCCTTGACATATAAGTGAATATGAGTGATAATACTAATACCCCTTTCTAAGGGGTATAAAAATCTTAAGGAAATATGGCAACTAAAAAAAAAGAAAAAGGAAGTAATTCAAGAAAAGTTAAAATTAGTCCTTGACTTGAAGTAGTGGCCATGTTACTATTAAAAAGTCGTCGCGAAAAGAGTGGCGGCAAAAGAAAAGCAAGAACATTGAGAATTGAATAGTGAAG
>JBKHBO010000103.1:0-2942 GCA_046542315.1 Clostridia bacterium
AGTACAGATGAAAGAACATGATATTGAAGAGAAAATAAACGAATATGAAAAGGATGAAAAAATAAAATCAATGCTTGCTTCAAATAAGGTTGAAGCAGTAAAATTACTAAAAGATAAAGATAAAATGGAACGCTTTTTAAACAGGTTAGAAAGAAAGTTATCTAAAATACCTTTAGCAGGTAAATATTTAAGTGATGTTCCTGTTTTACTATCATTGGTAAGAGCTTATATTAATAAAGAGTATACAGATTTACCTATAGGGTCAATTATTGCAGTAGTTAGTGCCTTAATATATTTATTTAGCCCAATTGATTTAATACCAGATTTTATTCCTGGGATAGGATATTTAGATGATGCGGCAGTTATTGGTATGTGCTATAAGCTTGTACATGATGATGTTGAGGAATATAAAGCATGGAAAGAGAATAGGAGTATTAACTAATAGAGATATGTTCATAATAATTATGGAAAAAAATTATTTTCACCTTAATGCAATCTTATATAGGTAAGTCTTAAATAATTTTTCAATAACAATAAAATTCTTTAAGTGAATTTGAGGTGCATACTTAAAATAACTAGTTGATAGCTGGTTTATTTGAAGCATTTATAGTTAATTACCGAAAAAAATTGAATTTAGCTAAATGTAGCTTTATAGCCCTTATTGCTATTAGCAATAGGGGCGCATTTAATTAGCATAAGCAATATTTTAGCAAGTCACCTCATGTACAACACCTTATCTGACCTGTAAAAGGAAGGGATTTGTTTATAAAAAACGGTGTTTAAGGTTTATTCAAATCACAGTAGCATAATCCCACTTCAAATACATTAAGTGTAGTTTATTGAAAAGACAATAATAATTAACAGATAAGAATGAAAATTCTTTCGATGTAACAAAGTTTTGTAATGAATGTAAGATATGCGCAAAGTTTTGCCCAAGCCAAGCTATTGTACTTGATTAAAGAGAAGAAATTAAGTTTGACAACAGATGGTCTACAGATGTATGTTACAGGCAATGGTAGATATTTGGAAGCGACTGTGACTTATGTGTATCAAGGCATCCTTTCAGTTCGCGATTAATTAAAGAAGAGTATATTAAGAACCCAGAGTCTGCTGCTAAAATTATTAATGAATTTAAAGAGAGTTTGATTAAAAGGGTTAATTTTGACTCTGAGTATTAACAAAAAAATACTAAAATTATGATGTGAGATTATATTAAATTGTAAACTTTAAAATAAAGCTAGCTAAACAAATAATTTTGCTACCTAGATATGTTTTTTTTCTTTCTTTTTATTTTATAATTAAGTAGAAAAATAAAATATAACAGTTATCTAATATTTTATCCTTTCAGATAAATATGTGTGAAATATAAAGACAGGGATAAATCTCAAAGGTTTTCCTCACATTAATGGGATGATTTAAGGATTTAACACAACAAAAAAGGTTAACTCTAATGAATTACTATGGAAATTATGAAGCAATTAGACTTTGACAGCAATATCCCAGATACCACAATTAGCCACACTGCTCATAATACAGGCGTCATCAAGAAGAATCCTCTAGAATTGAAACTATTTAATAGCTCAATAATGTGGAGTGTACCCTATAGAAGAGTGATCATATTAATAACTCTACTATTTATTGCTATTGCAATTATTATGTCTTTTATAGATGGAGATATATGTTTTTTGCAATCGCTATTATAGACTAAAAAAACTGTAGAAGTAATTAAAGGAGGATATTTGATGGCAGAACAATGGTATGTATATAAGAATCAAGAACAAAAAGGCCCTTATTCTATTGATGAGTTTAAAAGAAGAATTCAAAACGGTGAATTGAGCAACACAGATTTGTACTGGAATGAGAGCATCGATGAGTGGACACAAGGCAATCACTACCGAATTTATTCAGCTCCGTAAGCCCACCTCCTATGGCCCCTAGTAGACAGCAAAGAACTAAAGTAAAAGGAAGCTCAGGAATTGCCAAGAAGATAATTATTTTTGTTATTGTTATTGCAGTGATTGCTGGAGGTGTTTATGCAGTGCCAAAAGTATTTAGTGGCATTGGAAACATCACAGACAAAATACCTTTTATTGGTAATGATAGCGAGTCTGACTTTAGTTACTATGAGGAATCTTTTGTAGAAAAAGCAGTAGATGTTCCTTTTTCTGAACTTCAAGGTGATTATGCTGGGGTTGCACAATATACGACTGTGGAGAATCTTGAAATTTTAGCTGATAATATTGAAGAAGAAGACGTGGAATACTTAAATGTAAGACTTGGTAAAGAGATGACTTGTGTTATGGAAGCAGGAAGTTCTTATATTGACATTTATACTAGTTTAGAAGGTGAAACTGAGGATTATGAAGAAACTCTCTTTGATGACTCTTACGAAAATGGTATCTTTGAAACTTTAGAGACTGATAGTATTGATGGAATTGAAATGACTTATACTGCAAAAGCAGTTGTTTTAGATGGTAATAATGATTATAGGATTGTTGGCTACTTTGAAATTCAGTTTGAGAATGCTGAAGGCGAAATTGGTAAAGTTATTGTAGAGTATGACGCTGAAAGAGATCAGCCTTAGACCGTTATTAGCTATGGAGTCTAAGACTAGAAACTCTTTTCAATTTATTCTATCTATTAAATATAGAGTAAATCATAGCAATCTATCATTAAGATAAATAAGACCACACTGAGTAAAATCAGTGTGGCCTTTGTAGGTGTTGAGTAGTAAAATTTACACAAAATATTTACACTGCTGTCAATAGTTAATGAGCTGTCAATTGCAAATGACAGCTCATTAAAAACTAACTATTTGCTGAATCATAAGCTTTTAATATAATGTGCTGTAATTTCACACGGAACTAATTACAGCTTCACTATTTTCTTATCTCTTAATGTCTCCATGCTTAATTAGTTGTTTACAATCAAGTAATATAACA
>JBKHBO010000044.1:0-16204 GCA_046542315.1 Clostridia bacterium
TGGATTATTAATTGTAGCAATTGCTAGAAATATAGTGATTGTTAGAGTAAATAATATAGTTAAAACAGTAATAAACTTTAATATTTTTTTCAATGTATAGATCTCCCATTGCTTATATTTTATAGGGCTATTATAAGGATTGTAATCTTAAATTTTTATAATTACAATACTGATTAATAAAATAAGGAAGGGTAGCCTTCCTTTAGTTCAATAAATTATCCAAGTAAATAATGCTATTAGAGTAAAAATCCCTAATACAGCTGGAATCATATAAAATGATAGAGCTATCATCATAACAAGAAAATCGCCTTTTTTCTAGTTTAATCTGTTTATCTATTTAATTTATTCCTCCTATAGAATGTTTAGTATAATTTTAACAATAACACTGTTACTCACTAAGGATTGAAAGTATCATAAGGATAAAATCAAATGTCCATATTATGACAAATTCAAAAATAGTGCCTATAATAGAAATATATAATAATTTAAATAAAATAATCATATATTCTCTAGTATGTATCAAGAAATAACACTAGGAGTATGATTTGTAGAGTTTGATAGATTTGATAGAGAAGTATTCTGTAATCAAAATTTCAGCCTGTCAGCATTAAATACAAGAGGTAGTTTCAAAATAAAGTTTAATACAATTGGTTTAATGTGCTAAAATAAAGATAATAAAGTTGGCTTATATTAAGACCTAAAGGAAAAGAATATGATAAAAATAATTATTGAAAAATTTGTTGAAAATAGTGAAAATACTAAAGATAAGAAAGTTAGAGAAAATTACATCAAGCTTTCAGGTGTTTTAGGAGTTCTATGTAACTTATTAGTCTTTGTAGCTAAGATTTTAATGGGTGTTTCAGTCAACAGCATAGCAATTATTTCAGATGCTTTTAATAACTTGACTGACATAGGTTCTTCAGTTATTTCGATAGTTAGTGCTAAACTATCGAATAGACCACCAGATAAAGAGCATCCTCACGGTCATGGTAGATATGAATACATTGGGTCTTTAATAGTAGCAGTTATAATAATAGGTGTAGGATTTAGCCTATTATTCGAGTCTATAGATAGGCTTATTAATCCAGTAAAAATTGATTTTAGCTATTATACTTTGGTCATATTGGTTTTATCTGTATTAGTTAAATTGTGGATGTTTTCATACAATAAATATATTTCTAAAAAAATCAACTCAAGTATAAATAAAGCTGCATCATATGATAGCTTAAGTGATAGTATTGCCACAAGTTTGGTTATTTTTTCTATGATTGCAGGGATGTATACAGATTTCCCTATAGACGGATTAATGGGTGTGTTGATATCATTTTTAATAATGTATTCTGGTATTGATGTTATAAGAGATACGATTAGCTTACTATTAGGATCTGTCCCTGATGGAGAGGTTGTTGAGAAAATAAGAAGAATATTAAATGAAGATAAATTCATTATTGCTGTTCATGACCTAGAGATTCATGATTATGGTCCTGGAAGAACGATTGCTTCTGTTCACGCTGAGATTGATGATACAACTAACATTGTAGATGGACATAGAGCTATTGATTACTTGGAAAAGAAAATACAAGAACAAACTGATGTTGAATTAACTATTCACATTGATCCAGTTTCAACTGATAAAAGGAAGCTTAAAAAAGTTAGAAAGGATATTGATAATTTGCTAGAGGAAGAGGGGATCGATGTTAGAATAGTAAATTTCAGAATTGCTCATACTACAAAAAATATAATTGTCATGTTTAATATGATTTTGGGTGAGAATAGCAATTTAAGTTATGAAGAAACAAAAAAAGATATAAAGGAAAAGATAGAGAGTAAGTTTGATAACTATAAGATTGTGATTAATGATTTGTAAATAATAAGGGGATTTATCATTTACAAGGGGATTTTAATGGAGATGGTACATTGTAACCCAACTATGTATCAATTAAAATGTAGCATATCCACATAGCATTCCAATTTTTCTATTTAGGTATACAATACTCTTACCGATAATATTTATATAATTGTTTAAATATAGAAAATGATAAAAAGGTAGCAATGGCAAAGTTACCAAGTCGCTTTTTGGCTACAATAAAGAAAAAGTATTAACACCAAACATTAAAATAATAAAAATTGATAATGCTATTGTGATTTTCAATACTTTAATCATTATTTTTCTCCTTTTTAGCACTACATCATAAGAGTTACTTTTATATACTTACTATCAGTAATAATTAATACCAAATCCATTCGACTAATAATGAAACATTTTTATCTGCTGGGCCATTTATCAAGCCAATTAGGATACCAACAGTTTAGAATTAAATGCGTAGGTTCATGGGAATATCCATTATTGAAACTAACTATAAATATATCATTTATGTAGTAGTCGAGCTTGTCAGGATAGTAGTTAAATCTATAGTTATTATAGCTACTTGTTACATCAAAAGGCAGTTCATCTAGAAACTCATTTTGGTCTTTTCAGTCAGAGTAGGTAGTCAAAAAAAATCCTTTACTTGTATCGTTATATATCTCAATATCTATCTCATGATAATAATCAGGAGCTTTATACATAAAAAACCAGTTATAGACCCCTTTGCATCAGGGAGTTTCATTCGAATTTCATATGATCCATATGAGTTGAAATCCGTTAATTGCATTTCTCCACTTTTAAAGGTATTAACAAGCATATCTATAATTAGTTTGCCATCTTTTGTTTTCACATTCTCAGGCAAAAAATCTGTTCTTCTTAAGGTGAATGTTGAAGCTTTCCAAAGATTTGTATCTAATGAGTTAAAGTTCTCTTGGTAATTATATAGAGAAAGAATTTTTGGTGCTTCCATATGAGCAATTCGTTTAGAGTTATTTTCATGTGGAGGCTTGTCCCAGATGCTACAACATGATAGTTACCACTTAATATTTCTTCTAAAACTTTCCATTCATAAGTAACATTAACACTTTTCTTGAAGTTAGAGGTACTACTTTAGCTGGCGAGTCTATCCACTCACCAGATGGGTCTTGAAAACTTAGCCCAAACCAATAATTATAATTATTACTTGATATATTTTTCAACTCAGTTTTAAAGATTAAACTATCACCTGAGAAGAACACCCCAACAGGGTAAGAATGATTTTCAATTAGCAAAGTGTTTTTATACTCATTGGTAACAAAAAATTGAAAGTGTCTTAAAGAATTATCTTTTATTGTATTTATAATATTATAAGCTGGCCCTTTTATTAGGTCACTATCACAATTTGTATTATTAATATCTAAAGGAAGAATTCCATGAGCCATTTCTTTAACAAAACTACTGTAACTTTCATTATCAACTTCCATAAATTTTGAAACTTCATTTTTATAAAAATCATATTGAATAGGGTATTTATTTTCTCCAGTAACTTCTAAAACATTTACAAAAAAATCAATAGCTTCTGAAAGCGATAAAGAATATTCAAAAGTTTATACATTATCAGCTACTATTTTCTTAGAGAATGTTGCTTCTGTATAATTCTCATACCAAGGATTTGATTTTTGAGTAGATAAGTCCCATTGAAATATAGTCTTTCCTGTTAAAGCTATTAGTTCTACTTAAGTGATAATTTGATTTTCTTCACTTAAATCTAATGTAATGGTCTCAAATACAACTTTGCTTTCTAAAGGCTTTTCTGTAAAGATATTATTGTATCCAATCTTTTCTGGTTGTAAGAAGTTTTGATATATTAATAAAGTAAAAACTATTATAGTTAAAGAAAAACTGTAATTTTTTTTAAAACATGAACCCCTCTCTTATTTTTGATTATATATATTAATAGATGCTTTTAGTTGATTTCTCTTAATTATACTTTAGCTATTTAAAACTGTAAGATCAAAAAGCAGCAATCGCATTTATGAAACAAACGACTGCAGAATGTTTGACATGTATTTTTTTTGTTTGTACAAATGCAAATATTTAGTATAAGAAGGAAAATTAATGTATACTTTAGTAAAGAAAACTTGTGATATTAGGAGGAATACAATGGAAAGAATTAAAAAAGCATGGATAAACCTCATTTTGTTAGGAATAACTTTAGCTGTAAATGCTTTAGGTGCGTTTGGAGTTATTAATGGAATGAGCCAAAAGGCTGTATCAGATATGTATATAACGTTAATAACACCAAGCCCTTCTACTTTTAGTATATGGAGTGTTATCTATATTTTGTTGTTTATATCTTTGATTACAATGATTGTAAAAAAAGAAGATCCATATTATAAACGTGCGATTGATGAAATTAGTACTCTCTTTTGGATAACTTGTTTTTTGAATGTAGCATGGATAGTGCTTTTCTCTTTTATTCAGATAGGAATATCTTCAATTTTCATTTTTGCTTTTGTAATTGTTTTAGCAATCATATTGAAAAAGCTTGAGAAGATAAAGCAGCCTGGCAAATGGTTATTACCGTTAACTTTTGGCTTATATACAGGATGGCTAGTTATTGCTACAGTTGTCAACATATCTGCTTGGCTAGTGAAAATTAACTGGCAAGGATTTGGTATGGCTTCTGATATTTGGGCAATTATAACACTTATAGTTGCAGTAGGTATTGTCTATCTAATTATTACTTCAAATAAAAATGCTGTTTTTCCACTACCTGTAGCTTGGGCATATCTTGGAATATATCAATTTTTGAACTCCCCAGAAGGTTTTCAAGGTAGATATAAAATGCTTCAGATGATTGCTTTAGCAGGAATGGTTGTTTTAATTGGAATCGCTGCAATTCAATTTTATAAAAATCGTTTTAGAATATTACCCAGAGAATAATTTAAGCTTAGAAGTAGCTCTCTAATGATAAAAAACCAATGGTATGCCATCATGGAAAGTAAAGAAGTCAAAAAGAAGCCTGTAGGAGTAGTTAGATTGAATGAAAAACTTGTCTTATGGAGAGACAATTCTTCTAAAATCAACTGTATTTTTGATAAGTGCTGTCATAGGGGTGCTAGTTTATCTAAGTGAGAAGTAAAGTTTGGTAAAATTCAATGTCCTTTTCATGGGTTTATTTATGGCAGCACAGGTAGAGTGGTTACCATACCCACCAATGGCAAAGCTGCAGCAGTACCTGATAGATATAAAGTTAATGGATATAAAGTGAAAGAGGCGTATGGATTTATTTGGCTGTGGTATGGGTGATATGAACGATGAGAATATTCCGGAGATACCCTTTTTTAAGGAACTGAAACAAGGATTTCAATACAGTACTTTTTCAGAAGTATGGAATGTTCATTATACTCGTGCAATCGAAAATCAATTAGATGTTGTGCATTTGCCTTTTGTACACGAAACAACTATAGGAAAAGGGTGTAAAACAATAGTAAATGGCCCAGTAGTTAAATGGGAAGATAATTTGATGACATTCTACGTAGATAACGAAGTAGATGATGGAACAAAAACAGCTTTAAAGGATAGTGAAATTAAGAACTATGAAGATCTATTTAGGTTGAAATTTCAAATAGCAAATATATGGCAAAATTGTATTTCAGAGCGTTAGAATTTTTGCTACTTTTGTACCAATAGATGATGAGAACACAAAGATTTATATTACACCAAGACAGAAGGGTAGTTTAGATACAGAACCCTAAGAGATCTGAGTTTAAAATGGATGAGAAATTAATTCCTGGAGAAAAAACCAATTATTGAGTTTAGAAAAAGATGAGAATTCTTAAACATCAAAATGATTTTAGCCTCAAGATAAAGAGTTTGCATTATCATATAGAGCAGGTAAAGTAATAAGGTCAATTTTAGAGAATAGATAACAAGCTTAGTCTCACTTTAATTTACAAAAGCATTTGACATCTTATATTTAGCTAACTATAATAATATCAATAAAAATAAATCTTAAGATTGAAAAAAGTAATCATACTAAAGAGTTACAGAGAGCCAGGCATGGGTGTGAGTTTGGTACTAATAGGTATGATGAATGGGTTCATAAAGAGCAAGGTGAAATTATTTAGTAACTGATGCCGTAAGTCTTACGTTATAAAGACAGGATATTATATACTGTATCTGACTAAGAGCTATAAAAAAATAGAAATTGGGTGGCACCGCGTTAAAATCGTCCCTTGTCAGGGACTATTTTTGTTTTAAATTAAGGAGGAAATAGGTATGTATGATTTAAGAATTGTTGTAGAAGATATTAAAGGGTTTTGTGATTTGCCTATGAAAGTTGGAGATTACTTTGAAGTTATAGGTGGGAAAATCATTATTCCAGAAGGTAAATACATGTGTTTATGGGCTTTGCAAAGCATAATGCCACTTATTCCACTGAAACAAAGAGAGCTGAGCGAGAAAAATGACTGGGTTAATCATACTAAAAGAATAAGTTGCCCAGATCCTAATGGATTAGTTCTGTATAGATTAGATAGAATTGATCCTAAAACAAAGAAAATTGTCGCAGATGAAAATGATAAGATAGAAGTAAAGAAGAGAATATTAGTAGATGAGACAAAATGTAGTGGATGTAGAGCCTGTGAAAGCATATGTAGTTTTACCCACAATAAATTATTTGCTAACAATTTGTCTAGGATTAATGTTGATAAGAATGAAGAGCTAGGTATAGATAAACCATTAGTATGTAGGCAGTGTGGAAATGCTTTATGTGTTAGTGTCTGCCCAGTAAATGCTTTAACAAGAGATGAGAAGACACATGCAGTATTACTGGATAAGGATAAATGCATATCATGTGGAAAATGCAGAGAAGCTTGTCCATTTGATAGTATCACTTTTGATGAAGAAGAATTTCCACTCATATGTGACCTTTGTGGAGGGGATCCAGAGTGTGTAAAAAGATGTGCAACTGGAGCCATAATATTTTCAACTGCAAGTAGTATAAAGTAAGAGGAGAAATATAATCATGAATAATCAAAATAAATTATTAAGAAT
The DNA here is from genome assembly GCA_046542315.1 of Clostridia bacterium. Lineage (GTDB taxonomy): Bacteria > Bacillota > UBA994 > PWPR01 > PWPR01 > PWPR01. Next base: position 6,908 of record JBKHBO010000044.1, read on the forward strand.
CAATCTTTCAGACAATTCATACAAAATAGATGAGTTAGAAAAAGAATATAGAGAAAAATATATTGGTGGTAGAGGATTTAACATGAAAAGGCTGTATGATGAAGTGCCACCAGGAGTCGATCCATTAAGCCCAGAAAATAAACTGATAATAGGAGTTGGTGCATTAACAGGAACAGTTTTTTCTGGTTCCTCTAGAGTAAATTTCTCAGCAAAGTCACCACAAACAAAAATTTTAGGTGATTCCAATGCAGGTGGCTTTTTTGGTCCAGAAGTAAGGTTTGCTGGATATGAACAAATTGTGATTGAAGGTCGTGCTAAAAATCTTTCCTATATATACATAAAAAATCAAGAAGTCAAAATTATTGACGCTACGCATCTCGCAGGAAAAGATACTTTTGAAGTCCAAAGACTAATTCAAGAAGAATTAGAGGATCCAAGAATCCAGGTAGCAGGCATTGGCCCAGCGGCAGAAAATGGCGTTAAGTTTTCAGGAATTTTTTGTAATTTGGTCAGAGCAGCAGCTAGAACTGGCATGGGTGCTGTTATGGCATCAAAGAATATTAAAGCAATTGCAGTAAGAGGTACAAATCCTGTTTATTGCAAGGACCCTGATGGTTTTTATGAAATAGTTAAGAACATAGATAAAGAGATATTCAATCATGAGGAGTATGAGACTAGGGTTAGATTAGGAACAACTAAGCTAGTTAGTGCATTAAACAAGGCTGGATGTTTAGCCACAAGACATTTTCAAACAGGAAGATTTGAGTATGCTGACCAAGTAAGTGGTGAATATTTAGAAAGGAAATATAAAAGAAAATCTAAAGCTTGTTTCTCATGCACTATACCTTGCAGTAGATTTATAGAAATTAATGAAGGTAAATATAAGGGCTTAAAAAGTGAGGGACCTGAATTTGAAGGATTGGCAGGATTTTCATCCAGAGTCGGTGTGAGTAGTATAGAGGCATCACTTAAAGCAATTGATATGTGCAATAGATTAGGGATGGATGTTATATCAACTTCTGAGTGTATATCATTTGCTCAAGAACTGTACCAGAGGGGAATACTAAAACTTAGTGATGTAGATGGACTTGATCTAACTTGGGGTAATGAAAAATCTGTCATTGAGTTGGTTAGAAAAATAGCATACAGAGAAGGTTTTGGAGATGTATTGGCTGATGGTGTAAAAGAAGCTGCAGAGAAAATTGGAAAGAATTCAAGAGAATATGCTATGCATGTTAAAGGGTTGGAAATATTTCAAGCTGATCCAAGAGGGTTAAAGGGTTATGCATTAGGATTTGCAACTGCTACCCGTGGAGGAGACCATCTTAGATCTGAACCATCTTTTGAATTTACAGAAGATGCAGAAGAAGGTGTTCAAAGATTCAGAGTTGCTGACTCTGCTTTTAGATTAAAATATAGAGGCAAAGGTAAAGTAGTCAAACATTATGAAGAAAGATGTGCTTTAGCAGATAGTTTGGGGGTTTGCAAAAACACGATAACAAATATGGAGATTCTTCCGTTTGAGCAAGCTGCAAAATTGTTATATACTTTAGATGGTAGAAAGTATACAAAGAAATCACTCACACAATCTGCAGAGAGAATAATGAATTTAGAAAGGGCTTATATAGTAAGAGAGGGTATTAGAAGAGAAGATGATACTTTGCCTAAAAGATTTTTGGAAGAGCCCTTACCAGCTGATTGTGGCGAGTCAGCGGGAAGTGTAGTTGAACTAGAGCCAATGCTAAATGAATACTACCAAGCACATAATTGGGAGGTTACAACAGGAATTCCTAAAAAAGAAAAATTAGAAGAACTAAACTTACATGATGTATTGAAAGATTTAAAAAATCGTCAAATTATTAAATAGTGTATATTTAATTAGTAATTTCTCGGATATTGTAGGATCAAAGGTATAAGTTATAGCAACAATTGAACTTTTACAAACTCAATTGTTGCTTTATTCTTAGCTTATCTAAATTATTGACTATCTAGATAAATCCTATTTACTAATTGAAGTTTTAGTAGTACTATAAGGTTGGTTTTAAACTTATGCGCTAATTTGATGTGATTAGACATAATAAAATATAATAACTTAGATGCTTATATAAAAAGCATCTATTTAATTTTTAAGTATATTAGATGCAAATAGGAGAGTTAACTATGGATGTTATTAATAAGATTAAAGAAATCCACTATGGGTGGATTATTGTTTTTTCTGGTTTCATAATTATGGCAGCTGCGCTTGGAATTGTATATAACTGCGCGAGTTTATTTATAAAACCGATTAGTCAGGATTTAGGATTTACTAGAGCTCAAGCAAATGCACTCTTCACAATTAGAGCTATATGCCAAGTAATAGCTTTTCTTTTTGGTGCAAAACTGTTTGAAAAAATACGAATTAGAAGACTAATGCAACTTGTAGCAATAATTTTAGCTGCTTCGTTTTTTTCATACTCACTAATTCAAGGACTAGCATCTTTTTATATAATTACTTTTATTGTGAGCATGTCTGTAGCACTTATATCTATTCTGCCTTTATCAATCATAATAAGCAACTGGTTCCATGATAAAAGAGGGATGGCAGTTGGAGTAGCTTTTATGGGTAGTGGTATAGGAGGAATGATTTTTAGTTCCTTGACCGGCCACTGGATAGAAACTTATGGATGGAGAACTACTTATCAAATATTAGCGGTTATTATGTTTTTAATGATAGCTCCTATAACTTTTTTCGTTATAAAAACTCATCCGAAGGATAAAGGAGTAGAACCATACGGGTATAAAACATCAAGCGAAGAAGAGAACAATAAAGGATATAGTAAAGAAGGTCTAATGTTTAAAGAAGCGATAAGTACTTTAAGATTTTGGATTTTAGCAATTAGTTCAGTTCTAGTAATGCTTGGCATTAACACTATCATGGCAACAACTGGCCCTCATCTGTCTGACGCTGGTTACTCAATAACTTTTAGTGCAAACGTTATTGCTTTATCAATGGGCTCACTTGCTGTTGGAAAAGTGATTTTAGGAAAATTATTTGATAATCTTGGAAGCAGATGGGCCGTTACTGTTTCTAGTCTTGCTGGGTTATCGGCTATTCTTGGATTACTGTTTGCTGATTTTACTATTGCATTAGTAGCAATTATTATTGGAACAGGCTTGGGAGCTGCATATGGATCGATAGCGACTACAATGGTGACTGTAGATATGTATGGGAGGAAAGATTACGGACCAATTTTTGGACTATTGTCAGCACTCGGATCAACAGGAGCAATTATCGGACCAGTTTTGTTTGGATACTTGTATGATACAACAGGTAGTTATAATTCAAGCTTTATAATAGCCATTACATTAATGGTATTAGCGATTATTGGGATGCAATATTCGTTAAAGAGACCTTACCCAAAAGAAGAGGTTTAAATTAAAATAGAAGATAAAGAAGGCATAAAATTATTTTGATATAATAATTTTATGCCTTTTATTTTATGTATTGCTTATTTACTATTTCTTGTTAGGTATTGGAACCTCGTCTGGAATTGGGCAATTATATTCTTTATTTTTCATAACTTCTTTAAACTCTGCTTTTGCTTTCTCGATGATATTAGGATTTTTTATTGCTTTGATTGCTGCATATGCCATAACCTTTGTTGCATAAATCATGACTTTTTGACCATAAGAACTACCAGCACTGGCAGTTATTTGCCTACTGTACCCAGTAGCTGCAATATTGTGTGTATCTGTAAAGAATATTACTCCAGGAGCAATATGTTGTACATCTCCAACATCGGTTGAACTAAAGCCATTGTTGCTAGCTATAGGCGAAATATAATTGACTAATTGGAGCATCTTCTTTGATTTTGCCTTCAGCTAACATTTGTTTATACTTGGGACTAACTAGATTCATCTTTTTAGCAAACTCTAACTCTTTTTTGGTATATTTTGGAAAGTAAGTTTCTTCCATTGTATTATGTACTAATTCTGCTAACACCTCATTTTGTAAAGTGTTATAACATCCACCAATAAATTCAATTCCAACATCTGTTTCAGTAGCCATTAAGACACCTTTAGCTGCTTTTACCAATCTACTATAAATATCATACGTAATACCAAACAGAAGCATAGTCAGGAACAATGTTTGGTCCTGAATCATCATTTGTAATACAATAATTGATTCTAACATCATCAGTAACATGTTCTCTTAAATAGTTTGCACTTACTTTCAGAAGGTCAACAGCATCAAACGCACTACGACCAGTATGAGAGTTTCCACCAGCATGTGCAGTAACCCCCATGGAAGTGAAACTTAATTCTTCTAAGGCTTCTGAATTTTCATTAATATACTTTTCTGTGAGCGTTTTTGTCATAGCTAACTCGCCTTCAATATTCTTATCAAAGCTAAGATTAACAGGTTTTAAATAGTTAACCAATATAATTGTTTAAAGGCAGAATTCTTTTAATTAAGCTTTTCCTAATCAAAAAACTAAGTAAAACCCTCAGTTTTTATATAAGATTACTATAAAGGTATCAGGATATAGCGAGAAAATTGAAATAGTAACTAGTAGTATCAGATATTATAAAAACCCTGAGTATTGATCTATTAGAATGATGAGAGACTTTAAATATGATATAATCATAATACCCAATAATTGAGGTTATAATGACTTTGTTTTTAAGATATATAAAATTTTTTATCAAAGGAGAGTTTATATGAAGACTGTAAAAACTATTTCAGTTGTTTTACTGGTGATATTTTTACTAACTGCTTGTAATCAAGAATCAGCTCAAGAACCAGTAGATAATAATACCCCGCCAGAGGAAGAGCAATTTGAAGAAAAAGTTATTGAAGATGAAGAGATATTAAATGATTTATGGAGCTCAATTCTATTTGACTCTATAACTAGCATTGGCAATGCTAATAGTTTCGAATCCCCAGAAGACTTAGAAGTTAGCGAATTAGCTAAGTTTGCATATATTAAAACTGTGAGGGAAGAAGGATTCGATTCACTTAAAAGAGACGATGAGAATAGGTATATAGTTAAAAATGAAAAAATAAAAGAAATAGCTGATTATTATTTCAATCTTGAAAACATAGACTTCTCTAAAATAGAAGATAGAGCTTATTTGGAAGAAGAAAATGGTTTTGCTTATCATTTTACACCTCAAGAAGAAATGCCTGATTATGATGAGTCTAATCCGTGGTCTATTTATTTTGACAAGTTGACTCAAATTGAAGATAACTCATATAGAGCTAGATTAATAACATATTTTGGAAGCGAGAAAGAATACATCAAAACTGAATGGCTATATGAGTTAGAGAAGAATAATTCTAAATGGATTATAAAATCTATGGAGAAAAGTTATCCAGATCATGGGTTAGTTAAGATAGAAGGAGAAGTTGAGCAAATATCTGAAATTAAAAACTACCCAAAGAAACTTGGGGGAGAAGATAACTTAAGGATATTAACAACAACGGAAGAAAAGCTAATTGTAACAAGTGATATAAGAACTGAGAATGAATACACCAATATTTTAGGTATTATTGATATTGAAACGATGACTATGATTAATTATATAGATGTTGGCAAAGATATTTATGGGATTAATGTTAAGGAAGAGAATGCAATTGTAAAATTGAAGGATGAAGTTGTAGTTTATGATTACAATCTTAATATAGTCGAAAGAATAGAAGTGCCAGAGAGAATTCAATCTCTAGAAGATAGAGAGGCATCATATGATGATAATCAGAATGTTCTAACTTGGTATGGAGGATATGATATCAACAGCGATCTTAGTCAAATTTGTTATACTGATGAAGAAGGATTAAAGTTATATTATGTTGATGATGGAGAAGATTCTTTACGTTTTGAGACTCCTCAATTTCCTAACGATTCGATGGCTCCTTATGGATACTTATCACAACCGAAATTCATTGAAGAAGATAGTAAGATTTTAGTTAGTATGGTTGGCTATGAAGGAATTAGAGATTTTTTAGTCCATGATCTTAGTGGAATTAATCCTACATATGAACTAGAAGTAGGCAGTTACTCAATTCTCTTACATGATATTAATGGTAAAAATCTAATAGGGATAAATAAAGACGAAGGAGTACAAATTCAGCTATCAACTTTAGAAACAACAGACTTAGAAGCTAAATGGCCATTAAGAGGCGAACATGAGATGCAACAACAATTTGTTTATAATGAAGATGAAAAATTTGCTTTCACGTTAAAAAATCATGAAACAGATGAGACTTTAATTTATGTAGTTGATGTTTCTAAAAATACTATAGATGGCCCAGTTGCAACTGTTGAAAAGGGTGACGTAAATATCATAGGTGTCTTAGATGACGGAAGTATATTATGTTCTTACAATTATTATTTAAATGAAAGTGGATATTTTAAAATTAGTGATTAAGGAATTTCATAGAATCTCCAATGCTTATATGATATTTCTTCAATTTATATAGTCAACAAGGGATAATTGTTTAAAAAAGGGGTTCACTAGCAGTTTTTATTACTGCCGATGAACCTCTTTGCTTAATTTTTATAAATTTTAATTTAACTAACGCTTATGTTATCTATCTTTATATACGTATAAAGTTCCTAATTTACTTCCAACAACCATTGTTTTACTATCTGGAGTGAAGGAAAGACCAGTAACAGTATCATCTTGCTCAAAAGAGTACATAACTGACCAATCTTCGGTATTAAGCACTTCCACTCCACCTCCGTGTAATCCATAAGCTAGTATGCTTCCATCAGGTGAAAATTGTAACTTACTAATCCTTCCATCTGGTGCTTTCGTGCTTATCTTACTAAAGTCTTCCATATCAAAAAGGTAGAACTCACCAGATAAATCAGGTTCTGAAGCTGCTAATATTTTGCCGTCGGGAGAAAAAGTTAAGTTGTGTCCCCCAACCGTCAATTTCTAAATCAATTGTTTTGCTAATTCGTAAGTATCAGTATCCCAAAGCGAATTATACCATCATCATATCCTATTACCAAATACTTATCATCCGGTGAGAATTCTACTGCACTAAGCATATCAACATCAGTACTTGGCGTTAATCCAGCTACTTGCTTATACTCTAAATCATCATTTTTTTCCACAGCCAAGCTTTACTATGTCTTGCAGTTCCTAACATGTCACCTGTATGAGAAAATCTCACTCTCGCCTCGTGTCCCCCTTGGATCTCTTTTAGGTGAGTTAAATCCTCTGCATTATATAGATCAACTTCCCACCATGAAGCAGCTAATACAGAGCCATCTGGAGAATAATCTATGCTATTCATTGGATAGCGTCTTCACCCTTCTTTGAAATTAAAACCTCTTTTTATCTAGAGAATATAATTCTGAACTAACTATTACAGTGTCGCCATTAGGAGATATGTCCAAATTGATAATCTCTTCCCAACGATCATCTGTATAGAGTAGTTTCATTTCGCTTTCTTCCGTGGATGAAGCAGTTGCCATTCCTTTTTCTGAATTCCAACCAACTTTATAGCCTAATTTCTTAACGATAAATCTAAAAGGAACTAATGTTCTGTCTTTCAGATTTACCCCTGGAACGTCACCTTCGATAACTTCATTGTCAACTTCAACTAGAACAATTGGCAAGTCTTTATAAGTACCGTGTTCACTTTCAGAAGGTGGATATACCTCTGGATCTTGTAATTCATCATCGGTAAATATCATTGCTGCTGATCTATTACCATCCCAGTCAACAGTTCTACCAAAGGCTTCTCCAATGAATCTGAAAGGCACCATGGTTCTACCATCAATTATAATAGGTGGAACGTCATGCTACAATCTCTCCATTGACTTCAATTTCTGCAGTTGGATAACCTTCAAGAATATCTTCCAATCCTAAAGCTAAACTACTCGAAAGGATTATAATAAAAATACACATGAGCATAAATTTTAAATATTTTTGTATCAAATCACTCCATATTTTTATTATTTTTTCTATAGATTATCTAACGATTTAGTAACATTTAACTTCCTGCTAAGTTTTCAGCTAAATCCCCCACAATTGGTAACCTAAACTTCTCTCCATTATAAGCTTTATACATCAAACCAACCCATAATAATAAATTTGCAATTGATACAATGATTGATAATAATCCCCCAACTAGTGGTATCCATCTGCTCACAACTGCAATTATATAAAGTGCGATAAATACAATTATTGATTGTGAGGCATGAAATTTAACATATTTATTCTCACCTGATAATAAAAAGAATATAACACCAGTTATTGCTCCTAGGAAATAAGACAACGCACCTGCAATATTCTGATTTAGTCCTAAGACTTTGTCATTTTCCATACAGCAACCTCCTAAAAAATTATTTCAGAATTATTAATGATACAAAAATAACACAAAAGTTTATTACCTTAAAGATACATCTTTAAGTTCAAATGTTACATAAGTTCCTTCTTCTTCATATTCTTTCCAACTAAATCCTGATACCATCTGGAATGAATTAAAGTCTACAATTTTCCAAATCGCAGTTCCACGCTCAACTTCTCTAAAAGGAGGGCCTACTGTTACTTCTAAAGATGTTACAGTAGCTTCATGATTACCAAAAGTAACTTCTTCTTCTGATTTAGATGTCCACACAGCATCTTCATACTCTTCAGTTAGAAAATCATAAATCCCTTGATTCTCTACCTGTTCAAATGGCATAAACACTGCTTCTAGCACAGTTACTAAAGCTTGATCAGCAATCATTGCGGGTATAGTCTCACCGTTAACATCTACTTTAGCAGCATCACCGTTTTCATCAATCCAAATTTTAGCTTCGTCTCCTTTGGCAGTGAAATATATTACATCTGTTTCTACACCATCAATTTCTTCAGTACCTAGATATTCGTAAATTACTTCTGTAGAATCTGTTTCCACACCTTGATCTACATTTGACCAAACCCATTCTAACCTTTCAAAATCATCGATAATGTCAATAGGTTCAGTTAGATTCTTCCAGCCACTTAATTCTACTGGAGGAGTGCCTTCTAACTCATCATCCCCTGTGTCATCAGTAGTACTTTCTTCTGGCTCTTGATCATCAACCTCTGGTTCTGTCTCTTGTTGACAAGCTGTTAATAAGCTAACAACAAGTAAACAACAATTAACGATAGGAATCTAAGTAGCTTTTTATTCTTAGTCATTGTTCAAACATCACCTTCCTTATCCTTACTTCTTAATTTAAACTTATCATAAATAATATGTTTATTCAATTAACGTAAAGAAGAGTCAAGTCCATAATATTGTGTAAAATCAAATACAATGAATTTAGTGAATTA
>JBKHBO010000104.1:0-2933 GCA_046542315.1 Clostridia bacterium
AGGGGGTTTATCATGATTAGGAAAAAGTTCACCATTCTTCATTCTAACGATATGCATGGAGATTTTTTGGCTGAAGTTAGAGAAGGAGACGGAAAGTTAATTGGAGGACTGGCATTGCTATCAGGTTATCTTAACAAAGTGCGAGCTGAAGAGGAAAATGTTATTTATGTTATTTCTGGCGATATGATACAAGGGTCTGTTATTGATTCAGAGTATAAGGGAATATCAACAATAGAGATAATGAATTATCTCTCACCTGATGTAGTTACTTTAGGAAATCATGAGCTAGATTATGGACTACCTCACCTGCTTTTTCTTGAGAAGTTAGCTAATTTTCCTATTGTTAACACAAATTTGTATATAAAAAAATATGGTAAACGCCTAATGAACCCTTATATAATTATTGAAAAGGCTGGATTTGATATTCTTTTTACAGGTGTTATCACTGAGAAAATTTTAGAAGCTTTAGTCCAAGATAATTTGATTGGCACATTTATTTCTCTTGAAGATGCAGCCGATGAAATTGGAAAGATCTGCAATGCGTATAAAAATGATGATATTGATTTGACTATTGCCCTGACTCATATCGGACACGAATCTGACTTAGAATTAGCTGCATTACTAAACCCCGAATGGGGAGTAGATATGATTATAGGAGGACATTCTCATACAATATTAGATCAACCAGACGTTGTTAATAATATCTTAGTTGCTCAAGCTGGTACTGGCACTGATCAAATTGGACGTTTTGATATTATAGTTGACGATGATACTAACTCAATCGTTGAATGGAAATGGGAACTTGTGCCAATTTCTAATGAAACAGCTACTCCAGATGAAGAACTAAAAGCCTTTATTCATACTTATAAACAAAAGGTTGATGAAAAGTATAATCGTGTGATTACACGTTTTAACAAAAAACTTACTCATCCTAGCAGAATTAAAGAATCAGCCCTGGGGAATTTAGTCGCGGATGCTTTTGCTGAGATGACACAAACTGATGTAATGTTTGCTGCTTCAGGATCAATTCGACAAAAACAATTAGGACCACTTGTCACTCTTGGAGATCTAACCTCTTGTTTCCCTTATGATGATAATTTGATTGAATGTCAAATAACTGGGCAACACCTATGGCGTATTTTTAATCATTTGATGCGAGAAGATAATCTAAATGGGGAAGGTGAATTTTATCAAGTCAATCGAGGAGTTGAAGCTATTTACTCTAAAGATAAGAAGCAATTAGAATCACTTAAAGTTAACTATAAGAATGTAGTAAAAGATCATATTTATACAGCTGTTTTTCAAAGTTATCACTTTAACAATTTAAAATCTTACTTTAATTTAGACTTGGAAGAGATAAGTAAGATATCACGCCCAAAAACAATCGCAACTTCAGCATATCAAGTTCTTGAAGAGTGGTGTCGGGCTCATCCAAATGAAAGCAGAGATATTGAAGGAAGACTAACTTTCTCTTAAACTTCTAATTCTTATTACACCCTAAAAGTATGAACAGCTTATTTAGTTGTCTAAAGGAAGGCTTGTTGTCTTTCTTTAAACTTGTGAATTATTTATTGATTTAGAGTATGTTCACTACTTTAATAATTTGAATATGTGTTAATCCTAATGGAAAACTATACTCCAAATAACTTTATAAATATATCTTGTAGATAATAAGTTTCAGTAGTACTATTTAAGCAAGCACTTATTTTAATATGCTAAAGCTTCTATATTAGGCTATTACTACTGAGTGTTACTAAAATGGCAATTATTAATTTGCCAGGGAAGAGTGAAAAATGAAAAAGAAAATAATTATTGGCATGATTAGTCACGAAACAAATGTGTTTTCTCCTGTTCCTACACCTTTACAAGCATGGAAAGATAGAGTTTTTGTAATTGGCAATGAATTAATTAAAAAGTATGCTGGAACTAAATCTGCAGTAGGAGCCTTTATAGAAGCTGCAAATAGAAATGATTGGGAAGTTATTCCTACAATTGCAACTAGTGCTACTCCATCTGCCCCTACAGACGCTGCTACATATAAATATTTAAAAGAAAACTTGATAAAGCCTATAATTAATTCCAATCCTGATGCTGTTTTATTATCAGTTCATGGTGCAATGATAGCAGAAGGAGTAGAAGATCCTGAAGGAGATATCGCTCAATCTATAAGAGAGATAATTGGAGATAAACCACTTCTTTTAACAATGGATTTACATGGCAATATAACTGAGAACATGTGTAATCAATGTGATGGAGTATTTGCTTATGATACTAACCCTCATATTGATGGATATGAAAGAGCTATTGAGGCAACAGAATGTTTGGAAAAAATATTTTCAAGAGAAATTGACCCTATCAATGCATATACTCACAAACCATTGATGCCCCCAACAATCAATATGAGAACAGCTGAAGGACCTATGGTTGAATTACACCAACTTGCAAAAGAGTGGGAAGCGAAAGAGGGCATTATTAATGTCTCTATTTTTAGTGGATTCCCTTATGGCGATGTTCCTCATGCTGGGTTATCTATTGTTACGACCGCTGATCGTCCTTATTTAGATTTAGCTAAAGACTGCTCTGATGTGATTGTAGATAAAGCGTGGCAAATTAGAGAACAATTCTTAAAAGAAATCCCTAATGCAGTTGTGGGATTAAACCAAACTCAAGAACTTCTCAAAAACGATAAGTCTGGTCCTGTAATATTAGCTGATGTAGCAGACAATCCAGGCGGTGGAGGTTCTGGAGATACTACAGCATTATTACGTGAAATAATTAAGAGAAATATCCCTAAATCTGCGGCAGCTATTATTTGGGACCCTGAAACTGTACAAAAAGCTATCCAAGTTGGATTAGGCAACTCAGCAACTTTTTTTATTGGTGGCAACAACAGCTTCACATAAATAGTAATAAACCATAATATTAAGTAATAA
>JBKHBO010000105.1:0-2932 GCA_046542315.1 Clostridia bacterium
TTTATCACAACACCTAATGCAATGATATGATTTGTTATGGTTTTGTGTAGCTGGCAAAATACCAATAGAACCAAGTTCTATTAGATGGCCTTTAGCTATAGAAGCTGATAAGAGATCTCTAAAAGATTACAAGTTTCAAAAAAAGCTAAATAATTCAATAATAATTGATAATGTTAATGTAGATAATTATGACCTTATCTATATGGCAGGAGGATGGGGTGCTGCCTATGACTTAGGTCAATCTAAAGCACTTGGAGAAAAAATTAGTGAAGCCTATATGAAAGATAAGATAATTGGTTCAGTATGTCATGGTGCTTTAGGCTTTTTACGAGCCATTAATGAAGAAGGTAACAGCCTGATTAGAGATAAGCATATGACAGCTGTTACTGATAAACAAATTAAAGAGTTAGGAATGACAAAAACTCCACTTCATCCAGAAACCGAACTAAGAAAAGCTGGAGTTGACTTTGAAAGTGAAACTGCATTTTTAGACACATTAGCTAATCACGTAGTAAGAGATGGTAATATTGTTACTGGACAAAATCAAAACTCAGGGGCAATGGTAGCAAATTTAATGATGAAATTAATAAGTAATGATTAATGGCTTTTCAAAAGTTCTAAATAGATAAAAATTAAACATAAGAGAAAGGGTTTTATATATGTTAAACTGGATGGATTTAGAAGATGTTTCATTTAACTCAATGCTGTTATTAGAAAAGGTGCAATTAAGTTGGTTGAAAAAAAGCAATTTATCAAGAAAAGATTTTGGAATAGCACTAAAATATAATCCAGCTGTTTACTGGTACATTGTTAAGAAATGTCCATCAATTGATGACTTTATTACAGATGTTCTTAATGAAACAAGAGGAATGGAAGTTGTTAGTGAAAAAAGGTTAAGAGAAGCAGAACTAAGCGTAATGAGATCTTTGGAAGACTGGTTAGTCTATGTTATAGATCCAGAGATTTATGATAATCAACCATTTCTAAATTGGGACTCAAAAGAGTTAACAGAAGTAGCAGACTTCAAAGGGAAAACAGTTTTAGATATTGGAGCAGGTACTGGAAGGTTAGCGTTTGTAGCTGCAAAAACAGCTAAAACTGTATACTGTGTTGAACCTGTTAATAATCTTAGAGAGTATCTTAAACAAAAAGCTAAGAATCTAGGTTTTAATAATGTTTATGTAGTAGATGGAATAATTGAACAAATACCATTTAATAGTAACTTTGCTGACGTAATTTTGGCTGGGCATGTAGTGGGAGATGATGTGAAAACTGAAGTTAATGAGCTTCTTAGAGTAGTTAAATGTAATGGGCAAATTATTTTGTGTCCTGGTAATGGTGATAAAGATAATGGGACTCATAATTATTTAGTGAAAAAAGGCTTTTCTTGGTCAAGATTTGAACAACCACGCGATGGGTGGAAAAGAAAATATTGGTTAAATCTATCTTAATCAATTTAATATTCTATACTGATATCGAAAAAATCTAAGTTTTCAATAATTTTAAGTGGTTATCTTAAACTATGTAATAGGTAGAGAAATACTTTACACTACCATGTAATAAGGGAGGAGTATTTTATGAACACACTTTATGTTAAACAAAATGTTTTTAAAATAACAGATCATTATAGGATATTCGATGAAAACCAAACTCCTGTGTATCAAGCTGATCAAGACTTTAAACTAGTCGGTAATACTGTTCATGTCAGTGATTTGCACGGTCAAGAAGTATTTGTTATTAATAAGGTTGTCTTTACATTATTACCAAAGTATGAAGTCCATTTTAGGGGTGGACGGGAAATGATACTACAAAGTTGATTAGCATTACTTAGAAAGCATATTGATGTATTACCAGAGGACATGGGTATATCATTAGAAGGTAACTTTTTTGATTATGATTTTTCTATAAGTAGATACGGAAGCATTGTTGGAAGGATTCGTAAAGAGATTTTAGCATGGGGAGATACCTATGAAATAAGCGTTTACGATGAAAAATACCAAGACTTAATTGTTGCACTAATGATTGCAGTAGATTGTATAAAAGATTCCCAAAGAAATAGTATCTAGTTGCATAGTATGTTTTTGTAGACAGTTCGATAAAAATTATATTGTATTTTTGAAATTGGATTTATTGTTATATTATTTAGAGTAAGTAAGATATATTAAGATGAAAGGGAGCTAAAGATATGGAATATCAAAACTATGATGAGTTATGTGAAAAGCAAAAAGAGATAAACAAAAAGTATCTTGAGATATTTGAAAGGGATTTAAAAAAAGCTGGTTTGAAACAAAAAACAATAAAAAGACATCTTTTTAATGCAGATTTATATATTAATACCTATCTTCTTAGAGAAGGCCCCTTGGAAATGGCTGAAGGTTGCAACTTTACTATTAATTCTTTTATGGGATGTTTTTATATATATAAATGTATCTGGTCAAATCCATATAATGTTAAGACTACTGCTGCTAGTATTAAAAAATTTTATAAAAGTATGAAGGAGCATGGATATGTTAATTCAAAAGATTACAAAGAATTATGTAATACAATCAAAGAAGAGATGGAAGATTGGCAAGAAGAATGTGGTAGCTTATTGAATTAGCTTTAATGAATACTTTAGTCAGGATTATTTATAAAATATCCTATATTTAATAAAAATATACAAGTACATTTATATGAAAGTTGACCTGAGAAAAACATAGTTTTAGATTGTTTAAAATCTAATATATGGATCTGGTATAAAATCTTAGATACTAAAAGTTAACAAGTGAACTATGGAATAGCACTTCATATTCAATAAGTGTCATATTGATTATGTAGCTATTAATCTCACTATGCTTCATAAATGTATCAATAAGATGAAATATTTTCAAAGTGACTGATCTTATGGGTGTTAAGAAAATGTCTATAATACTTAACTATATAAGAAGATTTA
>JBKHBO010000106.1:0-2907 GCA_046542315.1 Clostridia bacterium
AATACCAAGTGAAACTCTAATCATATCTCTTCTAAGGGTATTGATAATATTATTCTTCATTAAAACCTCATGCAATTCTCTAGCATTTTTAGCTTTAAAACATAGTATTGCAGATCTGAGATTTCCTTTTTTTGGACTTACTATTTCTAAATTTAATTCTTCTAGTCTCTTCACTAAATATGAGTATAACTCTAAAATTTTATTCTCTACATTTTCCATACCGAGACTTAATAAATATTTCAAAGCTTCATTAAAAACTGTTATTCCAAGATAATTATAGTTTCCTATTTCAAACTTTTTTGCACTATCAGCTTTATCCAATTCATATTTAATCTCTCCATGCTCTATTTGAGCTGCCATCCCCATTCCAGCCCTTGCAACATAAACTGGAGTAATATCATCTAGAACTCTTTTTGAAATATATATTACACCTACCCCATGAGGACAAAGTAAAGCTTTATGCCCACTTGTACATAAAATATCCATTCCTAATTCTTTCACATCTACCTTTAAGGTTCCGACAGATTGAACAGCATCAACAACTGTGTAAATATTTCTTTTTTTGCAATAGTCCACTATGTTTTTAACATCATTTCTATTACCAGGAGCATAAGTCACTGAAGAAAAAGAAATAACTTTAACTGAGTCATCCATAACTTTTTTGATATTATCAACTGTTATAGTTCCTTCTTCAGTTGGAATCCATTTTACTTTGACTCCTTTTCTTCTTAAATTTAGCCAACAATAAATATTGTTAGGATGCTCATTTTGATTTAATAAAACAGTATCTCCTTTTTTAAGTGGTATACCATTTGCTGCTATATTCAATCCTTCAGAAGTGTTTTTAGTAAAAGCTATTTCATCAGGATTTGCATTAATAAGTTTAGCAAAATTATCTCTTGCTTCTTCTAGTGCTTTGAACCATTCTTGCTTATCTCCACTATATTTTTGCTGTTTGTCTATGTAATCTTCTATCACTTCTGTACTAAACTTTGGTAACGCACATTTATTTGCTTGATCTAAAAAGACATACTCCCTAGTAATTGGAAATTGCTTTCTTACGTCTTCCCACTTCATAATTATTCTCCTAGCCATATGATTTTTAAGACTCTCTCTCATTTTTATATCGTTTAATTTATTCTATTTCTCATTCTATTTGCTATAGCTATAGTCCTTTTCTTCTAGGATATAAAACTTCTGGCTGATATCCCCACTTCTCTATTTTTAAGTATCCGTGTTTTTCTCTGTAATGAGTGTTTACTTGCAATTCACAGCCATTTGTAGTTTCACATTTAACACACTCAATACACTGACTTGCCTCAAATCCTTTTGTAAAGGGGCAAACTTTAATGCAATTAGAACAACTTGTTCCATTTTCCTGCCAATACTTTAAACAAGACTCCCCATTAATGTACCACTTCTTTACGCCACTATTATTATTAGAGCATGTTGGTTCAAATGTTCTATCTTCATAGCTTATAGATTGTGAGGGGCACTCTTTAGCACATAACAAGCAATTTTGGCAAAACTCTACTACACCAAAGTCTATTGGATGATCAGAGTTTAGTGGCATATCAGTTAATACCTTTGCTAACCTAACACTTGGCCCAAATTCTGGAGTTATCAAGATACCATTCCTACCAACTTGACCTAATCCTGCATCAACTGCTAAAGGAATGCTTAAAGCTGTATCATTAACACAAGGAATTGCTTGATATCCTAAGTTCCTTATATATTCACTTAAGGCTATAACAGTAATTGCTGCTCTTGAATAACCTAGTGAACTTGCCGCACTTGCTTTAACTTTTGGAGATCTTTCTTTTAGATTAGCATTCATTGCAAACCCAAGAACAATTACTCTATTAATTTTATTTGAAATTACAAACTCTTTTTCTGTCTCATAAGACTTATCACTATCTTTAAAAACAAAAGGTTTTATTAAATCTTTTGCGTATATCCATTTCTCATTTAAAGAAGTAATCCCTACTAAGTCAGCTCCAAAATAGCTTGCATTATTTTTAATTAGACTTGTCAACTTAGACTTATCAAAATTATTCTTATCAAAAACAGCTTCAGGAATAGATATGTTTGATTCCCATTTAAGAAAATTCTGATTAGGCTTACCATATTGAGCTAATATTAGATTCAAAGAATTTGAAGCCCTATCAAATGCATACTCTTTAAGGGTATAACCTTCTCTTTCATTAGCAATATTATTATTCATTTTTTTATTCATTTTCTTCATAAATGAGTTGTAAACAGGATTTTTCTTATCTTCCAAATCTACGCTTACTAGAGCCTGTCTGATAACTGGAAATCTTTCATAGTCATCACAGAGTTGATATGGTTTTTCTACAAATCTCATTAATGATCTTGGTATCATAAAATCTTCCTTTCTAAAAAGCTTCTTAACAACATTGTATCATTACTGCAACGCTTTATCATAATAAAATTCATTTCTAACTTATTACTACCATCTTTACATAGTTAGTTGTAAGGGTATAGAAAACTACTTTTTTAAAAGAGTCCTCCTGCTGATATACTACTAATTACTTAAAAAAGATATTCTTCAAAAATTAATTAACCTTTGAAGGAAATTATAAAGATTTATAGAATTAAGTTTACTGGAGGGTGATTATGTTGGAAAATAAAATAGTAATAGCCACGCAAATGTTAGCTAAAGCAGGTCTTAGTGATAGACCGAGAAGTTTGCGACTCATATATGAAAAATTTGGACTAGATTGTGAAGTGTTTTATATTCAAGCATTGCAAGATAGTAATTATAAAGTGAGAGTTGCTGGGATTAAAATATTAGCAGATCTTCTAGGTGAAAGTGCACTTAAGTATATTGAACCAATGAAAAATGACAAAAACTTTTGGGTTAGAAGAGCTGTTATGAAATACTGC
>JBKHBO010000045.1:0-15228 GCA_046542315.1 Clostridia bacterium
CCACCTTGAAGGCTAAAATTAAAACTCCCTGATTCAAACCCTAACCATGAATCACTGCTTGAAACACTTGTTAATAGCATAAATATAATAGTCGTAATTACAACTTCAGGCCAATTACCATCCAAATATGCCTTTGCTTTACTTTTAAACTCTTCTTTCATACATTCTACCTCTTCGTTATTATTTCTAATCCGCCCATATATTTAGATAATTTTTCTGGTATTACAACGCTACCATCTTCTTGTTGGTGATTCTCTAACAAAGCAGCTATACATCTTCCAATTGCTACTCCAGAACCATTCAGAGTGTGAACAAAGTCCAAATTACCTGATTCTTCATTTCTATATCTAATATTTGCGCGTCTAGATTGATAGTCTCTACAGTTACTACAAGATGAAATTTCTACATAATCATTATAGCTTGGCATCCAAACTTCTAAATCATACTTCTTAGCAGCACTAATCCCTAAGTCCCCAGTACACATTTCTATTATTCTGTAAGGCAACTCCAATTCTTCTAAAACATCTTTAGCTGCTTCTACCATAGCATCTAAAGCATTTGCAGAATCTTCCTGTCTTACAAAATTTATCATCTCTACTTTATCAAATTGATGCTGTCTTATCAACCCTCTAGTATCTCTACCAGCAGCTCCAGCTTCTGCTCTAAAACAAGCACTATATGCACAATATTTAATTGGAAAGTCCTCTTCAGCTAATATATCATCTCGATATATATTTGTTACTGGTACTTCTGCTGTTGGAATAAGGTAATAATCTTCATTTTCAACTTTAAAAGCATCTTCAGCAAATTTTGGCAGCTGTCCAGTTCCAATCATACTATTAGTGTTTACTAGGTATGGTGGTAAAACTTCTGAATATCCATGGTTTTCTACGTGTAAGTCAATCATAAATGCAGCTAAAGCCCTAACTAGCTTTGCTCCATAGCCTCTAAATAAAGTGAATCTTGCACCCGTTATCTTGGAAGCAGTAGCAAAGTCTAAAATATTTAAGTCTGGCCCAATATCCCAGTGGGCTTTTGGTTCAAAACTAAACTCTTTAGGTTTACCCCATTTAAACACTTCTACATTTTCTGACTCATCTTTTCCTATAGGAACATCTTCATCAGGAATGTTGGGTGTTACTAGAAGTATTTCTTCAATTTCAAGCTCAATCTCCTTTAGTTTATCATCCATTGCTTTTATCTTTTCGCCAACTTCTCGCATTTCTTCAATAATTGGGTTAATATCTTTGCCCTCTTTTTTCATTAATGGTATCTTTTTTGAAACTTCATTCTTTAAATGCTTTAATTGTTCGACTTCTGCAATAACCTCTCTTCTTTGCTCATCTAATACAACTAATCTATCTACCTTTACCTCTTCTCCCCTTGTTTGGAGTCTTCTTTTTACTTCCTCAGGGTTATTTCTAATCTCTTTAATATCTAACATTATAATACCTCCTTGTTTTTAAAACAAAAAAACGCCCCGTAAAAGGGACGAGAATTACCCGCGATACCACCCTTATTGGCTAGGCCCGGCTCAATTAAATAACGGTATTACCCGTGCTAAGCTACTTTAAGTTCACTTAACCACTCAAAGGTGCTATTAAATATTACTTTCTGGTGATTCTCAGATAACTCACCTCTCTGTAATCAAGTATATATCTAATGTATCCTTCTCAAAGCTTTTCTTTGAGCAGTATTATACAATTATAAGCAAAAAGTTGCAAGTATAATTCAAATTTTGTAGCTGAAAAGTTTTGATTATACTGTATACAATTCAGAAAATCTGTGCTAATCTAATATCGTAAATACATAAGGGAGGCTGTTTTCTTTGAAAAAACTTAGCGAAAGAACAAAACGTCTTTCTCCTTCTATGACTCTTGCAATAAGTGCAATGTATAAAGACTTAGTACGAGAAGGAAAAGATGCTGTTAACTTTAGTGTTGGAGAACCGGACTTTGATACTCCTCAACACATTTGTGATGCTACTATAGAAGCTATAAATTCTGGGTTTACTAGATACACTACTGCAAGTGGAATTCCTGAATTAAAGGAAGCAATATGTAAAAAGTTAAAAAAAGACAATGGATTAGATTATACTATAAAAAACATTATCGTTGGAACAGGTGCTAAACAACCATTATTTAATGCTTTTTTAACATTATGTGAAGAAGGCGATGAAGTACTAGTACCTGCACCTTTCTGGGTTAGCTACAGCGAAATGGTAAAAGTAACTGATGCAACTCCTGTTTATATTGAGTGTTCAGAAGAAAATGATTTCAAACTTGATATTAAAGACTTAGAAAATGCTATTACAGAAAATACAAAATGTATGATTTTTAATAGCCCTGGTAATCCTACTGGAACGGTATATACAAAAGAAGAACTAAAAGCAATAGCTGATTTAGCTGTTAAATATGATTTTTATATAATAAGTGACGAGATTTATGAAAAACTGATTTATGACGGTCTCGAGCATGTTTCAATTGCGTCTTTTAATGAAGAGATTAAAAAGAGAACTGTTGTTATAAATGGAATGTCAAAAGCATATGCAATGACAGGTTGGAGATTAGGTTATGCAGCTGCTTCTGAAGAGATCATTGCTTCAATGAATAAAATACAAGGACATAGCACCTCAAATCCAACTTCTTTCGTTCAAAAAGGTGCATTAGCAGCACTAGAAGGATCAGAAGAATCGGTAATTTCAATGAGAGAGCAGTTTGATAAAAGAAGGAACTTTATGGTCGAAGCAATTAACAAAATAGCTCATGTTAGTTGCAGAAAACCTGGTGGAGCTTTTTATGTTATGCTGAATATAAAGGAACTTTTTGGAAAAGAGATTAAAGGAAAAGTTATTCATAGTAGCATGGACTTTGCTATTCACCTATTAGAAACATCTCATGTTGCAACTGTACCAGGTTCTGCTTTTGGTATGGAAGGATTTGTTCGTTTAAGTTATGCAACCTCAATGGAAAATATTGAAGAAGGTCTAAAGAGAATAGCAAAATTTGTAAAATAGACTAAAGAGGCTTTGCAAGCCTCTTTTTTTGTTTAAAGATATCTAGTTGATTTATGATATAATGTTTATGTTATGAATTTAAGGAAAATGGTGAGACGAGATGAAACGAAAAATATATACAGTTCTAATTTCACTTATAATTTTCTTTTTATTAAGCTCTTCAATAATTTTTTTCACTGCTTACTTTAGAGAATTGCCAGAACCATCTTTTCCAAAAATAGCAAGCAAACCCACTTTAAATGGGTCTCTAATTGAGCTTGAGTCTCATCAAACTATTAGTTTAGTAAGTTATGATAATATTTCTAATCATTTTTTAGACGCTATAGTAGCAATAGAAGACCATCGTTTTTACGAACACAATGGGGTGGATATTTTAAGCATTTTTAGAGCTTTTATTTCTAATCTAAGTTCTGGTGACTTTGTTGGTTCCGGTGGAAGTACAATAACTCAGCAGTTTGCAAGAAATTCCTACGATTTTCTAAGTCAAAGAAAAGTTTTCTCTAGAAAAATTGCTGAAGCTGCAACGGCTTATAAAGTTGAAAAGAAATATTCTAAAAATGATATTATTAAATTTTACTGTAATATCATTTATGTTGGACATGGATTATATGGAGTAGAATATGCAGCTAATTATTATTTTGGTAAGTCTGCCAAAGACCTTACACTGAATGAAGCTGCCACCATTGCTGGGTTGCTTAAAAGCCCAGGTTATTATTCACCTTATGTTTCTATGGAAAAAGCTGTAGCCAATAGAAACATAGTATTAGCCAGAATGGCTGAATTAGAATATATACCTTTAGAATTAGCTCAGGAAGAACAAAAAAAACCAATAAACCTTGTAAAATAATTATTGATGGAAGGAGAAGAAAGCATAGTAAAATTATTAAATAAATCTATAGATTTTGTAGCAATTGACTTTGAAACTGCAAATGGCAAAGCTTCAAGTGCGTGCTCTTTAGGATTAGCGATTGTCTCTAATGGTCAAGTTGTAGATAATCCTAGTTGGTTAATTAGACCAAGTCCTTTGTATTTTGAATACTGGAATACAAAGATACATGGAATTAATACAAATATGGTTAAAGACCAGCCATCCTTTAGAGAACTATGGCCAGAAATTTATGTATATCTTGAAAATAGAATTCTAGTTGCACATTCTGTAACTTTTGATATAAAGGTGCTCTACTCTTCTTTAGGAGCTCACTTTATCACTGCACCTCCATACGAGTATGCTTGTTCTTTGAAAGTATCACGTAAAGTGTGGCCATATCTAGAGCGTCATGGGCTAGATAGTGTAGCAAGATATTTGGGTTTAGACTTTAACCATCATGATGCCAAAGAAGATGCTTATGCTAGTGCTATAATAATGATAGAAGCAGCAAAAGCTCTTGAAGCAAGCAATATGTATAATCTATACAAAAAGATCGGATATCACGTAACTACTACTTATTAAATTTTAGAAAGTTGAGGGTATTATGAAAAAACTAGACAAATTGATTGACTCATATGAAAATGAGATTGTTGAAAAGATTCAGCGCTTAGTAAAAATTAAAAGTGTCAGAGAAAAGCCAGTTGGCGAGATGCCTTTTGGACAAGGTGTTCAAAAGGCTTTAGAGGAAGCCCTAAAAATATCTGAAGAAATGGGTTTTGAGACAAAAAATATTGATAACTATGTAGGTGAAGCTACTTACGGAACTGGTGATAAGGAAATAGCTTTAATAGCACACTTAGATGTTGTGCCTGAAGGAAATGGTTGGACAAACCCACCATACAGCGCAACTTATAAAGATGGAGTTATATATGGAAGAGGAGTTAGTGACAATAAAGGCCCAGCAATAATGGCTTTGTTTGCAGTTAAAGCCTTGATAGATTCTGGTGAACCAATAAATAAAAAACTAAAAGTATTATTTGGCACTAACGAAGAATCTGGCATGGAAGATCTTAAATACTATGCTAAAAATGTTAAAACACCTGACCTCTCTTTAGTTCCAGATGCTTCTTTCCCAGTTGTGAAAGGTGAAAAAGGGATCATGACTTTTAAGTTTCAAACTATTTTTAAGCAGAAGTTGCTAACAGAAGATATTAGAGTAGTTTCTGGTTCTGCTGGAAACGCTGTTAATTCAGTGCCAGATTATGCAGAATTAACTCTTGAAGCAGATGATCTAAGCTTGATTAGAAATATTGTAGAAAATTTCAACAATAATAATGATGATACTATTGAAACAGAAATTGATGGTAATAAAATAAAGCTGGTAGCCAGAGGAGTTTCTGCTCATGGAAGCAGACCTGAAACAGGAAGAAATGCTATGTCAATCTTGTTTGACTCGCTTAAACCAATTATCGAGACATCTAATCAAAACATTGCTAAATTTATCAAATTCTATAATGATAAGATTGCTTTTAATCATCACGGGGAAAATGTTGGATGCGGCTTTGAAGATGAACAATCAGGCAAGTTAGCTTTTAATCCAGGATTGATGAGTATTGTAGAAAATGCGATTGAAGTTTCTGTGAATATAAGATTCCCAATTACCTACACTGCTCATCAAATTTATGATGGCATGAGAGGCGAAATAATTGATATTCCTGTAACTTTAATTGAAGGATCTGATAGTGAGCCTTACTACTATCCAGATGACCACCCAGTAATTAAAGGATTAATGGATGTATATAAAGATTACACAAACGACAATGAATCAGAACCCCTTGTATTAGGCGGTGGCACTTACTCAAGAGTTATAGAAAATTCGATTACATTTGGTCCTGGTTTTAGTTGGAGCCAAAGCAATGCTCACAAACCTGATGAACAAGCTAAAGTTGAAGATATTCTATTGGCTACAAAGATTTATGCAGCTGCATTATATCGACTGACAAGATAAATATTAAAACATCTCAGAAGATTTCTGTTATCTTCTGAGATGTTTAAATTTAAATAATAATTTCTTCATTTGAAAGCTTTTCATAAATCATTAACTGTGCCAATAATTCTTCTTCCAACTTTTCTTTTTTTGAAAACAAATCCTGTAGAATCTCTAGCTCTTTTTCTCTTTCTAGCTTTTCCTCTAAGTGCAATATTTCACTCTCAAATTCAGCAATTTTTCTTCTACAGTTCTCGATACTCTTTTGATGCTTTCTTATTATACGCTCTTGTTTTTTCTTTTGTTTGTACGCATTTTTTCCTTCTAAATTTGCATCTTCTATTTCGCTTTGCATATTTTCTAATATATATCTATCTCTTTTTTCCTGCCAAAATTGAAATCCTCCATGATATAGTTTTACAAAACTTGGTTGTATTTCTATTATTTTGGAAGATATTTTATCAATAAAATATCTGTCATGTGATACAAAGATAATCGTACCATCATAAGATAAAAGGCTTTCTTCTAGCTTTTCTCTAGAATCTATATCTAGATGATTTGTAGGTTCATCTAAGAATAGTACATTAACTCCACCATAAAACATTATGCTGAGTTTAAGCCTACTTTTCTCACCACCTGATAATGACCTTACTGTTTTAAAAACGTCATCGCCAGTAAACAGTGCTTTTGCGAGCTCATGTCTAGCATTAGTTTTAGTAATATCATGTTCTCTTTGAAAAGCTTCTATCAAATCATCATTTTCGTTATCAAAAGTAATTTTTTGAGGTAAATATCCAATTTTAGTTCTAGAACCTAACTTAACTTTTCCAGAAGTAGGTTCTAATAGGCCTAACATTATTTTCATTAGTGTAGTTTTACCTACTCCGTTAGGTCCTACAATCCCAATTCTATCTTGATAATAAATTACTAAATCAAGAGAGTTAAATAGTTCATTCTCCTCAAAGCTATGTCCAACATCCTCTAAACGAACTACCTCGTTTCCACTTCTACTTATGGTTTCATTATTTATGACTATTTTCTTCTCATATAGTCTTGGTTTTTCGGGAAGAATTATCTTATCAATTCTCTTTTGTAACTCTTTAGCTCTTTTGAACATTTTTTCACTGTCTCTTGATCTGCCCCAAATAAGATAACGCTCTTTTTGTTCCTCTAACCTATCTAATTCTTTCTTCTTAGCTTCCCACTCTTTATAACGTTGTTCTAGTCTTCTTTCTCTCTCTTCTAAATAGTAATCATATCCACCATCATATAATTCAGCTCTTTTTCTGGTCAGCTCTACTATTCTATTTACAGATCGTTTTAAAAACCATCTGTCATGTGAAACTATTACTACTGCTCCTTGATAAGTTTGCAAGTAGTCTTCAAGCCAACCCATGTATTCAATATCTAAGTGATTTGATGGCTCATCAAGTAACAGAATATCAGGCTCTTCCAATAGGATTTTGCCCATTACTACTCTTGACTTTTCACCACCACTAAGTAAATTGAACTTTCTTTCTTGCATAAGCTCGTCAATATTAAGACCAACTAATATTTTATCTAATCTTTCTTTTAATCTATATCCACCTAAGTTTTCATATTTTTGTTGGATCTGTCCATATTCTACAACTAAGGAATCTAAATCCTTTGGATTTGAAGCCATTAAGTGTTCTAATCTTTTTAGCTCTTTTTGACAATTGAATATTTCATCAAAAGCTAATAAAAGAACATCTATAGTTTTATACTCATCTGGGAAAGTGGGGACTTGATCTAAATAATCAATTCTTAATCCTTGTTTAAAGAATACATCTCCACCATGATAATCTTCTCTACCCATCAATATTTTTAATAAGGTAGTCTTTCCAGCTCCATTACTTCCCAGCAGTCCAATTCTTTCGCCAGACACAATCTCAAAAGTTATATTCTCAAAGATTAAGTCTGCACTATAAAACTTAGTTAGATTACTAATAGCACATAAGGCCATGTTTATCTCCCCATTTACTTCTTCTTTTTATTTTTTGTTTTCTTACCCTTTTTGTTATCATTTGTGTTTTCACTTTTTTGTTTTCTTAAGTAATCAAATGCCATAAAGAAACTTATTGGTATAAAAACATACGCTACTGGTCTATAATATATATATCCCCAAACTCCAACCCCAGCTGAAATCAGCCCATGATAGAACCTTTGGGTCGCGCTAGGATTTTCAACAAACCAATATTGTCCAAATGCGGCAACTAATAAAACACTAGAAATTACTTGAAAATTTGAGAACCATGCTAGACCAAAAGTCACTAACATGATGCCAGTAGATATGATTCTTGTAATACCTGGTATATTTGGTGTGTAATCCTCTCTTACTTTCATTAAGTCCCTTTGATACATCCATATTGCTGGGCCTAAAATAGCTCCCCCAGTTGCTATCGCCATCCTGTTATAGCTACCTTCATATGCAAAACTAATTGCTGCTAACAAAAATAGAATCGCAGGTGCGAAACAATATATAGTCAGCTTTTTATCCATTTTTATCTTTTTATCTTTTAGGGTCATATTTTACTCCTTAACTATTTTTTCGCAGATGCATTCCATTTCAGTTAAATCTTCTGTCATTTTCTTACTAAATTCAGTCATTATTTTTTTAAGCTTGCCATTAAAATTACTATAATCAATATCCTCTATTGATTTTATTGGCAAAACATTATTTGATGTTGAAGTCATAAATACTCCCTCAAAATCTTCTAGTTCTGAAAGGAAGATATCTTTCTCTACTACATCAATTTTCAAGTCATTACATATTTCTAAAACTTTCTCTCTAGTTATTCCCATAAGAACTGCACTAGAAGGCGCAGTAAATAAAGTATTGGCCTTTATAAAAAATATGTTTGATCTACTACCTTCAACTACTCTATTTTCATCGTCAACTAATAATGCTTCATAGGCATTTGCTTCTTTTAATTTTTTATTAATTGACGCTCTTAGTTCAGTATTATGATATTTTACATTAGGATTTTCTCTGCTAACCTTATATGTAATTGTATCAACACCTTCATTGACCATTTTTTCATCAGGATAAAATGATTTTATAAAGAAAAAATATGAGTCTCCCTTTTTAGTAAAAAGTAATTTTATATTCTTTTCTTCTATATTATTGATAGTTGATAATTTGCATATGTTTTGTAATATCTCTTTTTCCGTCATGTTTACTTCTAAATCTATCAAGTTAGCAGACTTATATAGTCTTTTAACATGCTCTCTAGCAAATAAAGGAGTCTTTTCTACAACTCTGATAACCTCGTATACACCTTCTTGTTTCTCAATTGCTTCAAGATTATATTCATCAACTAATTTTACTTCTCCATTTAATATAAAATATTTATTCATGTTTAATACCTTTCATTGTTTAATATATTCAATTAATATCTGATATAATATAATCAGGTGGTGAAAATAATGGTTGATTTTTTAAATAAATCTTTTTGGCGCAAACAATTTCATTGGCCAATCGAAAACCTAAAAATATCAAACTTAAAAGAAGAAGACAACTATATAACCAGTCGCATAACTTTTTATGGCGTTGGAAGTATACCTTCTTCAGTTATTGTAAAGCATTATTTAGATAATAACAAATCAAGCTCTATATCTCAGTATAAAAAATACAAGCAAGAAAACCTATTCTATCAATATCTACAAAAATCTAAATTTTACCCATTTCCTAGATTATACTATGCACACCTAAATGATGCAAAAAGAGAATCTCTTTTAATTATTGAAGATCTTCACCCAAAATTTATAATATTTAAAAATGGTCATACTTTTACCAATTATGAATGCAATGCATTAATTAATAGTATTAATATTTTATCAAGTCATAAAATTAACAAAGAAATAATTTCAAAAGATTTAAATTTTCTTAAAAAACCAATTTACACAATAATTACCCCTTTAGATGTCGCTTATTCTTTAAAAAAAGCACATCAATATGGTAAGTTAAGCAAAAATGACTTTAACGCTATTTCCGCAAACACAATACCTTTTTTACTAAGGGTTATAAAAATACTAGATAGTTTTCCTCTAACTATAGCTTTAGAAAATTTTTCGCCAACATATTTTGCAATGTCAACAGATCATCGGAGCTCAATATTAATCAATTATAGGCATCTTCGAATTGGAAATATTTTAGATAACATAGTTGCTATCTTTAACAGATCAATATTTAGTGATGACTATGTTCAATATATTTTTAGGTATCTAAAAAGTGCAAATTTTAAAAATAAAAAAGGGCTATCAGATATTGATTTGGTTAAAATCAACACTTTTGCCCATAAATTAGCTTATCTTATTGAATATGATAATTATGAAGACTTAAACTTAAATTTCATGTCGAGTTTAATCAATTATTCATATATTGTAAAAAGCATTTTATCTATTTAATTCTTTATATATGCTATTGCTTCAGCTTCAATTTTAAATCCATAATGTAATGTTCCAATAGCTAAAACACATCTTGCAGGAAAGTCTTTTGTAAAAAGTTCCCCGTATACCTTGTTAACAATATCCCAAGAATTGATATCTTCAAGATAAATTGATACTTTCACAACACTATCAATATCCCCACCGGCTGATTTCACAATTTCAATAATATTTGTAAAAACTTGTTTAGCTTGCACTTCAATCGGTTCATCAACAAGCTTCTCTCCTGTTTTTGGATCAATAGGAAGCTGCCCTGAAACATATAACGTATTGCCCGCCAATACTCCTTGAGAATAGCATCCGTTTGCCTTTGGTGCGTTGCTAGTTGCTATAATTGTTTTTGACATAATTAACTCCTTCTTATTTTGATTCTAGCACAAGAGTTTGTTGTTCTAAATTTGCTTGTTCAAATTCAATCGGTTTTTCTAATTCTAAAGTCAATGTCCTCATCCAGATCATTATCCCTACTAATCCTATACCTGTCAAAGCAAACACACTGTTTAAACTCCAAAATCCTGCTACTGCACCGCCTATCATAGGTCCCGCTGCAGAACCAATTTACTAACACTTGAGTTAATACTTAGAATTCTGCTTCTATACTTATTTGGCACATTTTTTGCTAAAACAGCAGTTGCAGAAGGTGCTATAGCAGCTAGAAAAAGCCCAAAGAAAAATCTTGTTATTCCAACATAAACTACAGACCTAGCAAATACTAGTAAAAAGCTAAAAAACGCTCCGCCAGACAAACCAATTGTCATAGCCTTTTTGTATGTATTTTTTTGGCCATACTTTCCCCAAAAAGGTGCTCCTAATACTGTAGCAAATCCTGCTAATGAGAATATAATGCCTGTCATTACCGCTGGGTCCTGATTACTATTTATCGCTAAATTCTGAACCATAAGTGGCAAAATAGGCTGGATAATTGTCATTGATAAATTATATATCATCATAATTATAAACATAGCAGCTAATATTTTAAATGAAAAAGCCATCTTTATATCTTTAATCATTCTAAATTTAATAGTTCTATCGCTTGGCACTTCTTCTTTTGTTCCTAATAGAACAACAATTGTTGCAAAAAACAATACAACACCAGCTATAACTAAAGTCCTTCTTAATCCAAAAAAAGAACTCATATATCCACCAACCATAGGTCCTGCAATTGCACCAAACGAATATCCTGTATTTATAAATCCTAACGCATAGCCAAGGTGTTGTTCTGGAGTGTTTGTTGCAACCATTGCTATAGCTGAAGGAATGAATCCGCTAAATAATCCTAAAAGCAGTCGTGCGAGTATAATGTGTGCTGGGCTGGTAGAAAAAGACATAGCAATGTATACTATCGCAATTCCAAAACCCGCTCTTAAAATTTGTTGCTTTCTACCATATTTATCTGCTAATGTACCCCAAACAGGCCCTATCATAGCACTAGTTATAAAGGTTGCACTAAAAGCTAGACCAGATAATAACTCAATATTTGACTCTGCCCCAACCTCTTGTAATAGCATCGGTAAAAAAGGAGATACTAATGAAAAAGCAACCCCTCCAATAACACAACCTACCCAAAGGATAATAAGATTTTTTTTCCATAAATCCATATTCGTTACCTCTAATCTATAAAATTCAATAGTACATATCATATACCTACAAAATAACAATTGCAATACCAATTACTGATTATTTCTTGAATTATGGCTTTTTAAGAGTATAATATAACGTGCATATGTTTATAATGTATTTTGAATGGAGATGAAATAATGATAGAGAAAGAAGTGCCTAAAGCAGAAACAAAAATAAATAAGATTATTGCTATAATGAGCGGTAAAGGTGGGGTAGGAAAATCTTCAGTTACATCTTTAGTAGCTCTTGCATTAAAGAATGAAGGTTATAAAGTCGGTATAATGGATGCTGACATTACAGGACCTAGTATACCAAAGATTTTTGGTATAAATAAAAAAAGAGCAACAAGTAAAAATGATTCAATAATTCCAGTTGAAACAGAAAAAGGTATAAAAATAATTTCTCTGAACTTATTGATCAGCGATGAGAATTCACCTGTAATATGGAGAGGTCCTTTAATAGCTGGAGCTGTAAAACAATTTTACACTGATGTTAATTGGGGAGAGTTGGATTACTTATTAATTGATCTGCCTCCAGGAACTGGAGATGTAGCTTTAACAATTATGCAATCTCTACCTTTGGATGGTATTATAGCTGTTACATCACCACAAGATTTAGCAAATCTAATCGTTGCAAAATCTATTAACATGGCTGTAATGATGAATGTAGAAATGCTAGGTATAGTGGAAAATATGAGCTATTTTATTTGCCCAGACTGTAATAGCAAGCATTATATCTTTGGAGAAAGTCACCTAGATGATATTGTAAAGAAGGAAAATTTAGATATTTTATATAGACTTCCTATAAATAGGAATCTTGTAGAATTAAGTGATGCTGGCAAAATTGAAAACTTCTCTCAAAAAGAAGCTGACTTATTTAGTAATTTTTCTAAAAACATTGTCAAAAAAGTGAAAGAGCTTTAAATATGATAAAAGGCATGTTCAATTTGATCATGCCTTTTCTTATTTATGAACTTATTGATACTTCTAATTCCACGTCAAATGTTATATACTCATCTTCTGAGATTCTATATACTTCAATTTCTACTGTATCTCCTTCATCGTGTCCATATAGTATCCTTTGTAACTCAGTAAAACTTGTAATTTTTTCTCCATTCATGCCAATAATTATATCTCCACTTTTTATTCCAGCTTTTTCTGCAGGGCTATCTTTAATGATCTCGTCGATATAAATTCCATAATCAACCTTGCTGTTAAGGTAAGTAGCATACCTTACATTCATTGGCAATCCTTTAACTCCAAGATATGGTCGAATAACTTCACCAAATTCAATTAATTGTTCAATAATTGGCTTTGCTTGATCTGATGGTATAGCAAAACCCAATCCTTCCACTCCAGTACTTGAAATTTTTATTTGGTTGATCCCAATAACATTCCCTTTAATATCCAATAGTGGCCCTCCACTATTACCTGCATTTATGGCAGCATCCGTCTGTATCAAAGAGTATTGACGGTCTTCAACGTTGACAACTCGGTCGACAGCACTAATTATTCCTGCTGTTACAGTTCTAGCAAATTCGAGTCCCAATGGATTTCCAATCGCAATCGCTGTTTGTCCTACTCTAACCTTGCTAGAATCTCCAAATGTGACATATGGTAAGCTTCTACTATTTTCAGGTAAGTCTTGCAGATCTATTTGTAAAACAGCTATATCTGACCATTCATCAACACCAACAATTTCGGCTTCTATCTGAGCACCACTGGATAGATTCACATATATTTCTTTTGCATTTGTAATTACATGTTCATTAGTAACAATTAGTCCACTTGGATCTATTATGAATCCTGAGCCGCTACCCAACTCAGTCATCGTAGTGTTGCCAAACCAGTCGCTAGCCATGCCTCTATTAACAACTCCGACGACTGCAGGGCCAACACTCTCAGCAACTTGTGTGATACTTCCATCTTCAGTATCAGTATAATCGAGTGAAGCATTGACGGGTTCAGGTAAATCATAATTTGAATTATCCATTTTTACTACTTGGTCTGGCCAAGGGATTATAGTTCCATATATATAATAGGGTGCTACAACTGTCATGATCAATGCCCCAATAAGACTGCCTATCATTGCAGCAATAATTATTTTTACTATGCCAGTTTTATTTGAATTGTTATTTGTATAATCAAAACGGTTTTCTCTTTTATCAAAATCCATATGCATCGCTCCTCTCTGTTTAATATCGTATCAGATAAATGTCAAAATACTATCTAAAATATATGATATTAATTACTTAATTTAGTGAAATGACCCTAGAAACATCATCCTGAGCAGCAACTTCCAGCTCAAAATCTTTAGTTGGTCTTAAACCAAACTCATTCAATTCTAAGTAAGTTGTCTCATAAGCTATATTAGGAGTATTATTTTTTTCGCTTAAATGTGCTAAAACTATTGCTTGAGTTTTCCTACTTATTATTTTTCTTAATAGTTTTGCAGCAATATCATTAGCAAGATGGCCTTTTGAACTAGATATTCTTGTTTTTAAAAAGTATGGGTATGGGCCATTAATTAACATGTTTTTGTCATGATTTGACTCCAAAATAATCGCGTCAGCATCTAGAAGATGTTCAAAAACGCCTTTTGTAATCACTCCAAGATCTGTTGCAACTATAATTTTATGTTTTCCATCATCAACTTGATAACCAACAGGATCTATTGCATCATGAGATATCGAAAATGGAGTGATAACTAAATCTCCAATATTAAAATTATTCTGATTGACAAAATATTTCTTTTGATTCTCAGGAACACGACAAAAGTATTTTTCTCCAGCTTTCCATGTGTTTTCATTAGCATAAATATCTATATGTGGATTATGCCTAGCTAAAACATCAACGCCTTTTACATGATCATTATGCTCATGTGTGATTAAAACTGAATTAATTTGCTCTTTATCAATTTCTATTTTAGCAAGCTTTTGTCCAATAGCTCTATTACTAATTCCTGCATCTATTAATACTCTCTGATTTCCTGACTCTATGTATATACAGTTTCCTGAACTACCACTCGCTAAGACTGCAAACCTCATCTTTTCACCTACTCAACCTTTGATTGAATTATTGCTTTTACTTGTCTTTCGAATTTCTTTCTTGGTAACATAATTGACCTTTCACAAGTCACACATTTTATTCTAAAGTCAGCTCCTACCCTCAGGATCTTCCACTCATTTCCACCACAAGGATGATCTTTCTTTAATTTTACTACTTCGCCAACTTTATAATCATGCTCTATCATAAACATCATCCTCCTCTA
>JBKHBO010000107.1:0-2741 GCA_046542315.1 Clostridia bacterium
TTAATTTCTTTTTCTCCTTTACAGTTATTGTCTCTGCCAATATAAGAAATTTGATCATCATATATTCCAACGTTAGCTTTATATCCCGGATTTCCTGTTCCATCAATTATTTTGGCATTTTAAATTAAAAAGTCAAATTCTCTCAAAAATATTCATCCTTCTATGAGTAACACAAAAAATAATAAATAGATAGGTTAGCAGAAATTTATTGCAAGTCTGATTTTTTTGTCTAACATGCAGTTGTTTATAATATTTTATATTATTCTAATATTACCATCCCTTCGAAATTTTAAGAACTTCATCAGGTATTTCACCGCTTACATATTCATTAATAGATTCTTCAATAATTATCATTGCCTCATCAATTTATTTTTCGCTAATAATAATAGAACGTTAGATACATAAAGAGTTCTGACCAACGAAAATCATAATTAAACCCTTCTGCCAACATCTATAACAAATTTTCTTCTGCTATTTTTTTATCTTTTTAATTAGATAATCTATCTTTAACTAGTTCGATATCAATAGACATCCCTCTGCCACGAACAACTCTTATTAACTTATATTTTTCCTGCAGCAAAAGAAATTGTTTTTAATACTTGCCTAAATCATTTGCACATCTTATTAGCTTTTCTTCCTTTATTACTTCTATTGTAGCCAATGCTGCCCTACAAACTGCACGATTACAACTCATCGTGAATAAATGAGCTGGAGTACCCCATTTCTGCATAATCTCCTTTCTGCATAATCTCCTCGCGTGCTACATTAGCGCTAAGTGGCATACCAGAAGCAATAGACTTAGCCATAAGGACAGCATCTGGAATGATATCATAATGCTCGATACCAAACCACTTCCCAGTACGTCCAAAACTTTGCTGAACTTCGCCGCTATTAAATAAAATTTCATGTTTTTTTGCAAATATCAAACAGCTCCTGTACAAATCTTGTGGGGCACTACCATACCTGCATCTCCTGCAATAGGTTCAAAGAAAACTTCTGCAACCTCTTCAGGAAGCAAATAACTTTTAAACGATATCTTGATTTTCTCTAGACAATTGAGACTGCATGACTCTTTTTTTATGGTTTAATGGGCAGCGATAACAATGTAGATATGGCATATGATATATCCCCTAATAAGAATCCTATTTTTCATCACTCAAATTATCAATTTAATTATTTCTTTTATGATGGATAATTAAACTCAACCCGTAAATAGAATTATCCTAGATGCTAATGTTTATTATGTTTCTATACATGCATAAAATATTATTAAAATTTGCAGATTATGCCTAAAGTAGAATGGAAACTTGTCGATATGTATTTTGTATTAAAACACAATAGGTGGTGATTGGATTAACAGTAAAGATATATAGCTGGAGATTATAGTAATTTTTTTGTGAGCAAAAACTAAGTAATAGAGAATTAAATTTAAAAATAAACCCATAACGAACTCTTATAAAAAAGTGAGGTACAAGAATTGAATATATTTAAAAATGCTAAGCTAGGTTTAAAGGTTAGCTTAATAATGATATTAGTAGTAGCTATTCTAGTCGGAGGAGTCTTCACATACTTAATAAACGATACTCGAGATAAAGATATAGAAGCAGCTCAAAATAATGCAGATGCAATTGCTAGAGAAAATGCAGCAATGATAAAAGCTGAATTAGAAACGGCTTTAGATGCAGCAAGAACTACTTCACAACTTTTCTCTGCATATGAGAATTTACCTGAAGAAGATAGAAGAATGATACTCAATAGTATGTTGGAAGAATTGTTAAATCAAAATCCTAGTTTTCTTGGTGTATGGGCAGTATATGAACCAAATCAGCTTGATGATATGGATGAGCTATTTGCTGATCAGGAGGGTTATGATAATACGGGAAGATTTATTCCTTATTGGTATAGATCTAATAATGAAATTAAAACTGAACCTTTAGTGGGTTATGAAACTCCAGGAGATGGAGACTATTATTTGCGTGCTTATGAGTCTGGGAAGGAAGTTATACTAGACCCATATACATATCAAGTAGATGGTAAAGATGTCCTCCTGACTACTTTTGCTGCACCAATATTTAATAGTAACAATGAAGTTGTAGGTGCCACAGGCGTTGATATTTCGCTGGATTATCTTAACGATCTAGCATTTAGTAAAGGAACCTATAAAAGTACTTACTCATTTACTCTTGCTAATAATGGAGTGTTTGTGACTCATCCTAAAGAAACAATGATAGGTTCAAATATTTTAGATTTAGACGATGAGTTTAAAGAACAGGTTGTTAATTCTATTGAGAATAAACAAGAATATAGTTTTGAAGATAGAGGTCTTAGCACAGGTTTTGGAAGCTGGAAGTCAATTATTCCAATAAACATTGGTGATACAGATACATCTTGGGGAGCAGGCGTAGTAATTGAAATGGATGAAATTCTACAAGCTTCTCAATCAATGATGATTCTTTTAATTTTTATACTTTTAGGATTATTAGTATTAATTGCTTTTGCTATCATAAAGATATTAAAAAAGTTAGTTACAAATCCAATTACTAACCTAGTAAATGTAGCAGATAAGATTGCTCTAGGCGATATTGATGTAGAAGTCAAAGCAGATAGTAAAGATGAGATTGGTCAACTAGCTAATTCCTTTGGAGACATGATAGATAATACAAAGGAGCAAGCGAAAGCAGCAGAGAATATAGCTGCAGGAAATCTTGATATTGAAATAAATGAAAAATCAGATAAAGATA
>JBKHBO010000108.1:0-2714 GCA_046542315.1 Clostridia bacterium
TAAATTTTTAGGAGAGAATATATATGAAATTATTATGGAGGTTAGGAAAAGAAGCGATAAAATATCGCTTACTATATGTAATTGCTATTATAGCAACCTTTGCTCTAACCATAGTTAATCTTACTGCACCGAAATTACTCAGCTCAATGACTTCTTTGGTTGAAGGAGGTGTGACAGATGCTGATTTAGAGCAAATTTACCAAATCACATTAATTTTGGTTATAATCTATTTAGCAAAAGTTGTTTTTAGATTCTTAAGCAGTTATCTTTCACACAAAGCTGCTTGGAACTTAGTTGAAGAACTAAGAGTTAAAGTATACAACCATATTCAAAGCCTTTCACTTGGCTTTTTTAGTGATAAGGAAACAGGAGATCTTATGAGTAGAGTTGTAAATGATACTTCTAGATTTGAATTACTTTATGCTCATATTATCCCAGAAATGATTACAAACTTTGTTACAGTTTTTGGAGTAATAGTTATTTTGCTTTCAATTAATGTAAAGTTAGCACTTATAACATTTATACCAATACCTTTTATCCTTATTTCAGGATATATCTTTTCAACAAAGGTAAGACCTAACTTTCAACTATCGCAAAAAGCTTTAGGTCAACTAAACTCAAAGCTACAAGACAACTTATCTGGGATGCATGAAATTCAAGCATTTAATAAAGAAGAATATGAAAAAGAAAAAGTTAGTCATAGAGCAAGTGTGTTCACAAATGCTATGTTAAGAGCATTGAAACTTAGTGCAGTCTTTCATCCTGCAGTTGAATTTTTATCTTCAACAGGCACAATTTTAGTTGTAGGCTTTGGAGGATATTTAGCGTATCAGGGCGGAATATTTGTTGCAGACATAGTTGCCTTTTTACTATATTTAAGCCTCTTTTACACTCCAATAGCTGGTTTAGCAAGATTACTTGAACAAATGGAACAAGCTTATGCTGGTGCCGAAAGAGTAATGATGATTTTGGATTCAAAAAGTGATGTAAAAGAAATTGCTGATGCGAAAGATTTAGGAGTAGTTGATGGGAGTATTAGTTTTGATGGAGTAGACTTTGCATATGAAGATGACGATTTAATTTTAAAAGACATTACCTTTGAATGTAAACCAGGTGAAATGATTGCTTTAGTTGGCCCTACGGGGGTTGGCAAAACTACTTTAACGAAACTAATCTCAAGATATTATGATCCAACGAGTGGGGTAGTTAAAATTGATGGAGAAAATATTAAAAACATAACATTAGAATCCCTTAGAAGAAACATCGCGCCTGTTCATCAAGATACTTTCCTATTTAATGGTACAATCAGTGAAAACATTGCTTATGCTGATGCAAGAGCTACTAGAGAAGATATCATAAAAGCAGCGAAAGCTGCTAGAATTCACCATACAATTATGGAAATGAATGATGGATATGATACAAAAGTAGGTGAGCGGGGAACAAGGTTGTCAGGAGGTCAAAAGCAAAGAATAGCTATTGCAAGAGCTATTTTAAGGAAAGCCCCAATCATCATTTTAGATGAGGCAACTGCTTCAGTTGATGTTGAAACTGAAAAAGAGATCCAAAAAGCTATAAATGATTTAGCAGGAAATAGAACAATTGTAGCAATAGCACATAGATTGTCTACTATAAAAAGCGCTGATCAGATTTTGGTTTTAGAAGATGGGAAAATAATACAAAAAGGAACACACGAAGAGCTAATTAGTCAAGATGGATTATATAAAAGACTAAACCTAGCTCAAGCAGGTGATTTTTTAATAGAGGAGTAAAAATGGTAATTAAAAAGAAGTATAATCATAAAATAGATTATGAAAAAGTAAACGAGCTTTTATATGATTCTTTTGAATTAGATAAAAATATTAATTGGGTGCAACCTAGATGGGAATATATGCATTATCATTCAATTCAAAACCCACAAGAGTGCATCCATTATGGAGTTTGGTATGATAATGACATGCTTATTGCTATTGTGCATCATGAGCTTTCCTTAGGAAAAGCCTATTTGGAAATTAAAAGCGGATATGAGCATCTTAAAGAAGAAATGATTGTTCACGCAGAGGATAATCTATATGTCACTAATGAAGGTAATAAAAGCTTAGAAGTGTATTGTAGAGAGTTTGATGAAGAAACTAATAACATCTTAAAATCTAAGGGGTATGAAAGAATTAAAATGGACTCTCCTTGGTTAATAATGACTAAAATAGAGCCAAAAGAGGTAGAGATCCCATCTCTACCAGAAGATTACAAACTAAAGGGTCTTGATGAAGAAAATGATTTGGCTAAAATTGATAGAGCATTGTGGCGAGGATTTAATCATGAGGGAGAACCTGACGGAGACCTTTCAGGTAGAAAGAGAATGCAAAGTGCTCCAAACTATAATCTTTACCTTAATGTTGTAATAAAACACATTTCATCAAGTAATTATGTTAGCTATAGTGGGTCTTGGTATGATCCTGTTAATAAAATTGGATTAATTGAACCAGTAGCGACTGATCCTGACTTTAGGAAAAAAGGATTAGGGAAAATAGCAGTTTTAGAATGTGTAAAACGTTTAGGAGAATTAGGAGCACACACTGTTTATGTAGAGTCAGGAATTCCTTTTTATCAAAAAATTGGCTTTAAACCCGTATATAAAACTCACGTTTGGATAAAGAGTTTTAGTTAAAAAAATAGTTAGAGATTGATGTCTAAATTATTAATCTCTAACTATTTTT
>JBKHBO010000109.1:0-2710 GCA_046542315.1 Clostridia bacterium
TTTATTTCAGCCCATTTGCCTTTAGACCATCTAAAGAAAAATATTACTGCTCGTAACAAGTGATCTGCAGACATTCCAATCCATGCTCCGGGCAATCCTAAATCAAAAAAGTTAACTAATACATAAGCTAAAGCAATTCTAGTAAGCCAAATACTAAGTCCTGTAGCACCCATTACAAATGTTGTATCACCAGCACCTCTTAAACCACCGGCTGCTACTCTTGCTATACCCATAAAAGGCAAAGCAAATGCCATAATTCTCAATACTTCTGCACCAGCATTTATAACTTCCTCAACATCGGTGAAAACCCACATAAACTGTCTAGCAAAAATAAATATTACTACACCAACAGCTCCCATAAAGGCTGCACCCATCATTATTGTTGCATTACCTGCCCTTCTAGCTTCATCTGGCTGTTTTGCTCCTAAGTTTTGTCCAACAAGAGTTGTTGCAGCTACTGAAAATCCAAATCCAGGCATAAAAGCGACAGAATCAATTCTTAAACCAACTTGGTGTGCTGCGTAAAGATTGGTTCCCAAGTTTGCTACAATCATTGTGAACCCCATCATTGCTCCTCTAAGCATTATTGATTCTATTCCAGCAGGAATACCAACGCTTAACATTCTTTTAACAGTTTCCTTGTGGAATCCTTTTATTTTTGCTATAGAAACCTTTATATATGATTTGCCAGTTGTTAATACCCAAACCATAGCAATAGATCCTACAATTCTAGCTAACATGGACGCAAATCCAGCACCAGCTGTCCCCATCCTTGGGAATATTCCAATACCGAATATAAACAAATAATTTAGCACAACATTTGTTAAACTTACTGATGCATTAACATACATCGCAGTTTTAGTATCTCCTAAACCTCTTAAAATTGAAGTTACCGTCATTGTAATAATTGCAAAGATCATAGCTATTGCTCTGTATCTTAAATACCCAATGCCGACCTCTATTACTTCAGGTTTAGCCCCAAGAAATCTCAACCCTTGTTCAGGGAAAAGGAATAAAACTGATGCTAATGCAATTCCCATAACTGTTCCTAACAATAGAGCTTGTCTAGCGGCTTGCCTAGCTCCCTCTCTATCTCCTGCACCTGTTAATCTTGCAACCAACACTGTAGCACCTGTTCTAACAGCTGCAAAAAGAGTTGTACCAAACATGACAAGCTGATTTCCTAGACCAATTGCTGCAATAGATGCAGCACCTAGCCTTCCTACCATTGCAGTATCAGCAATACCTACTGATGAGTGCATTAACATTTCAATTATTACAGGCCAAGCTAACATAAGCACTGCTTTCATTAAATTTTCTTCTGACATTTTTGCTAGCTTTGACTTTTTATCTTCTGGGATATGTTCTTTATTTTTTATATTTTCTTCTTTATTATCCGACAAAATACTCCTCCTTAAAACCTCATTGCTACAATATAAGTTAAATCCATCCAAACCTAGTGTATATAATAGTATAACAAAGAGCTAATTTCCAGAAAAAAATTAGATAATCGAAACATTTACTAATCTTTTTATAAAATCATTAGTCATGTAAGGTTATTTATTTAAATACTACCAATATATTCTATGTATTATCCATTAACTTTAGTTTTTAACAATTTCTCTTTACTTTCTTTTTCATATACACATTAATTAACTACATATCTATTACATAGCTAATAAAAAAAGAGCCTTATTCAGGCTCCGTTATATTTGGCGGGAGTATGTGGGAATCGAACCCACCTCGGATGCTCTTAACACCCGAAGCTGAATTTGAAGTCCAGTAGGCACACCAGCACCTATCTACTCCCCTAAAAGCGTATTATATTATATCAGTAATCTAGATTTATGTCAAAAGCATCAGTCTTTTAAAATTCTTTTACCTTTTTTTGATAATTCCTGATAACTTACAGTAATATCTTTATTAAGTTTTAATCTTTTATCTTTTTGGATATCACTTATTAAAACCTGAGTCTCGTGTGGAATAAAAAGCAAGCCACAATCACACTGATATTGTGGTACATTCATAATTTTTATATTGCCACCCTTGACTTTAATATTAACTTCTTTACTTTCTCTTTCTACTGTAGCTGAACATTCTGGGCATGGTACATATTTAGGATGATTATTAGAATGAGCCATAATCTACACCTCTCTTTGTTTGACCAAAACATTATATCGTAAAAAGAGTAAAATATCTAATAAATTAATATGTGTTGTATGAAATGATCTCATCCATAGCTTTTCTATCTCTCATTACTCCATCCTTTGCAGGATACCCTAAGGTCAATATGGCAACAACTTTAGCTTCTTGTGGTAATTCAATTGCTTTTGAAACTTCCTCAGGATAAAAAGCACCTATCCAACATGTTCCAAGACCTAAGTCATGAGCTCTCAAAGTCATATGATCCATCGCTATAGCCACATCCACATCTGCCCATTTTGATTCTTTATCAGTTGCACAACAAATAATTAAATTTGAAGCCTCTCCAACAAATTTTTGATCTTTACATAAAGATACAAACTCTTTTACTCTGTCCTTTTCTATTATCACAAATTTCCATCGTTGTTTATTAGCTGCACTCGGTGCAATTCTTGCAACTTCAAGTACTTCTTCTAGCACTTCTTTTTCTACAACCTTGTCAGTGTATGCTCTAATACTTCTCCTAGTTTTCAAAGCTTTTAGCAATTCCATGAATTAATCCTCTCCT
>JBKHBO010000110.1:0-2702 GCA_046542315.1 Clostridia bacterium
GAACCTATTATTGCTTTTTCGGGACTTACCTCTAGAGTAGGCTTAACTACCTTAATCTTATCTAAATCAATTTCACTCCACCCAGAAGAACCTCTTTCATCATTTTTAATAATCATCCTTAGTGAAGCTTCTACTTCACTTTCATCTTCTTTAGCCTTTTCGTAATCAGCTTCTGTTACTAATACTCCAGCTGACCACACGTTTTCTCTATTGTCCTCTAATTCTTTTCCATCGACGTACTTATACGTAGCGTATTTTCTTATAAATGCATCTTTTTCTAGCTCTTGTAAAAAAACTTCTTCATCAAAAATAACATTCTCATCTCTTGGATCAACTACACTAAATTCTAAAGCTGTTTCAATATTTTCTGTTATTACAGTTGCACCTGTATGCTTTACTTTCGGTTTAACCACTTCAAATTCAATTTTACCAATCTTATGTCCATCATCTGTAGTTGCACTTATAACACACTTAGTAGCTCTCAAGTTAGACGGAGTTACAGTCAGCTCTACTGATTCTTTAACTCCATCCCCGTCTAAATCAAGACGTTTTTCTATTGGCAAAATTATTGGTTTCAACCCTCTTACATACATCTTTTCCATGTCTACGTCATTAAAGTCTGATAAAGGATCACCATCTTCATCATAATCAACTTGAGAAAAAATTGGATAAACTACATTACCTTCCTCATCTAAAGCTGTAACTGTAATTTTATCTTTTATGCCATTAAGTAACTGCTTTTTGTCAGATGTTACTGTATAAACCTCTTCTCCTACTCCCTTAATTGGGTCAACCTTTATTACTAGTTCATCATAATCTTCGTAATTTCCATCATTATATTTTTCTTGAGTAAAAGCTCTTAAATAATAGAAACCTATTTCATCAATCTTTATATCTCCAAACACATATTTACCTTTATTGATATTTTTTTCTGCCCCATTAACTGTTTCAATTACTTCATCACCTGTAAAGAGTTCTAAAACCGCATTGTTTATTGTACGCCCTTTTTCATCAGTAATTTCAACTTCTAAATCAGTTTCAGTTCCAACGACTATCTCTTCAGTAGAAGTTTGTAAGTCCCACCCCTCTACTTCAACCTTCTTTTCAAAAGATGCAACTTCTTCATAAAGATTATCATCTGTCTCTTCAAAAATATTTAACTCCATATCTAAAGTGCCAGTTTTAACATAGTTAGTTGCAGCTTCTTTATAAAAATCTCCGCGCCTGGTCAAACTTACATAACTATTATCATCATCTTCGTATGTAAAAG
The DNA here is from genome assembly GCA_046542315.1 of Clostridia bacterium. GTDB lineage: Bacteria > Bacillota > UBA994 > PWPR01 > PWPR01 > PWPR01. The sequence continues at coordinate 1,271 of JBKHBO010000110.1, forward strand.
TAAGATTAATATCATTTACTGTGCTTGATATTCCATTTTCTACTTTAACTACATGAACTTGATTGATTACTTCACCTGCTGGTATATCTTTCAACTTACTATCATCATAATAATTTCCATACCTAAAATAGTTTAACCCTGTAGTAAGTTTGTCTGTTGTCCAATTAACTAAAGTATATTTCTTTGGCTCTTCTACTTTAAATTCAATCTCTTTTTTTTCAGTAGTAGTAATATCATTACAGAGTTCAACTACTATGGTATAATCATCCTTTTCAAAACTACTTATATTAAAATCATTTTCAAAATCTATTGTTAGTACATTTCTATCTTGAATAAAATCATCTACAGTATATTCTACAGGATTTTCTATTTTATCCTTGATTGATACCTTGACAGTATGATCATCTTCTAAAGCTGCTCCGAAATTTAATTCAACCTCTTGTCTTATATCATCTAAACTATTAAGAAGTTTTTTAGGAGCCATCGAAACATCTAGTTCACCAGCATTTACCTCTAGCGTAGAAGCTAAAATAGGAGACCCTCCTGTTTTAGCTAATATGAATATTCCAATCTCTCCAGTTTCAATAATATCTTCACCGTCAAAGATAAATCCAAACTCCTCCTCATTAATATAGGCAGGCATTTCACTTAAGCTCTTACTATCAATAAAGTCATTTCTCTGAACATATGCAAGAATTAAATGGTGATTTTCACTATCAAAATCACCGTTTACAAAATTTCCTTGAATAACATGCCTCCCATCAATTGGATAGTCATAACTAAGACTTGTTGGTTCCTCTATTTCTATTTCATTTATTATCTTGAAGTGACTCACCCCTACTCGTCGATGAAAGAGAGTATATTCACCAACCCCAAAATCATCTGAAGAAGTTGGAATAACTGCATCAAACACTCCTTCTTTTACATCAATAGCAGCAAACGATGTAGTTCCAACGTCTTCTACATTATCCAGACGACCGGTTCTATCTACTTTATGAATATCAATAGTAAAATCCTCTTTTACTACAGCTCCATTCTCATTCAAAATCCTTCCACTAAGTCTTTTAAATGAATTAGAACCAGTACCGTAATATATAGTGTCATTATCCAAGTCTATTTCGTATTTATATTCAATTTCTTTTCTTGCATCCACTCCACTAAACATACTCGCCATCATTGCTATAATAAAAAGCATTGCTAAAAGTCGTTTATTCAAGTATTCTCCTCCTGTATTTTTTTGAGGTTTTCATATGAATTAAAAAATTAAAATAATTGCAAAAGTTTAACAAAAGATTACAAATAATTATATAAATACCCTTTCATTTTAACCTCTGTAATTTATTCTACTATGAGAACATCTAATTACCAATTTATTTTAAGCATTGTTACAGAAATTTATAATGAAATTTCAATTTTAATAAAAGTTTTAAAA
>JBKHBO010000046.1:0-14952 GCA_046542315.1 Clostridia bacterium
GTTAAATTTATTATGTAATGTTATGGTTTATTATTTTATATGTGCAGCTGTTGTTACCACCATCAAAAGCATATAATCCATAATGATCGCTACTAGTAGCAACTGTTAAAGCTCCACCTGAAGCAGCTAAATCTTTAATAATAAGTTGTGCTCCTTCTGACGCAGAGATTGATGCTGGCTTTGATACATTAACATGCATATCAAAACTATTTAAATCAATTGTAATTGCTTTTCCAGTAACACTAATTGGATCACTTATTGAAGCATTTTCAAGCAGTTCTATTGTGTCACCATCATTAGCTTCATTTAAAGCAGAATTTAGATCATTATAATAAATCTCTTCTATCCTATATGAAGGTCTTAGTGCAGATGTTGGCTTAGCTATTAAAATAAGAAACAGTAAAATAAACCATGTGATAAAAATTAATTTTCTCTTCATATTTTACCCCTCAAAAGTTATTTTAGATTTAAAATCTAATAAAGCGGTTTGCAACTTGCATAAGTTGCTGGAATCTAATAGTAGTACGGAGAGCTGCTCGTTCTTCATTTTAAGTTCAATCTTTGGGTTAGCATGTTTTGTTATAGTTATTGAGACCAAATCATCTGATGTAAAAGTCTTTGAATAGCTTTTATTCTCGTTAGAAGTCAATGTAAGCTCATTATCCTTTATTATTAAAAGATATTCTTTAGTCTTAAAGTACCCTTCTTTTAACTTCACTTTTGTTTCCATAACTTCACCTCAGTTTAATTATATTCTAATTGAAGAGAAATAATTTAATATAACAAGATTTGTCAATGACAAAATTTAGTCACATTTTGTGACAACAATATGTTGCTCACTGTAAAGGGTAATGATACAATTTTTAATAATATGATATAGGGGTGTATAAATTGGAATTTAATCAGAAATTGGATGCCTTAATGAGCATAACAAAAGTATCAAATAGTTCTCTGGCAAGGCATTGTTCTTTAGATGCTTCATTTATAAGTAGAATTAGAAGAGGGAAAAGAAATATCGTGAGTGATGCCCCATACTTAAGGCAGATGGCAGCGTATTTAATAAGAGGGATAAAAACTCAACTACAAAAAGACTCTGTTGTGGCATTATTAAAAAAACCTTTAGATTTTACAGATTCAAAGCAGCTTCAAGAAGAGGTTTATAAATGGTTTGTCGAAGAGAATAAGATCAATTCTATAGATAATGCACTAGATAACTTCAAAAATTCTAGCTTTAGCTTTACATCTAATGATAAGTATACTCAAGAAGATTTATATAAGTCAGGTGCTCTTATTGGATATAGTAAGCAAGGGAAGAGAGAGATTGTTATAAAGTTTTTGAAAACAGTACTAGAGTATAATCAACCCACCAACCTTTATCTTTATAGTGATGAGAACATGGATTGGTTAACAGAAGATAAAGCTTATCTTGATCTTTGGGCTTCATTAATGATTAAAATTATTAAAAAGGGTAATAAAATAAAAATTATCCATACGATAGAAAGAAATTTTGATGAAATGATTAATGCTATTATGCAGTGGGTACCTATGTATTTAACTGGGGCTATTGAACCATATTATTATCCAAAAAGACGAGATGGAGTTTTAAGTAGGACATTATTTATTGCAAGTAATATTGCTGTAGTTAGCTCAAGTTCAATTAATCAAACAAAAGCAGCTAACTTTTATTTTGAAGATAAAGCGGTAATAAATAGCTTTGAGGAAGAATACAATAATTTGTTAAGTCAATGCAAGCCACTAATGAAGATATTTAATCAAGATGAGTTTAGCAGTTTTTTAGAAATACTTAATGAATTTGAAAGCGAACAAAGTCAGACATACATTAAGAGTTTGAATTTTTCAGCATTAACAATACCAGAAAGCATTCTAAAAAGACTACATATTAAAGAGGTAATAACAAAAGAAGAACTAAATCAAATTATAAATAGAAAAGACAAAGCAAATAAATTATTAGAAACTAACAATTTTTATCATGCAATTACTCTTCCAGAAATAAATAGTGAATTCCAATTTACTTTTGACTTAATAAGAGAAGATTCTTTGCTGCATTACACATATTCAAAAGAGGATTTAATATTCCAACTTAAAGAATTAATAGAACTAATAGAGACATGTGAAAACTTTAATGTAGTGATCAATAAAAGAGAAAATAACCCATTTATTTTATATGTTAAAGAAGGTGTGGGTTTAATAATAATTAAAGCTGTTTCACCTATGATTGCATTTGCAGTAAATGAAAGCAATTTAACAGCGGCTTTTGTTGATTACTTTCAAAGAAGCTTTCTAAAAGATTTAAATAGAAAGAAAACATTAGATGAGCTACAAAAATATTTAATATCATTAGATAATAGTTGTTCAATGTGTCAAAAGACTTAGAAAATTTGGAATATTATAGTATAATGTTACTATCAGCAGTACAAAGTGTATAAATTATATTCTTATTTATACTTTTAGTAAAAAAGGAGGGTAATTATAAGGTGAAAAAACTAGATCAGTATTTAAGTAGTAAAAAAGAGGTTTTAACAGAGGGGCAGATTTCTAGGCAACTGTTATTGCTATATATATCATTACCTTTATTAATAGTAATCCCTTTGTTATTTGCAATCATTAATTATTATGAGCAGTTATACCTTATGGCAAGTATTGATTTAGGGGCATCTTTGTTTGCACTATTTTCTATAATATACTTAAATAAAACAGGAAAACACAAAGTTGTATCTTATCTAGCGACATCAATTTTTATGATGACTCTAATAGCTTTATATTTTACGATGGGTTTTGTATATTACTCATTGAGCTGGTCCAGTGTTTTTATAATAGTTTCTTTTGCTTTATTTGGCAGAAAAAAGGGCCTCTACATTTCACTAACTTTCTTTGTTTTGACATCAGCTTCAGCCATATATCATTTCCAAGAATCCAGTATGAGTAATTTTAGTTTTATTTCATTTTCAAATATTTTCTTTGCCAACATCCTTATCTTTATTATTTGCTATTACTATGAATATTCTATAGAGATCATTCAAGATAGATTGAAAGATAATAATAAAAAGCTAAAATCTTTAGCTATTATTGATAAGTTAACTGGATTGTATAATAGGTCTGAAATTGATAAAAAAATAATTTCAGAGTTAGAAAAAGCTAATAAAAAAGAACATAGCTTTTCTATCCTAATCGCTGATTTAGATGATTTTAAAGAAATAAATGATGAGCAAGGGCACCTACTAGGGGATGAAGTTATGAAGCAAGTAGCAGAGGTATTCAACGAAGTGTGTGGAGAGGACTATTTTGCTGGTAGATGGGGTGGAGATGAATTCTTAATTATCTTGCCTGATACCAACAGAGCAGGAGCTTATCATATTGCTGAAAATATCAGACAAAAAATAAGTCAAACCTCTTTTTCAAAAGAACAAAAGTTGACTACTTCTTTAGCTGTAACAGAGTACCAAAAGGGTGATACACCTATAACAATCTTTAGAAGGGTTGACAATTTACTTTATAAAGCCAAAAACAGAGGAAAGAACACAACAATAATAGCTTAAAAACAGAAAATTTAAGTTAGACTCCTAGTGCAAGTATTAGATAAACATTCCTGACCTTTCTAATTTTAAAGAAAAAAGGTTATGAAATAATTGACAATTAGTCCACAAATTTTGTATTAATTTTTTTTACATACGCCAATAAACACAGTCTGCAAACTTAAAGAAGGAAGCAAGATAAAGTGATCTGTTTCATTATCTATTTCTTTAATGTTTAAGAACTTCTGCTTCATACTATTAGATGGTTGGTTGCTAATTTTCTTATAGCTAAAATCATATCCATTAAACCCATGAGTTAGCCCTTTTATCCTCTTACTTTTTTGATTATAAAAATCACAGAGTTTAGCTTTTTAATCACCTCTTTAAAATCTACATGACATCATTATGTTAAAATTTTTCTAAGTAAAGGTTTATAAGAATGTTTTTTTGATTTTATATGGTATTATTATAATGTAGCATAACACAATTAAAGGAGTGAAATTATATGCAATACAATCCAAAAGAACTATTGAAAGAATTCCAAAATGGAATGAAAGAAGTTTCTAAAACTAATGGTGAAGAGATCAAGACATTTATGAACTTGACAGGGGTAGTACACCAAAGTAAAGCTATTGACGAAAAAAATAAAGAATTAATAAGTATAGGCATTTCTGCTTATATTAAATGTGAGTATTGTATTACATATCATATTAAAAAAGCGTTTGATCTAGGGGCAAGCAAAGAGGAAGTAATGGAAGCTGCTTTAGTTTCTACAGCCTTTGGCGGAGGCGCAGCTATGGCAAGTGTTGTGACTTTAGTTAAAGACTGTATAGAAGCTTTTGCTAAATAAAAGATAAAAACCCTAGCTACTTAATGTAGCAAGGGTTTTTAATCTATGAAAAAGAATTCAAATATTGGTAAGAATAAAAGTATTGATATTATTGCAATAAAAATTTTGTTTATTTTTACACTGCTTTTTTCAACTAAATTGCTATAATCCTTTTTCCTATAAAAAAAGTCAAAGATTATACCTGTAATCAGACCTATCCCAGTGTAAAGAAAAAGCATTAAAACACTTGATAAGTATTCCCATCCTGCAAAGTCCTCAGTTATATAAGCTCCTGCTAAAAAAGAACCAAACGCTAGTGCCAAGTTTGAGTAAAAGAAAGTATGTTTCCCACCAAAAAACCCAATTACAGCAAAGATTAAAAGCAAAATACAAGCGAAAAATAAAATTACAAACATAGCTCCGTTAAAGGGATTGCCTCCTTTTACTAAATTTGCAATAACATACCCCAAAATCATTAAAACAGCATTAATAACGATAGTTAGTAAGAAAACTAGAAACCACTTTTTACTTCTTTTAGAAGGTAATTTTAACATAACAACCCTTCTTCCATTATCTTTTTTATAAGTATATCATTAAAGCAGCTTTTCTAGTAGCTCTTTAAAGTATTAATAGTAATCTTTAGAAATAATATAAGAAAAATGGCTAATTTATACACTGCTTAAATTATACTTTAAATATTTCTCCAATAATAAATTTGAGGAAATTAAGTGCTATAATAATTCTTATAGTATCAAACTATATGGTTTTGAGGTGATTGAAATGAAAAACCATAAAGGATTTACTCTATTAGAGTTATTAGGGGTTCTTTTTATTCTGGCACTTTTAATAAACCCAGCTATACCTTTAGTAAATAAAACTATATATAATGCAAAAGAGGCTGTTTGTAATAATAATAGAGAAACTATTTTACGAGCTTATAAGAGATATAATTATTTCCAAAAAGATATGTCTTTAGCTGATATTATTAATGAAGATAACTGGCCAAAAGGTTTTGAGATGGACAAAGATCATAGATATTGCCCACTAGGGGGAGAATATTTTGCAGAAGATAGTGGTCAAATACTTTGCAGTATTCACGATAGTAAAAATTATCCAAGTGAAGAAACCTTTTATGAGTTTATTGAAGAGGAAGATGTATTTTTATATAGCAGTGCTATAACATGTAGTAATTTAGACAATCTTTCAGGGGAAGGTGCTACAATTTATATAACAGATGATTTAATGCGGAGTGATGTTAATGGTGAGTCTAATATATCTGTTTCTAATATCTACGTAGATGGTGATATGATAATGGAAACTGGCAGCCCTAGTTTTGGGAGCCAATCAAGTCCTGGAACTTTTATAATAGATGGCGATTTGACAGTATTTGGAGTCACAGGTATATATTCAAATGAAATCTATGTGACTAATGATTTACAATTAAAGGACGCTATAGTTGATGCAACTATTTATGTTAGAAATGATGTGGTTTTAGGATGGGGAGAATCTTCATTATCAAATGATACAAAAATTTACTATGGGGGAAACATCACTCATCCACCGACTTATTCGGAGTCAATTTTAGATAAGATAATTCACATAGATACAACAGCTGATTTTGATTCAATCCCTACAAAAGAAATTCCTTCATTTTCAATGCCAAATACAAAAGCTGATCAGTGGTACTTAGATAGAGAGTATGTTTCTAGCGGCAACTTAGAAAGCTCTATTAGAGTATATGCAGATGAATATATTATAGAATCTACACATGGGACTATAGATGACCCAATTAGTGATGTTGTTGTAATAGCAAAGAGCGGAAATATTGAAATTACTGGGCAATCAGATAAAGCAGTTAAAGGGTTTCTCTTTGCACCAAAAGGCAAAGTAATAATTGGTGGGATTAGCAGTTTTGAAGGTATAGTAATTGCTCGTGACGGATTTGAAGTTATTGGCAATTCATTAATATCATTTATAACCGTTGAAGAAATCTTTCCTAATGAAGAAGACATACCTTTTGAGTAGTGCTAAAAGTATTGCAATTGTTTTTGTTAAAACATTTCCATAACAGAAACATTGTTGAAACACCTACTAAGCTGTATAATAAAAGTGTACAAATAATATGGAGGTGCAAATATTGGCTAAAGCGAAAAGATTAAAAAGAAGTGAAGTCCCAGTAGAAATGACATGGGATTTAACATCATTATTTAAAACAAGAGAAGAATGGAAGCAAGAATTAAAGGATATCGTTCCTAAAATTGAAGAGATTAAGAAGTATCAATCAAAAGCATGCCAAGATGGCGAAACACTATTAGAAGTTTTAACTTTGTTAGAAGAATTAAGCATTAAAATGATCCAGCTTGGAACATATGCTAGACTGAAGCAAGCTGGGGATGGCACAGATACACAAAACCAAGAAGATGTGATGGCTTTTGCTCAGGTAAATGCTAAATTTGCAGCAGCTACATCATTTATCGAATCAGAAATAATCGCACTTGATGAAGAAGAATTTGAGGCATTATTTGAAGTTGAAGAATTAAAAATATTTAAGAAGTATCTAAAAGATATATATGATAAGAAAGAACACAGCTTAACAATAGAAGCTGAACAAGCATTAGCTGAAATGAGTGAATTGATGAACGCTCCTTACAGTATATATCAAACTTCAAAAGCTGCTGATTTAGAGTTTGAGTCTTTTACTGATTCTGAAGGAAATGAACTACCAAATTCATTTGCTTTGTTTGAAGGAAAATATGAATCTCAAGAAGATACAGTTTTAAGAAGAAATGCATATGATTCTTTTGTGAAAACACTGGAAAGATATAAAAATACTTATGCATCAGTTTATGCTACAGAAGTTAGGAAGCAAGTGGCTTTAAGTAATTTAAGAGGATATGAATCAGTAACTCATATGTTATTAGACCCTCAAGATGTTACTATGGAGATGTATGAGAACCAGCTAGATGTTATATTTAACGAATTAGCTCCTCATATGAGAAAGCTAGCAAAAATTAAGCAAGAACAACTCGGTTTGGATGAGATGCGTTTTTGCGATCTTAAAGCACCACTACCAACAGACTATAGCGCTCCAGTTACTATGGATAAAGTTAAAGATATTATCGTCGAAGCTTTAGGAGTTTTAGGTGACGATTATCAAAACATGGTAAATAGAGCATTTGATGAGAGATGGATTGATTATGGAGATAATATTGGTAAATCAACAGGAGCTTTTTGCTCATCTCCTTATGGTGCACATCCATTTGTTTTAGTAACATACACAGGAACAATGCGCTCAGCATTCTTGTTGGGTCATGAACTAGGACACGCTGGACATTTCTATAATGCAAATAGAGAACAAAGAGTATTTAATACAAGACCTTCAAGATATTTTATTGAAGCTCCTTCAACTATGAATGAGATGTTAATTGCACAGTACTTGTTAAAAGAAAGTGATGATAAGACTTTAAAGCAGTTTGTAATCATTAATCTTTTAGGTACATATTATCATAACTTTGTAACTCACTTACTAGAAGCTGAGTTCCAACGTCGTGTTTATACCGCTGCTCAAGATGGAGTTGCTCTTACAGCCAAGTGGTTATGCTCAACAAAACTTTCTGTGTTAAGAGAATTCTGGGGAGATGCTGTAGAAATTGATGAAGCTGCTGGTATGACATGGATGAGACAGCCTCATTACTATATGGGACTTTATCCATATACTTATTCAGCTGGCTTAACTATCTCAACATTAGCATCAAAAATGATAGAAGAAGAAGGTCAACCAGCTGTTGATAGATGGTTAAAAATTCTTAAAGCTGGCGGAACAATGAAGCCTTTAGAATTAGCAAAAACTGTTAATGTAGACATGTCTAACCCTGAGCCTATCAAGAGAGCGGTTAAGCATGTAGGCAACTTGATTGAAGATCTAGGAGAATTATATAAAGAGCTAAATTAGCTTTGGAGAATGAAAATGGAAAACATTTCTATTAGAGAGTTTGTTATGGAAGACTATTCGCAATTAGTTAGGGTATATCAAGAAGGAATAGATACGCAAATTGCAACTTTTGAAACAAAAGCTCCTACTATGGAAAAATGGATTAGTAGTCATGATTTAGATTGCACCATTGTAGCAGTTCATAAAAAACAAGTAGTAGGTTTTGCAACTTTAAGTCCTTTTTCAAAAAGACATGTATATCGTGGAGTTGGAGAAATTAGCATATATATATCCAAAGAATTCCGCGGACTAGGAATTGGGTCTACTTTAATGAGCAAATTTATTAAAATCACTGAATCTAATGGATACTGGACACTTTTAGCAAAAATTTTCCCAGAAAATGAGCCAAGTTTAAGGTTACATAAGAGACATGGTTTTAGAGTAGTTGGGAAATTAACTAAAATTGGCCAGACAAGCCAAGGTGAGTGGAAAGATAATGTTTTCTTAGAAAGAAGAAGTAAAAAGAATGGAATATAAAAAGGTTGGCTTAAATTTAAGCCAGCCTTTTTTCTTATCAATCATCCGGAGGAAATTTCTTAGGATCAACAATCTCATATTTTTGCATATTTTTATGTATTGATTCCATATGTGAATCTAAAGTCGACACAGTTGTCGCTGCTTTTTTCAATTCATCAGTTAAAACTTTTGGAGGGTCTTCTACTCTATGTTTGTAATATATTTTGTGCTCTAAACTAGCCCAAAAATCCATAGCTATTGTTCTAATTTGAATTTCGACTGGTACATCTAATACTCTATCTGATAAAAATACTGGAACAGATAGGATCATGTGCAGACTTTGATAACCATTAGCTTTTTTCTCAATAATGTAATCTTTATATTCAATAACTTGTAAGTCTGGCTGACTGATTAATAGTTGAGCTACTCTGTATATGTCAGACTTAAAAGAACATACAATTCTTATACCAGCTACATCTTTAACGTTATCTCTAATTGAGGCTATTGATAAAGGGAAATCTTTTCTTTGCAGCTTTTCAAAGATGCTTTCTGTAGTCTTTAGTCTGCTTTTAACATACTCTATTGGATTATATGAATGGATGTGACTAAATTCTTTTTGTAAAATTTTAATCTTTGTCATTATTTCATCTAATCCAAATTCATAAGATAGGAGTAGTCGATCAAAATCTTTTTTTGGGATGTTTTTAAGTTGATATGAATAGTCACTAAACACTTATAATCACCTTCTTATTTTATCAAAAAATTCAAAAAACAAGTTTGCTGGTTCAGCTAAAAAAGATAATGCAGCATAATCAAGCATTTCAGATACTTTATCTATTTCATTTTTTGAAATTAGCTTGTGTTTTATTAGTAGCTTTATGGCGCGATTGCTGGCATCAATTTCTAAAGGAAACTGCAATAATTGGTAAGTTAAAGCAATTAAGAGCAAGAGCAAACCAGTTGCAAACAGTAATATTAGTTGAGGAAATATTAGTCCAGAAATTATCAAAATCCATGATACTGATGCCCCAAATTCAGCAAGAGGGTACAGTTTAACTAAGAAATTAAATAACTTATAATTATCCTTATCCTGTAAAAGGTGCCCAACTTCATGTGCTGTAATACTTAATGCGCTTAAAGAATTACTATGACAAATTTCTTTTGAGAGATTAATTTCTTTATTTTTAGGGTCATAATTACCATTAAGGTGTTCATCGATTACATTAATTTCGATATCTATGTTTAATTTATCAAGTAAATATCTTATTAGATGACAGCCATCTAAGCCACTGTTTGAAGTTACTTTTAAATTATTCTCGTGTAAAGAAATGAACTTGTATCTTATATAAAAGGACACAATAATGAATCCGACAAATATAACTGTTATTGATGTTAATAGGTTTGTTTCTGAATATTTCATCTAAGCTCCTATAATAATTTAATTTGCTATTTCTAATGTATAGCCAAGGTTTTCAAGGTAAGTTATTAATGAATTTTCTCCTGATAGATGTAAGTAGCCAACAACAACAAAGTATTGGTTGTCTATATCATGCTTAATCATCGAGTCTAATTTCTGTGCCATATTATAATCTCTTTTATCAAGAAGAGCATCTATGTGTTTTTGATAAGATTCTGTATCAATGCTTTCTCTTACTTCTTCTTTCAAGCTAGCAACTGTCTCATAATCACCATCATACCAATGACTAATTAAATTGGTTAAATTCTCTTCCATATTATCTCTTTGATCGATGGAGTTTTTTAGATACTTAATACTTGTATCCATATCCATTTTAGTATATGGTTCAAACTGTTCTTTAACAGTTTCCAACCCAATAATTTCTTTACTTCCTGCACGGTTTATAAAATATTGATCTACTCCATACTTAAAATCATACTTTGTATTTTCTTGTGCCATTTGAGTGATAATTTGAGAAATATACCAAGGTTTTAGTTGAATTAAAACTTGCTCATCTAAGACGTTTTCGGGAATGATGTTTTTAATTTCTTGAAATAATTCATTATCAATATAGTCAGTTAAAACAGAGTCATCTTGAAAAAAGGCATACTCTTGTAAAACTCTATTTATTTCTTCTTGTTCAATTTCATTAGTATTTGCTTCAACTACTAAAATAGAAGAAGTGTTATAAGCAGTTTCAATCGTATAATCTAGTGGATACATATCTTCGCTTCCAAGGTGTACTGATCCCAATATGTACATCTCATTTTGCCCACCTAGAACCTTATAAAAAATTCCTTTAGGAGCATCTCTATCTTCTTGTCCGCAAGCAGATAAAACTAAAGTTAACAGTATTACTAAAGCGAAAAATTTAACTAATCTATTTTTTAAAATTTTTTTCATGATTTACTTCTCCTCACATAATAATTATAGCACAAAAGCTTATATATATAGAGAAAACAGAGATGTTCTTGATAAAATGGATAAACCGCTCAGTTTAAAATTTATATAAAAATAAGTTAAAGTTTATATAAAATATTGATAGTTAAATGAGATGCTAGGAATGTTTTAATGGTTTTGAACTTTTTTGAGATAAAGGAGAGAAAAATCGATTTGACACTAAAATAAAAGTTGAATATATTTATAACAAGAAGGTTTTTGAACATTTTTAAATCAAGTTGTAGAGGGTGTGTAAATTATGAGTCTTGATGTAAAAAATCAAATAGTTGATAAGCTTGAAATAGGGTATATAGTTATAAAAAGAGAAAGTTCAAATCATATTATTGATGATATAAATCAGCAAGCCTCACTTATTTTAAATAAGAAAAGAGATTATTTTACTAATCAACCACTGAAAGTGATTCAAGAATGTGAGCCTAAGATATATCAATATATTAAAACTGAAATAGATTATCCTTCCCAAAGTATTAAAGAATATAAAATAAGAGAAGATTATAAGTTATATTTTCTTAGAATATTTTGGCAAGAGGATAAATTAATAGTAACAATAAGAGATGTTTCAAGACAGCTAGAGAGTATTTCCAGCCATGAGATGCTTCTTACTGTAATGAACGACATTGTAGTAGTTTTAAATGAAGATTTTATAATCAAGCAATTAATATTAAACAATGAGAAATATAATATCGATAAGTCTGCAATTTTAAATAATAGCATATACAAGCTTTTTGAGAGAGTAGATGTATTAAAGATTGAGAAGTATTTTGAAAACGCTAAAAGATTATCTGAAGTGGTTAGCTTTAATTATCCCTTAAAAATTAATAATAAACTAATCTGGTTTGATATTAATATAAAATATATTGAACAGTTAGACAATAATCTATATGTAATTAAAATGAGTGATATTACACCTCAATATACAAATGATAGAAAACTAATTAACAGAGACAAGAGATATCAAAAAATTATTTCTTTATCAAATATAGGAGTTTGGAAATACCATTCAGAAAGTGGATACTTCTGGTGTAACAAAGAATATTTTTCTATGCTTGGATATTCTAAAGATGAATATATTGAACAAGAAGAGTTTGATATAAAGTCTTGTTGGGTAGATCTATTGCATCCAGATGATAAATCTTTGGCAGTTGAAAAATTTAATAAATATATAGAAGATGAAAAAGAGAATGCTTTTGAAGGGAGCTTTAGACTTAGAAAAAGTGATGGTTCTTATGCTTGGATATGGTCAAAAAGCAATAAGCTAGTTGATGATAGAGGGTTAAATAGTGATATTTATATTGGTACACATTTAGATGTTACGAAACAAAAAGAAGCAGAAACTTTAGCAAAAGCTACTAAGGAACAAATAAGAGTATTAATAGATCAAATGAATCAAGGTTATGCACTTCATGAAATGATAACTGATGAGAATGGTAAATCGATAGATTTTGTATATCTTGATATGAATGATATTTTTGAAAACATGGCTTATCATTCAAGGAATCAACTTATAGGAAAAAAAGCAAGTGAAGTTAATCCAAGCAGATATGAAAAGATGATTGAAGAATACAGTGAGGTCGCTTTTAGTAATAAAGTGAAGAAGAGAGAGTATTACTCAACAAAAACTGAACGATATTTTAGAGACATCATTTTCTCTCCAAAGAGAGGGCAGTTTGCAATTGTTTGTGAAGATGTTACTGAAGATAAGTTAATTGAGATTGAGCTTAGACAAAATGAACAAAGATTTAAAAGCCTCTTAGCTGAAGTAGACTCTATAGGAGTTCAGGGATGTGATGAAAATGGAATAGTTACATACTGGAATAAAGCTAGTGAGAAGATATATGGTTATAGTGAAGAAGAGGCTTTAGGAAAGAGCCTTTTTGATCTAATCATTCCAGAAGAATTTGCTGAATCTATAAGAAACGATATCAAAGCACTATTTAACGGAGACAAGAAAGTGTTAACTAAAGAGCTAACACTTATGAGAAAGGATAGATCTATTGTTAATGTTTTGACAAATCATACAATAATTGAAATACACAACAAGGGGAAAGAACTTTTTTCATTTGATGTAGACTTAACAGAACGTAAAGAGATGGAAGAATTATTACACTTAGAAAAAGAACACTTCAAGACAACTCTCTTATCTGTAGGAGATGGTGTAATAGCGACAGATAGAAATGGAAAGATTACATTAATTAATAGAGTAGCAGAAGAGTTAACTGGGTGGGAGGAAAGTCTAGCAATAAATAAAAACCTATTTGAAGTGTTCAATATTATAGATCAAGAAACTAAGATCCAAAGCAAAAATCCTATAGAAGAAGTGCTAAAACATGAAGATATTGTATCTTTATCTGACAATACTGCTCTAATAACAAAAGATGAAAGTGAGATACCAATTGAAGATAGTGCTGCCCCTATACACGATAAGGAGGGTGAAATTACTGGAGTGGTTATTGTGTTTAGAGATTATTCAGATAAAAAAGAGCAACAAGAAAAAATTAAATACTTATCAAGATATGATAATTTAACAGGGCTGTATAATAGACATTATACAGAGATTTTAACTTCAAAGGTTGATAAAGAAGAAAATTTACCATTAGCAGTATTTTTAATTGATATTAATGGACTTAAGTTAACAAATGATGCTTTTGGACATGCCATGGGAGATAAATTATTAATAGAAGTTGCTAAAATACTAAAACAATGTTGTCGAGATAGTGATATCATAGGGCGAGTTGGAGGAGATGAGTTTTTAATTGTTTTACCAAAAACAAATAAAAACATAGCTGAAAAAATCCAGAAAAGAATTTTAGAAAAGGCTTCAGAAACTATGGTAGATTCGATTGCTGTTTCAATTGCTATTGGATTTGAGATAAAAAATGATCCTAAAGAACGTATCGAAGAGATAAAATCAAAAGCCGAGAATGAAATGTATAAAAGCAAATTAATCTATGGCAAACGAATGAGACATAAAACAATAGGAACAATAATTGATAGTTTATATAAAAAGGTAGATTATGAAAAGCAAAGTAGTGAACAAGTCGCAGAATATGCTGTAAAAATCGGCCAGCAGCTAGACTTGGATAACTCAACTCTTGCGGACATCAAACTTGCAGCGACGCTTCATGATATAGGGAAAATAATGATACCAGTGAAAATCTTGAGTAAACCTGGGAAACTGAACAATAAAGAGTTTGAATCAGTTAAAAAACATTCTGAAACGGGTTACCATATATTAAGAGCGGTAGATGAATATGTTCACATAGCAGATAGTGTCTTGCACCATCATGAAAGATGGGATGGTGATGGGTATCCTAGAAAGCTAAAGGGAAAAGATATTCCTTTAATTGCAAGAATTATATCAGTAGCTGATGCATATGAAGCTATAACTTCATATCGACCTTATCAAGGGCCTAGAAAAAGGTCTGAAGCAATAAAAGAGTTAATAAATAATGCTGGCAAACAGTTTGACCCAGATATTGTAAAAGTATTTGTAGAAGGAGTTTTAGGCCAAAATAGTAACAGTTAAAGAAAACAAAGCTATAAACAATTTAATAAGTTAAATCATTATGTTAACCTTAAGATATGATATATGGGGGGTTATGTTATGACAAAGAAGCTAATAATTATATTTGCTTTGTTAATTATACTGTCATCTTGTTCAAATATGGAGAATGTAGAAGATGCCAACCCTAATCAACCTCCCCCAGAAGATAGTAATGAATTTGAA
>JBKHBO010000047.1:0-14927 GCA_046542315.1 Clostridia bacterium
TTCACTTAATCAATACAACTAAGATGATTTTGTGTTTTGAAAGATATTGATGAGATTATAAAATTCGTTTCTGTGACGATAGAGATATAATTGGCATGAAATATTGCAGGTATATATCAATAAATGAGAAGTCTCTTTTTAGTTGAGTTTAACATGAAAGCCAATAAATTTTAGAATTAAATGGCATCTTTTTTGAATATTAAAATAATAAACTAGAGTGGATTATAAGGAAATGTAAATAAGCAGTGTAAAAAGAAGTTTTATGATATGTGGTATAATGAAAGAGCATTATGGAAAAGTTTTATTAAGAAATGTAGATTTAAAAGCTTAATATAAGAGGCGAAAGTTAAAGTGTAGCTAATCTAAAAGTGCTTGGTGAGACTGTCAATGTCTAGAAGTAAATATGTTCAGGAATAATTAGCAAGTTAGGAGTTTGATGATGAAAAGAAGAGTCAGTTTGTTTATATTATTTATTTTGGCTTTGAGTTTACTTGTAGTACCAAGTTACAGTGAACAAGAAATTAGAGTATCTGTAGATGGAGGATATATTAGCTTTGATGTTCAGCCAACCATTATTGACGGTAGAGTCTTAGTGCCTTTGAGAGCTATATTTGAAGCACTTGATGTAATTCCTGTATGGCATTCATCGACAAAGACAGTCACTGCAGAGAAAGACTCTAGGACTATTGAATTGACAATTGATAGTTATCAAGCAAAAATTGATGGAGAAGTTGTAGAAATAGATGTTCCTGGAACGATTGTTGATGGGAGGACTATAGTTCCAGCAAGATTTATTGCTGAGGCATTAGATGCTGAAGTCTTGTGGGATGCTGTTGACAGAATAGTAATTATAAATAGTTCTGAATACCAAGCTGAAAAACAACTTAATTCTTTAGACTTTGAGCAAATTAGTCAATTATCAGAAAGTGTAGTAAAAATATATGTTGAAAATATTAATGGAGGGTATTTTTCTGGTAGCGGTTTCTTTTATGAGGATGGTAAAATAGGGACAAATTATCATGTTATTGAAGATGCTGAATTCATTAAAGTGGAATTTGACGACCGAAGTTTTTATACTGAAGAGATTAAAGTAATTGGCTACAATAAAGAGCTTGATCTTGCAGCATTATCTATTGCAAATATGACAATATCAGGTTTGCAGTTAGGAGACTCAGAAGGTATTTCGGTTGGGCAGAGTGTCTATGCGATAGGTAGTCCTGGAGGAGTAATTAATACTGTTTCTAGTGGAGTAATTAGTGCAATAAGAAATCAAATGATACAAATCACTGCTCCAATTAGTCCTGGTAGTAGTGGTGGTGTTTTAATTGATGAATATGGTGATGTTATTGGGGTTACTAGTTTAGGTATTATAGATAAAGAAAATGTTGGTTATGCTATTCCTATAAACTTATTTAAAAGTATGGATAAAGACGCGAATTTATCTTTGAGTGAGTTTAGAGATGCTAGTGATTCTCTAGAAAATAATGAGTCCGAGGAAGCAAACTACAAGAATCTGGCTATGGCAAGATTAGAAGATGGAGAAGCAGTTTATACTGATACATTTTCCACTGATACTCCTTATATATATGCTACAGGAATGCTATATAATGCATCAGGAGTTACTAAGCTAAAGTCAGAATGGTACTATTTAGAAAAAGAAGAGTTTATCGATTCAGTTGAGGTAGAGACAGAAGAGTCAAATGCAGAATTTTATTTTAGCTTAAGCATGCCTGATACTGGATGGCCAAAAGGATTTTATGAGGTGAGGCTTTTTATTGATGGGGAATATCAGGAATCTTTAGAATTTAAAGTGGAGTAATTTTGGATCGCTTTAAAATAAAATGCCAGGTGTTTTTATCAAAGTTTGAATAGCATCTATTTAGGTTTTATGGAAAAGACTTATAGATATAATATTGATTAATCAAAACATAAGTAGTCAGTGCTAGCGTCATTGTTTTAAATAATGTAGTTTTTATCATTTATTAAACTAAAGAATATGGATTATAAAAGCTGTTTATTATACATGTATGAGAAAAGAGGGTAGTAATGAAAATATTTGGGAATATTTTGAGTTTATTCGAATCTATAGAAGAATATTGGTCTCCAAGAATCATTGCAGAAGTAAATAATGATTACATTAAAATAGCAAAAATAAAAGGCGAAATTGTAGGGCATGATCATGAAAATGAAGATGAGATGTTTTATGTTCTTAAAGGGGGTTTTGATCTTCATTTAGAAGAAGAAATTATACACTTAAATGAGGGAGACTTTTATGTAGTGAAGAAGGGGATTAAGCATAAGCCAGTTGCTGACAAAGAATGTTGGATAATGCTTATTGAAACAAAAGAGACTAAGCATACGGGTAGAATAAAGACTGAGTTAACAAAAACGGTTGAAGATCAGTTGCGCTATTAGTAATAGAAAAATCTTTGTAGCTATTTCATGGCTTTTATCAATTACTAATCTCATCGCATGATACCTAACTTAAAAATATCAAGCTTTTTATTATTATGCTATACTAATCAGTGCAAGGAGGAATTAGATTGAAAAGATATAAAATCTCAGACGGAGTATATGTTTTAACAATGAATGTAGAGGATATATTGTTTGAGGGTATGTGGGATATAAAAAATGGTGTTTCTTTAAACTCTTATATAGTTAAAGGTGATAAGACAGCAATTATAGATGGAGTAGTTGGTTGGGATGGAGTTCCTGAAACTCTCTATAAAAATTTGGAGGATTTAAAAATAGAACCAAGTGATATTGATTATTTGATAGTAAATCACATGGAACCAGATCACTCTGGATGGATAGATAATATTAGAGAAATTGCAAAAAACTTAAAAATAGTATGTAGTGAAAAGGCTTCTCAGTTAGTCAAGGCATTTTATGGAGAAGAAGACGATATTATGATTGTTAGTGAAGGAGACTCAATTGATTTAGGACAAGGGAAAGTATTAAGTTTTCATCCGTTTCCTAATCTCCATTGGCCAGATACAATGCTTACTTATGAAAGAAGCACTAAAACACTATTCACTTGTGATATGTATGGATCTTTTGGTAAAATGAGTGACCATATTTTTGACGATCAAATGACCTCTGAAGAAGTTTCTTATTATGAGACTGAAGGGATAAGATATTACTCGAATGTTATGACGACTTTTACATCAAGTGTAAAAAAGGCAATTGATAAAACTAAAGAGTTTAATATAAATATTATAGCTCCAGGACATGGACCTATATATAGAGCTAATCCTGATAAAATCATAAATGATTATACTAGATTTACACAATATGCTGATGGGGCTGGAAAAAATGAAGTTACAATACTTTGGGGTTCAATGTATGGTATGACTGAAAAAGCTGTTCATTATGCTGAAAAAGTATTGGAAGAAGAGGGCATTAAAGTAAATAAGTTAAAAATGCCACTTGAAAGTCAAAGTGATATGATAGCTAATGCATTTAAAGCTGGTGCAATAATAATCGCTGCACCTACTTATGAATATAAGATGTTCCCACCAGTTGCAATTGCTTTAGATGAATTAGGCAGGAAGAAAGTATCAAATAAGGCTGCTTTTAGATTTGGATCTTACGGATGGTCAGGTGGAGCTGAAAGAGAGTTAAATGATATTATGAATAGAAATAGGATGAAGTGGGACTTTGTTGAAACAGTAGAGTTTAATGGTGCTCCTCTAGAAGAAGATTTGCTAAAAGTGAAAGAAGGAGTCTTAGAATTAATAGAGAAAATGAAGGATAAAGTAATAAGTTAACCAGTTTTGAAATCTAGAATTAAGTAATATTTTGCTTTTAAAGTTGTAATAATTGATTAATAAATAGAATTAAGAATTTTTTAGTAATTAAAGCAATTTGGGAATAGAGATATATAAGTTGTTATTGAATAAACCCACAAGATTAATAGATTAATCAATTTAGTAAAAAAGATACTTCAAAATATTAACTAGCAAACAAATATGTTTTTGATAAGAATATAGCACTTTTTCTTATAAAAGAGTTTTAAATAATCTAAAGTGAGGATAAATTTTGAATAATAAGAAATATAACGTTTTGATTACAAGCTACTTAGAGCCAGAGTATGTTGCTGAAATAGCAGCAGTTGACGAGCGGTTAAATGTAATTAATCGCCCTGATCTTATCCCTCCACCACGCTATATTGCAGATCATAATGGATCACCAGACTTCAAGCGCAGTACAGAACAAGAAGCACAATGGCAAGAGTTATTAGCTCAAGCTGATATACTTTTTGATTTTGATCATAGTCATAGGTATGATTTGCCAGACTTGATTCCTAATGTGCGTTGGATCCAATTCACTAGTTCTGGTGTAGGTGCTTTTGTGCACAACGCTAAATATGATGAGCGTTTACCACATACAGTTTTTACAACTGCCTCTGGAGTGCATGCTCAACCACTTGCAGAATTTGTATTAATGGTCATGTTAATGTTTTCTAATAATTTGCAACGCATACAAGAATATCAGGAGATAAAAAAATGGGAGCGTTTTACCGGGACAGATTTGCTCGATAGTGTTTTAACTATAGTGGGGGTCGGCCGCGTTGGTCGTAAAATTGCGCATTTTGCTCAAGCAGTAGGAATGAGAGTTAATGGAGTTGATATTGAAGCAGCTAATATGAATATTGATGAGTTGCCAATTGATGCATTATATCACATTGATGATTTGATGGGGATATTGCCTGAAACCAACTTTTTAGTACTCATAGCACCCCACACTCCGCAAACAGAAAATATGATTGGGAGAGATCAACTACGGGCTCTACCACAGGGAGCTGTTGTTATTAACGTTGGTCGTGGGTCATTGATGAATGAACAAGAGCTGATTGATGCTTTACAAGATGGTCATTTAGCAGGGGCTGGACTTGATGTTTTTGCCAAAGAACCACTTCCAGTTGATAGCCCATTATGGGACATGCCAAATGTATTAGTAAGCCCGCATTCTGGTAGTACTAGTGATAAAGAAAATCGTAGGATTACCAATCTTTTTATAGAAAACATCAAGAGGTTTTTAGCTGAAAAGCCTTTACTAAATGTGTTAGACACAAAGAAAATGTATTAGTAAATACTTTGATTGTTAGACTTAACAAAAGACAGGGTAAAAACACCCTGTCTTAATTATATGTTTATTAATAGAACTATTTTTGGATCTAAAAATACATATTATTCTATGCAAATTAATGTGCAATATAATAAAAGTTAATCAGTTGGATAAGTTTTTCTATCAAGTTCATAAAGATCCTCTAAATTAGCAATTTCCATAATTCGTTTACCACTTTCAAGGTCATGAATTATATCTACTAGTAATTTGTTCAGGGGAAGTTTAAGACCAAGATCTTCTCCTTGTTTGACCACAGCATTAACCTGATAGTCAACTTCAGTGCGACGTTTTCTAACTGCTAAGTCGCGCCAAATTCCTGATTTTGTCTTAAGATTAACTCTATTAAAAGCTTCAAGCTTGTCTAAGCTTTCATTGATAGCTTCCCAGTTACGTGGGTTTGAAAAACGATAAGCGTCAGGATTATACCCATTGAAACCGTAGCATTTAATGCCTTTGGCATCTGCTACCATGACTACTTCTCCTGCTAAATTAGCAAGCACATGACGATACTTAGTCATAGCATAAACATCAGCCATTGTTTCGTCTACCACTGCAGTAGCGAACAGTTGAGATGCATATCCCATTTTACCCCAAAGGTAGCCAAAGATATTATCTGTTGCAGTTGAGTTATCTAAAAAACTTGTTCTCATCACTTCTGTTAATTCTAGAACTCGCTGGCTCATCTGTCCATTGAGTTCACCAATATACATTGCACCCAAACCTCCATACATGATTAATCCAGGTCCATGATAGTCAGCACTAAAATTTACAAAAGAGCCTACTGTACGTTTTTCTCCAATCATGTCAGCTATAATATATTCAAGCAGCCCATTTTGCATAGAAACAACGTATGACTTATCATTTAAGTAAGGAATAATTGGTTTTAAAGCTTCACGGGTGTGTTGTGCTTTGGTGCATAATAGTATGGCTTCTGGTGGATCTCCTCTTAGTTCAGTATCTAACTGTTCTGGTAAAACAGCAGGTGCATGGATAGTAAATTCTTCTCTACCAACAATTTTTAAACCGTCCTTGTTAATTTTGTCTACGTGCTCTTTCACATTATCCACAAAAAGAACATCATGTCCGGCTCTAACCATATACGCACCAACCGTACCTCCAATTGCACCAGCTCCAATTATTATATAACGCATTAATTTTCCTCCTCTAATAGTTTGCATACTGTGATATTCGCTATGATATTCAATTCTCCCTGCTTTCATGTCATCTTTTCATTTTTATTTTCCATATAATACATCTAGAAATTCTCACTTTACTAATTACACATATTAATAAATCAGAAGTTTTTAATGTGTAAATAAAATAACTGCTTTTTGAAATTAAAATATAGAAAGATAGTATTTTTAAACAGCTAAGCAGTTTCTTCAAAAATTATGTAGCTTGCTCACTCAAGGGTTTCTAACTATTTAATTAATTCTTTTATTATCCTCAAATTCTTTTTTGATATCCTTTAGAACATACTTCTTTGTAACCAGGTCGTTTATAGAAAGTGCTAATATTTTTGAAGCCATTATAATTGTTTCTTTAGCATCTTCAGTTTTCCCAGCATTTAGAAATTCTAATGAGTGTGATGAAGTCCCTTCAGGTACTAGAGCTATCCTGAGACAAGAACCTGGTATCCTGCTCATGACGTTACCAAAATCTGTAGATCCTGTTTTTTCCCTAGGTTTACTAATTCTTTTTGCACCTAAAGCCTTTGCATTTTTCATTAGCAAGTTATTTAATGTAAGAACAGGTACTTTCGCTTTGATACTTTTCTCAACTATTAAATCATAATCTGTATCTGTCATCAGAGCTGCTCCTTTTATAATATTCTTAAAGCGCTCTAATGTTTCTTCTAAGTTTGCATTTTTTTCAGCTCTAATATAATAACTCCCAATAGCATTAGAAGGGATAATATTTGCAGGACCTCCTCCATTAATTACTGTATAATGCAGCTTTACATCATCAGTAACATGTTCTCTTAAAAATTCTATTCCTTGAAAAGACAAAAGCATAGCATCAAGGGCACTTCTGCCTTGGTCTGGTCTTAAGGCTGCATGAGCACTTTTTCCTTTAAAAACTACTTCAATCTTATTTAATGCAAGAGATTTTATATCTGTAGTTGTCTTAGGACCTCCATGAACCATTAAGGCTACATCTAGCTCAGTAAAGCAACCTTCCTCTAGCATTTGAAGTTTCCCGCCAATTGTTTCTTCAGCTGGAGTTCCAAATATAACTAAGGTATATGGCTCTGCTACCAGAGAGTTCTTAATAGCGTAAGCAGCTCCAATAATAACAGAAGGTTGAATATGATGTCCACAAGCATGACCTAACCCCTCTAAGGCATCATACTCGCATAATAGACCAATAACAGGTCCGCCCTTTTTATTAGAATACTCAGCTCTAAAAGCTGTTTCTAAACCAGCTATGCCTTTTTGAACTTTGAATCCAAGGTTTTGCAGAAGGATTGTTATTTGGGTTGATGCTTTGTACTCTTTTAGGCCCACTTCAGGGTTATTATAAATATAGTTTGCTAAATCAATTAACTCATTTTTAATTTCATCTACATAGCTTTCAATTATTTTTTTCATAGTTATTACCTTTCATAAAAATATCTAGATTAATTCCTTTATCAATGTGTAGCTATTAAACAAAAGTTATAGAGACATATAAGTCTTATCAAACAAAATAAACAATTTTTTTCATATTTCTTTTTAAACTAGTATGCTGATTCTAATAGATGTTTAGCTACAAAAGATTAAATTTTTTTGCAAGTGATTTATTGCTTTTAGAAAAACTATTTAAAAAAATAAAAAAGTTGGTTTTAGATATTAAAATCTTACATGCTTCTTACTTGAAAAGCATAGCTAATCGCCCATACGCCTTAGTCAAAGGAGATTTATTTGCTACCTTTATATTACCACGATTCTTTATTTTGATAAACTGACAAAGCAACTCTTTTGCAGATACTTGCCTTGACTAGAATTCTTTTAACAATGTATTAGTAATGAGATACCTAATTAGCTTAGTAACACAAATTATAGTTAAGAGTACAGTATAGCCTCTAATCAACTAACTTAAAAAAGTGTAATCAATTTAAAATACCTTCAGATTAAGATTGCTGTAGTGTTTTTTCTATATACGTTGAGATAATATCTACTAAGAGAGTATCCCCGGTGTTTTTCGCTAGTAATATAAGTAAAGCTTGAGCATGTGAAAGTTACTAGTATTATACTAAAGGATTTTTTATATTTTTATAGAATTAGTAAATAATAAGCAAGACACTTTATTACAGGCTATGTATGGTTAGTTAAGATATTATCTAGGCAATGTCTACTTGGGTTTAATCAAAAGTTTCGTTTTAATTATAAAACTAATCAAAATTATATCGTTTATTAACACTTAATTGCTTCTAGAAAGATATAACAAAATAGATGCTGCAATACTTTTCTATAAAGGGTTGCATTTGATCTAGTAATCTACAATACTCTCAAGCAGGATAGTTAGTATTTTTTAACCTATGGGAATAAATATGTCAGATAAGCGAGGATAATTATGAGAAGATTAAAAACAATAGTAAAAATAACAAGTGCATTATTATACATATTAAGCCTTTTATTACTTATACCATTAGTTGTGGCTTGGTTATATAAAGAGCCAACGATTGTATATAAATCTTTTGTTTATACTTCTGTTTTATCTTTCATTACAGCCACTATATTTAGATTCTTTAGCCATAATCACAAAGCACAAATAGATCTAACAACAGCTATGATTTTGTGCACTGTCTCTTGGGTGTTAGCTTCACTTATTGGTTCTATTCCTTTTATGATAGGGCTTAACAAAAGCTTCATAGATGCTATGTTTGAAGCTGTATCTGGATTTACAACGACAGGCATTACTGTCTTTGAGGGATTGGATGTGATGAGCCATGGGCTGATTTTTTGGAGGAGCTTTATTCAGTGGCTTGGAGGTCTTGGAATTTTAACATTCTTTCTATTTGTAACAACTAAATCTGAAAGTGACTCTTGGCAATTATTCTCAGCAGAAGGTCATAAAATTAATTCAGCTAGACCTGTGCCAAATGTATATAGAACAATAAAGTATTTTTGGGCAATATATGCTGCTTATACATTCATTCAAATATTAATCCTATGGGGTCTTGGAATGAATTCTTTTGACGCCATTATTCACAGTATGACAACTCTTTCTACAGGTGGTTTTTCAAACCATGATGCATCTATAGCTTATTATCAACTAGCAGGATATAAAAATTATATTCTAATTGAATATACAATGATATTTTTCATGCTTCTTGGTGGATTGAATTTCTTAGTGCATTATAAAATGATTAAAGAGGATCACTTCTTTATATTTAAAGATGTAGAGGCTAAAGTATTTATAAAAATTATTCTTGGATTCTCTGGTTTGACTTTAATTGGTATATTAGTTTCAAGGGGACTTGAATTTCAAAATATTGAAGAAGTAGTGAGAAAAATAGTGTTTCAAATAACATCTGTTATAACGACCACTGGCTTTGGTACTGAAGATATTGGTAGCGCTTTCTTTCCAGCTATAACTAAACAGTTATTTGTAGTTTTAATGATTATTGGTGGATGTATTGGATCTACCTCAGGTGGAATAAAAATTCTTCGAGTTGTCATATTAGGAAAGCTTTTAAAAAGAGAGGTTAAAAAAATTTCTTTGCCAAATAATGCAGTATTACCAACAACTATAAATAATGTATCCATCGGGAATGATGAAATTCTTCGGATTACAGCTATTGTTTTCGGTTGGTTAATGTTAATAATAGTTGGAGCAGGAATAACAGCTTTATTTTCTGACCTTGGTCCTTATGAAGCTTTTTCAGGTATGGCGTCCGCTGTAGGCAACATAGGCCCATTTTACTTTTCTGTTGAAAAAATGGCATCTTTGTCATGGGTAATCAAGACAACATATATTATTGGTATGCTTGCAGGTCGTTTAGAACTATTACCTATTTATATTATCATTTCAAAAAGAGCATGGAAATAGAATGGAGGATGTAAAATGTATATTTTAATTGCAGGTGGCGGTATAGTTGGTATGAGTATTACTAAAACTTTGTCAAGAAATCATGATGTTGTAGTTATTGAAAAGGACTATGAAAAGTGTGAAACAATTTCCTCTAGATACGGTGCTGTGGCAGTGCATGGAGATGCAACAAATTTGAGTACATTGAAAGATTCAGGAATTGAAAAATGCGATTATGCTCTTGCTGTAATGAGGGAAGATTCTAGTAATCTTTTGTTTGCATTGTTGTGTAAAAATTTTGGGGTTGAGAATATTTTTGTAAGAATGAGAGACCCTGCATATCGAACTGCTTTTACTCTTGCAGGGGCTACAAACATTGGACATTCTGTTGAGATGATGGTAAATAAATTTGTGCTTGATATTGAAAATCCTGAGATTCGACGTGTTGTATCTCTAAGCAACGGTAAAGCAGAAATTTGTATTATAACCATAAAAGAAGATGTTAAAGCTATTGGAATGCAAATAAAGGATTTAGCTCAAAGTAAAGATTTTCCGTTAGATGTAGTTATTGCAGGTCTTTTTGATTTAGAAAATGACGAATTTATTATACCAAGAGGGAATACTATTATACCCTCAGGAAGCCAAGTATTTTTGGTTGGTTCAAGTGATGCAATTGAGAGAGCCCACAAATTTTTTCTTAGATAAAGAGGGGTAGGTGAGCTCTTTATTAGTAAGGTAATATTGATTAATTATATATTTTTACAAAAAAGAAAAAAACTAACTCCAACAAGTGTAATTGGAGTTAATTAGCTTGTTATTATGATAGTATTATATTCAGGTTTACTTAAATCAATTATAAAGGGCGGTATCTTCTTGCCTTCGCTTTCAAACACTTTCACTATTGGTCTAGTACCAAAACCAGGTTTTACATTAGATACAATAGCTTTGGTATTGTTAGATAGAAAGACTACCGTTCCCACAGGGTATGGTTGAATTTTCCTATTAAAAATTTCAAGTAGTTCTAAATCAAAATCAGAATTACCGTTAGCGAGTAAAAATTCCAAAGCCTCTGCTGGGCGATAACCTTTACGATATGGTCTGTCTGAAATGAGTGCATCGTATACATCTGCAATTGAAATAATTCTGCCAAAAAGAGATATATCTTTCTCCTTTAATCTATGGGGATATCCAGAACCATCCCATCTTTCATGGTGTTGAGAAACTCCTTTTATTATTTCGGAACTTAATCTCAACTTTTCTTTTACATATGAATAACCCAACTCAACATGTTTCTTGAGGGCATGATACTCTTCATCGCTAAGTTTTTCTTTTTTGTTTAAGACCTCTATTGGTGTTTTCACCTTCCCAATGTCATGCAGCATAGCTGCTACTCCTAATTTTTGTACTTTTGCATTTGAAAGTCCATAAGCCATTCCTAAAACAATAGATAAAAGAGCAACATTTACACAATGGAAATATGTATAATCATCAAAAAGCTTTAGATCAATCATATTGATACACACTTCTGGTTTTTTTTCAATCTCTGATATAAACTCTGAAACGGTAGTATTGATTAAATTAAAAGACTCTTCAGCATCTTTCTTACTAAAAGTGGGAGAATCAAAAAGTTTAAATGTCTTTCTAATGTCACATACTGCTTTATTCTTAAGAGAATCGCTTATTAGTGATGCAACCTCTACTTCAAAAGAAAGATCATCACTAACATATATTCCATTTATTCTTAGTTTTTTTAATCTATTTATATAAAACTGATCGAGAGTTAAACCTTTTTTTAATAAAATCTCACCACGATAACCATAAACATTACGCATTAAAACAGACCCCGGAGCAGCGCTTTCTATAGTTGTGTATCTCATGTGATCTCCTTTCAACGATGTATATAAAAAATTATTAAGGAAGAATAAAATTATATTTCCTTTATTTTATATTATAGCATAATAATCCATAATGATTAGCTATCAGCTATTATTTTTAATCTACTACTACAGGCTAACCAGATGAAAATCTTTAATATGTTTTTAAATATTCTTGTGATATTTGAAATAGTGATGCTAATTCCACTTTTTTATCTACTATTATCACCTTTTAGCTACGTAAAGTGCTTTTATAGATGACTAACACAATAATAATGTTTATAATATTTACTATGGCTACTCACTTTTTTAGGCTTAATTTTGCAAGCATATAAAAATCTACAAACAAAGTTAAACTTCAAAGTAGAGTGGATTAAAAATAGATAATTGACTAATGAGATTCATTAAGATGCTACAATTAAAGCTTATTGGATTAATTTTAGAAAATCTAAAGAAGGTTGAGGAAAACTAATGAATGATGAAAGAATTGCTATAATAACTGATAGTTGTGCAGATCTTCCTAAAGATCTTGCAAAAAAGTTAGGCGTAACAATAATACCATTGAATGTTATTTTTGGTGAAGAAGTTCTGAAAGATGGTGTAGAGATAACTTCCAGTGAGTTTTATAAGAGATTAGCGACAGAATCAAAGTTGCCTTCTACTTCACAACCGACTCCTCAAGAATTTGAAGAGGTTTATAGAGATCTGCTTAAGGAAAATGATAGAGTTGTTTCAATCCATCTTTCTGAAAAACTAAGTGGAACACTTGCATCAGCAAAGATAGCAGCTAAGAGCTTTGGTGATAAAGTGGTTGCATTTGATAGTGAATCTATCAGTGTTGGGGTTGCGCTTCAGGTTGAAGCAGCAGCAGAAGCAGTAAAAAAAGGAAATAATTTTGAAGAAATCAAAAGTTATCTAAAAAGAGTCAGAGAATCTACACATGCACTTTTCACTCTTGATACTCTTAAGTACTTAGAAAAGGGTGGCCGTATAGGAAAAGCAGAATCTTTACTTGGCTCAGTTTTGAATGTTAAACCATTAATTATTGTTAGGGAAGGAATGTATCATGCTTTTGGTAAGACAAGAAGTCAGAAGAAGGCTCTTAAGCAAATTTCAAATTATCTGATAAAAATTAGTGAAGGTAAAACCGTTAAAAGTTTAGCTATAGGTCATGGAATGGCTAAAGAAGCAGCAGAAAAGCTACGAGATAACTTGGAAAGCGCTTTAAATATTAAAGCTTCTATGGTTTCTGAAGTGGGACCTGTTATTGGTGTTCATACGGGACCGGGGGCTTTAGGAGCATCAATAAGATTTGAGTAATATGAGAGATTATTAAATCTCTATCAATTATTAAAAGTAATAAACAAAGCGTCTTGGGAATTGTATAGCTAATAAAAATTTTAATAAACGTAAATAGATTTTAACTTTCTTCTTTTAAGAAGTGATGACATGATGATGTTACATTATTACTCATTAACTTAAGAAGAGGATTAAAAGGCATATAGAAGCAAATGAATCAGAAAGGATGTATTCAATGACGGTTTTAATAACAGGAGGAACTGGCTTTATAGGCGTAAATATAGCAGAAGAGCTAACAGATGCAGGAATAGACGTAGTATTGCTTGATATGAATGATTTGCCAGAGGATGCAAAAAAATCTCTTAATCATAGGAAGGGAAATACACACTTTTTTAAAGCAAACGTATTAAAAGGCGAGCAACTTGATAAAGTTATAAAAAATTATAATATAAATAAAATTATTCATGCCGCTGTTATTACTCCAGGGTTAAAAAGAGAAAAAAGTCAGAGCAAATTAATCGCCCAAGTGAACTTTTTAGGAACAGTGGAGATTTTAGAAGTAGCTAAGAGGAATAATGTTGAAAAACTTGTTTATCTAAGCTCTGCTTCTGTATATGGTGATGCTACTAATGATGTGGATTGGATAAGTGAAAAAGACACTTACCCAAGACCAAGAGCTTTATATGCAATTACTAAATTTGCTGCAGAACGAACTGCTCTTAGGTATAAAGAACTTTTTGATATGGAAATTGTGGTAGGCAGAATAGGAGGAGTATTTGGTCCTTGGGAAAGATATACGGGGTTTAGAGATACAATGAGTGGGCCTTTCTTGACAACTCGTGCGGCCTTACTTGGTGAAGATGTAGTTTTACCTAATTCTGATGTTAAAGATTGGGTCTATAGCAGAGAGATTGCTAAGTCTGTAGTAGCGCTTTTATTAGCAAAAGAGCATAAATATGATGTTTATCATTTAAGTTCAGGGTACATTTGGACAGTAAAAGACTGGTGTGAAAAATTGAAAGAGGTATTCCCTAATTTTAATTATGAAGTATTAGCAGATCCTGGTGAAATTGAAAGACCACCACTATTGATAGAAAGATTAAAAGAAGATATCGGTTATAATCCTCAATATAATTTGGATAAATCTTTTAAGGATTATATTGATTGGGTCAATAAAGTATCTGAGTTCTGGATGTATAAGTAAGTTTATGTTTAAAAAGTGACTCCTAGCTAATATATAAATATAGGAGGGTTTATAATGTTAAAGATTGACATATCACCTAATGCAATTAAAGTTTTAGCTAAAAGACAAGGGTTTAAGGCAGTTTATTGGAAGATAACAATGTATGAGTTTAGTTGATGAGAGCCTCCTCGTTTCGGGGTAGCTCCGGCGGAGCAAATAGAAGAAAGAGACATCAGTCTTCAATATAATAGTTTCGAGTTACTAGTTCCAAGTGAAATTGCTAATATAGTCAAAGAAATAAAGATAAATTATGAAAAACATAATTTGAGAGTCAAAGTTCAGTACAAATCTTAATAAAATCCCTTAATATTTTGTTATTATAAATGACAAATAAATAAAAAGAATGAGCCTTTAAAATTATCTAAAAG
>JBKHBO010000048.1:0-14368 GCA_046542315.1 Clostridia bacterium
GTGAAATGTTTAATATGTATTTAATTAACCCTTCAACTTTAAGAGTAGAGTTCAAAATACCTGCTAGAGGATTAGTTGGATTTAGAAATGAATATTTAACAAATACCAAAGGTGAAGGCACATATAGTCATACCTTTTATGGATATGAAAAGTATAAAGGTGAACTACCATCTAGAACTAGAGGCGTAATAATCGCTTATGAAAAAGGAATTGCAACAGCTTACGGTATATATAATGCTCAAGATAGGGGAAGAATATTTATTAAGCCAGGTGAGAAAGTCTATAAAGGAATGATCATCGGTGAAAATAGTAGAGAGCAAGATATGGAAATTAATATAGCAAAGAAAAAGCAAATGACTAACGTAAGAGCGAGTGGATCAGATGAAGCATTAAGACTTGAGCCACCTCGAGAATTTTCTCTTGAGCAATCTCTAGAATACATAGCTGATGATGAATTAGTAGAGGTTACTCCTAATTTTATTAGAATGAGAAAAAAATTACTATCGCATTCAGAGAGAGTTAGAAGTAATAAACAGAAAAAATAAAATAGAACCACTAATGTTGACTGATGTTTACATTAGTGGTTTTGTATTTTTAAAAAATTTATGTTAGAAATTTTGAAATAATGGTTTTTATATTTTCTAGATCATGATTAGTGCATTTTCCTTGAATAAGATAATTATTACCTCCACCTTTACATCCAATAGAAACTTTCAAGTGATTAAAAAGTTCTCTTAATTTTATATCTAAAGACTTACTCTTAAACAGAACAAAGCTGCCATTTACCTCTGAAAATATGAATCCTAAAATATTCTCTTTATCAATCATGTAATTAGCTATTGCCCTAAACTGCAAAGAATCAAAATCATTATTACTAAAAATTAACAGTGATATATCTTTATAAGAAGTTGCTCTTTGCAAATAATTATTAGCTACAGAAATCGCTAGCTCTTCCTTCAAAATATTAAGCTCTTTATTTTTATCTTTATTTTCTTTATAAATAGATTCAACAGAACTAAGTAGCTCATTTTGTGGAGAATTTGTAATCTCTATTAGATTGCTAATAATATCTGTTTTCTCTTTATAGTCCAAATAAGCTCTATTACCACAAAGAATGTGTACTCTTGTATTACCTCGAATTCTTTCTACTCCAATTATTTTTATAACTCCAACTTCGCTTGTTGAATTGAAATGGGTTCCTCCACAAGGAGAATAATCTAAATTTTTAACGTTCACAATTCTTACTTGTTCATAATTATTTGGTTTTTTTCGAAGATTTAATTGCTTTATTTCACTATCATCTGGAAAGAAAGTCTCTATTTTATAGTTATTGCTAACGATTTGGTTAGCTTTTCTTTCAATTAAGTCTAATTCTTCCTTGTTAAGGTTTCCTTTTGATAGATCTACTGTTGTATCGCTAGATCCTAAGTGAAAACCTACTGTTTGGGCTTTGAAAAGCTCATAAGCTACTCCTGAAAGTATGTGTTGCCCAGTGTGTTGCTGCATATGGTCTAATCGTTTATCCCAATCAAGGCAACATACAGCTACTTTAGCATTTACTGCCTTTTCTAAAAAATGAACTATTTTACCGTCTATTTCTTGAACGTCACAGACTAAAATACCATTAATATTTCCTGAATCTGCAGGTTGACCACCACCTTCAGGATAAAAAATTGTTTCTTCAAGTACTACAAAAGGTTTATTGTTGATAAATCCACTTTCAATTATTTTTGTATTTAATAACTTTTGATACTGATCATTATAATATATTCTTTCACTCATATTAAAACACCCTTCTTAATTAATTAACACCAACAACTCCTTACATTCTATAAGAAAAATAGATTTGTATAAAGGATTATTATCTTTAATCCATAATAAAAAATTTGCTACTATTCAATTAGAACTTTTAACATTTCATTTTAAGTGTTAGAATCTTAATACAAACTTATTGGAGGGATTAATATGTTAGCAATTATTAACGGAAAAATATTAACTATTGAGACAGATATAATTGAAAACGGTACTGTTTTAATAGAAGATGGCAAGATTAAAGCAGTAGGCGATAGTAATTTAGAAATTCCAGAAGAAGCTGAAGTAATTGATGCTAAAGGGCAATGGGTTACTCCCGGATTTATAGATGCACATGCACATATTGGGCTTTTTGGTGAACCGAAAGTTCCTGCAACAGCAGACGGTAATGAAAAGACTGGACCAGTTAAGGCTGAATTAAGAGGAATTGATTCATTAAACCCAAACGATCCAGCATTTCCACAAGTATTTAAAGCAGGAGTTACTACTGTTTACACAGGGCCAGGTAGTTCAAATATAATTGGAGGAACAGGGTTTGCTATGAAAACAGTTGGAGAAACTGCTTATGATATGGTTATTCCTAACACTGAGGCAATGAAATTTGCTTTAGGAGAAAATCCTAAGCGCAATTATAAGGAAAGAAATCAAATGCCTGCAACTAGAATGGGAAATGCAGCTGTTTTTAGAATGGCGTTTATCAAAGCTCAGAATTATGAAAAAAATATGCAAGAAGCAAAGGAGAAGGGCGAACCTTTTGATAGAGATTTAGCAAATGAAGCATTACTAAAAGTACTAAATAGAGAAATGCGTGCAAGAATCCATTGCCATAGAGCTGATGATATTATTACTGCAATTAGACTAGCAGAAGAGTTTAATCTAGACTATACATTAGAACATTGTACTGAAGGATACAAAGTCACTGATATTCTTTCAGAGAAAAATATTCAATGTGTAATAGGACCTCTTCTAATGGGACCAGCCAAGCAAGAACTTTGGGATGTGAGAATGACTACACCTGCTGAAATGGAAAAAGCTGGAGTAGAGTTTGCTATTATGGTAGATGCATCTTCTGACACTAAATATTTAAATGTTCAAACAGGTTTAGCCGTACGTTATGGCTTATCTGAAGAAGCCGCTTTTAAATCAATTACTATAAATCCTGCAAAAATAATTGGTATTGACAATAAAGTTGGTAGTTTAAAAGAGGGAAAAGATGCTGATATAGTGATTTGGGATGGTCATCCTTTAAGTAATTTAACACACACAGAAAAAGTCATTATTGATGGAAAAATTGTTTACGATAGAAGTGAAGAAAAATAAATGAAACAACTAAAAATAGATGTACAAGATTTTTTAAAGACTGAGTTGGAAGTATTTGAATTTGGAAGTGGATCACCAGAAGTTTTAATTACTGGTGGCATACATGGAGGAGAAGCTACTGGAATTTACGTAGCCCAAAAAGTTATAAAATATTTAAATGAAAATGATTTATTAAAGGGCAAAGTAACAATAATGCCTATTTGTAATCCAACAGCATTTAGGAGAAAAGAACGCACTTCTCCATATGATAATTTGGATATGAATAGAATTTTTCCTGGAGATAAAGATGGCAGTATTACTCAAAGGACTGCAAATGAAATATGGAATATAGCAAAAGATAAAGAATATCTTATTGATTTACATTGTTGTGGAAATTGGGGATATAGCTATACATTAGCTTTATGGCAAGATAATGAAGAAATTTTAGATTTTTCTAGAATGCTTGATATTCCCATTTTAGTTCAGTCTTCTGGAGCAGATGGTCAGTTATTTGTAGAGTTAACAAAGCTGGGCAAAAAAGCACTTATTATTGAGTTGCCAGGCGGTGGAAGCATAGCAGAAGTTGAACTTGATGCAGCTAATAATGCATATAAAGCAATACTTAACTTCTTTGGTCAGATGGGATTGATAGAATTTAATAGCTATACACCAGATCCTAAAAAATGTGATAAATTAATCCCCTTACGAGCGGCAGAAGAAGGTTTATTTTTAACTAAGCATATTGCAGGGGATGTAATTGAGTTAGACCAATTAATAGCTCATATTAATGGAACAGAAATAATTGCCCAAAAAACAGGGACCCTAACATCATTAAGACCACCTGGATTTGTCTTCAAAGGTGACTACTTAGGAGCTTTAGCTCCACATAAAACTGTTAAATAGTTAGGAGAAAGTAAATGACTAAATCAACAAATATAATTGAATTAACTGAAAAATATGGTGCTAACAATTATAAGCCTCTACCTATTGTTATCTCTAAAGCAGAAGGTGTTTGGGTAGAAGATCCTGAAGGAAAGAAATACATGGACTTTTTAAGTGCCTATTCAGCTGTGAATCAAGGGCACAGGCATCCAAAAATTATGAAAGCTATGATAGATCAATTAGACAGAGTTACTTTAACTTCTAGAGCTTTTCATAATGATAAACTTGGAGACTTTTATAAAATTGTATCTGATATAACTCAGAAGGATTTAGTATTACCCATGAACACTGGAGTAGAGGCTGTTGAAACAGCAGTTAAAGCAGCTAGAAGATGGGGTTACTTTGTGAAAGGAATAGAAGAAGATAAAGCAGAGATTATAGTTTGTGAAAACAACTTTCATGGAAGAACTATATTAGCAGTTTCTTTATCATCTTCAGAAAAATATAAAAGAGGCTATGGTCCTATGCTTGCTGGAATTAAAATAATTCCTTACGGAGATGTAAAAGCTCTCAAAGAAGCTATCAATGAAAACACTGCAGCATTCTTGTTTGAACCAATTCAAGGTGAAGCAGGAATAAACATTCCTCCTAAAGGTTATCTAAAACAAGTAAGTGAAATTTGTAAAGAAGAAAATGTTTTAACGCTTGCAGATGAGATTCAAACTGGTCTTGGTAGAACAGGTAAAATGTTTGCCTGTGATTGGGAAGGAGTAAAGCCTGATATATATATCTTAGGAAAAGCTATAAGTGGAGGGGCTATGCCTGTATCATGTGTAGCCGCCAACAAAGAAGTCCTAGATGTATTCGAACCTGGTTCACATGGTTCTACCTTTGGAGGTAATCCATTAGCTTGTGCAGTGGCTATAGCAGCTTTAGAAGTAATTGTTGAAAACGACTTACCTAAGAGATCTTTAGAATTAGGAGAATATTTTTTAGCTGAACTTAAAAAAATAGATAACCCAAGTATAAAAGAAATCAGAGGTAAAGGATTGTTCATAGGAATTGAGTTAACTTCTAGAGCTAGACCATATTGCGAGACTCTAAAAGAACTAGGTTTATTATGCAAAGAAACCCATGATACAGTTATACGTTTAGCACCACCACTGATAATAAAAAAAGATGAGATAGATTGGGCCTTAGATAAGTTAAGAAAAGTTTTGTAGTCTAATAAGGTTGCGTAAAAGTAAATGATATGGTATATTCAATCGCGTAAAATTTTATTGGAAGGCGATAAATATGTTAACTAAAAATAGAGATTTTATTAAGGCAATATCTATATCCTTGTTAGTAGCAGGGATGATTATAAGCTTTAAGCTACTAAGCATTGTAATTTAATCATTGCAAACACCAAGGCACAGCGATGTGCCTTTTTTGTTTATTTAATTATAAAATTTAGTTTTGAAATAAGTAGTTTTTAAGGTATCATATTATATAAAATAAAAGGGTAGGTGAAGAGCATGGAGATATTTTTTTATAACACTCTTAACAATAAAAAAGAAGAATTCAAACCCATAGATCATCCAAAGGTAGGCATATATACTTGTGGGCCGACTGTTTACGGGAGAGCTCATATTGGTAACTTAAGAGCTTACATATTTGCAGATTCTTTAAATAGAGTATTAAGATACAATAATTACGAGGTAGACCAAGTAATGAACGTTACAGATGTAGGACATTTAGTAACTGATGGAGATGATGGAGAAGATAAAATGTTAGTGGCAGCAAGAAGAGAAAAAAAATCTCCTTGGCAAATTGCAGAAATGTACACTAACCTTTTTATTCAAGATATAAAAAGGTTAAATATAATACTGCCTAACAGCATAGTTAAAGCGACTGATAAAATAAATGAAATGATTGAATATGTGAAAAAACTGATGCAAAATGGATTTGCTTATGAAACCTCAGATGGAATATATTTTGATATAAGTAAATACCCTGAATATGGGCAATTAAGTGGGATTGATTTAGAAAGTCAACAAGCTGGAGCAAGAGTGGAAGTTAATACTGAAAAGCGTAATCCTCATGATTTTGCTGTTTGGAAAAAGGCTCCTAAAAATCATATTATGCAGTGGGATAGCCCATGGGGAAAAGGTTATCCAGGGTGGCATATAGAGTGCAGTGCTATATCACATAATCATTTTGGTAATTTATTTGACATTCATACAGGTGGAGTTGACCATATTCCAATACATCACGAAAATGAGATAGCTCAGTCTTATGGCTTATGCCAGACATTGCCATCAAACTACTGGCTTCATTCAGAGTTTGTTTTAGTAGACAAAGGTAAAATGTCAAAAAGTTTAGGCAATACTTATAGCTTGGATGATATAAAAGATAAAGGTTTTTCTCCTTTGGCTTATAAGTACATGTGCCTTAATGCCCATTATAGAAAGCAAATTAACTTTACTTGGAAGTCTATTGAATCAGCTCAAAAGAGTATTGATCGACTAAGAATGGGAACAAGAGAAGTAGCTAATAAAGACCCTTTATCAGAAGAAATCTTAAAAGAATATGAAAGAGGATTTCATGAATCAATAAATGATGATTTAAACATTCCTAAAGCTTTAGGAATACTTTGGGAATTAGTTAGAGATGAAAAAGGTGGGGTAGAGGCTAGTAAGCTTGTTCAGAAAATGGATAGTGTTTTTGCTCTAGATCTTTTCAAAAAGAAAGAAATGATTGAGCTCAATCAAGAAATCATAGCTTTAATTAAAAAAAGAGAAGATGCAAGAAAGGATAAAAATTGGCAGTTAGCTGATGATATAAGAGACCAGTTAGCTGAAATAGGAATAGAGTTGCTTGATACACCAGAAGGGACTAAATGGAAGAGGAAATAGGAGGTTCTTATGAGAAAGATAAAAGTAAAAAACATGTCTTCATTAGTAATTAAAACTCTAAGAGAAGCACCAGCTGATGCAGAATTAGCTAGCCATAAATTGCTAGTCAGAGCTGGTATGATGAAACAACTTGCATCAGGACTGTATAGTTATTTGCCTTTGTTATACAGAGTATTGAGAAAGATAGAACAAATAATGCGTGAAGAAATGGATGAAATTGGCGGGCAAGAAATCAATATGCCAGTTGTTCATTCTGCAGATCTTTGGAAAGAAAGTGGTAGATATTTCGAAGATGTAGATGAGATGCTTAAATTTAAAGATAGAAAAGATAGAGATATGGTCTTAGCAATGACTCATGAAGAAGTAGTTACTGATATTGTAAGATCCTCGATTGATAGCTACAAACAGCTACCTTTTATGCTATATCACATACAGACAAAGTTTAGAGATGAAGCTAGATCCAGAGGTGGATTAATAAGAGTAAGAGAATTTGTAATGAAAGATGGATATAGTTTTCATCAAAATAAAGAAGGTCTAGATGAGTATTATGAAGAAGTAGCTCAAGCATATAGAAACATCTATACCCGATCTGGGCTAGAAGATGCTGTTATGGTTGCAGGTGATTCTGGAATGATGGGTGGTAATGAATCACATGAGTTTATGCATGTCACATCTTTTGGAGAAGACAGACTTGCGATTTGTACAAACTGTAATTATGCTGCAAATATTGAAGTAGCTTTAGAGGAAAAACAATCTGTTAATGAAAACGAAGAGATGAAAGAGTTAGAAGAAGTTTTTACTCCTAATTGTAAAGAAATAAGCGATGTTGCTAATTTTCTAAATGTCAAAGAAGCTGAAACTTTAAAGACTTTAATTTATAAATGTGAGAATGAATTAATTCTTGTCTGCTTAAGAGGAGATTCACATCTAAGTGAAAGTAAGTTGTCAAAAATTCTAAAGACAGAAAAGTTTAGGCCTGCTTCTGAAGAAGAAATTAAAACTGAAGCTTTAACTGCTGGATTTGTTTCACCAGTCAATAATGAAAATTATAAAATAATTGTTGATAAAGCTTGTGTTAATTCTAAAAATTTAGTTGCTGGTGGTAATAAAAAAGATTATCATATCAAAAATGTAAATTATGATAGAGATTATAAAGCTGATTTAGTTGGTGATATTACAGAAGTTAAAGATGGTTCAACCTGTATTAATTGTGGTGGTCATTTAAAAGTTACCAGAGGTATAGAAATTGGTAATATTTTTAAGCTTGGAACAAAATATAGTGAAAGTATGGGGGCATATTTCACTGATTCAGAAGGTAATACAAATCCTTTTATTATGGGATGCTATGGTATTGGTGTTGGAAGATTGGCAGCAAGTGTTGTCGAGAAATATAATGATGAAAATGGTATAATATGGCCTGTTAATATTGCTCCATATCATGTAGTTGTTATGCCAATAGGAAATCCTGATAGTGAACCTTTTAAAGTAGCAAGGGAAATCGCTGAAGGGATTGCAGATGTTGGTATAGAAGTTTTATTTGATGACCGCGACTTAAGAACAGGAGTAAAATTTAATGATTTAGATTTGTTAGGTATTCCTTTAAGAGTTGTAATAGGAAATAGGAGTATTAAAAATAATCAAGTTGAAATGAAATGGAGAAAAGATGATCAACCATTTAACATTGAAATAGATCAAGCTGTTAATTGGATTAAAGAAAACATAAATTTCGATGTATATATTTAAATATATCTAGAAGCTCAACTTAATAGTTGAGTTTCTTTTATTTTTAAAAGAGGATTATCAGAATTTATGTATAAATATACTATATATTTAATAGGAGGTTTTTATTGTGAAAGGACAAGGACAATTTTTCATGGAGTATACAAAATATAAATATTTAGAGGATTCTGACCAGGTTAAAGGATTACCACAACCCCCCTTAGTTTTAGGCAAAGAAAATCCTGAAAACGAAGTTATTGAACTACCTGATCCTAATAAAGTTAAAGTTAATAAAAAAGACATAACAGATGTAATAAACGACAGAGTAAGTGTAAGAGCATATGCAGATGAAAATCTTGCCTTAGGTGAATTATCATATCTTTTATGGGTTACACAAGGAATAAAATATATATCTAAAAGACCAGCAACCTTAAGAACAGTGCCTTCAGCAGGATGTCGCCATCCTTTTGAAACTTATCTTCTAATTAATCGAGTAGAAGGGCTAAAAAAGGGTCTTTATAAGTATTTACCAATGGATCATGAACTCGAAGTGATTAGTTTAGAGGACGGAATTGATGAAAAAATTAAAGATTCCTGCTATAAACAAGTTATGGTAGTAAATTCTGGAGTTACATTTATATGGACAGCTGTAAGATATAGAAATTACTGGAGATATGGAGAAAGAGGATATAGATATGTTCATTTAGATGCTGGTCATGTTGCACAAAATTTGTATTTGGCTTCAGATGTGGTTGATTGTGGTGTTTGTGGTATTGCAGCATTTTATGATGATGAAATTAACTCAATTATTGGTATTGATGGTGTAGAAAGATATACTGCTTATGTAGCAACTTGCGGAAAGAAGAGAAAGTAAATGGATAAAGCAAGAGTTGAAGCACTAAATAAGTTAAAAGGAAGATATAGTTGCAGATCTTTTTCAAAAGAGAAAATAGAGGATAGTGTTTTAGATGAAATTCTAAGCGTTGGATTAGCTGCAGCTAGTGGAGGAAATTTACAGCCTGTTTCGATTATTAAAGTTAGAGATCAAGAGAAAAAAGACAAGATTAGAGATTTATGTAAGCAGGGATTTATAGCAGAAGCAGATACCCTTTTGATATTTTTAGTAGATTACTTTAGATTGCTAAAATGGTCTGAAGTGCAAAAAGCTCCGTTTGGTAGGCATAATTCTTTTGTAGATTTTATTATTGCTTTAGAAGATGTAATGTGCATGGCCCAAAGCATTGAAAATGCAGCTACTCTCTTAGATATTGGCTCAGTTTACATTGGAACTGTAAATTATGTTTATGAAGAACTGAAAGAGCTTTTAGATTTACCTAAAATGACAATACCAGTGTTAATGACTTGTTTAGGTAAACCTGATACAAGCAATAAAAATGCTCATTTAAAAGGACATTTGAGTAAAAAATTAGCTAAAAAGGTTATCGTCCATGAAGAAGGCTATAAAAAGCTCACAAATGATGAAGTCAATGAGTATATTGTAAAAGATAAATATGATAACTGGAAACTAGAACTTGGCGGAGATGTTTTAGAAAAATATAAAGAAGAATTATATGGAATTGCAAAAGAAGTCAATGGAGAAGAATGGGCTAAAAAAGTATTGAATAGAATTATTGACCAAAAAGGATTAAATAGGGCACAGTTTAGATTAGGCCATCACTATAATCCAATAAGATTAAGAGCTTTAAATAAAAAAATATTCAAATTTTATAAAGATCAAGGATTCAATTTTTGGACTATTGATGATGAGTAAAGTTGCTATAATTGGTGGTGGCCCTGCTGGGTTAATGGCTGCTATTGAAGCAAGTAAGAGTCTTAATAATGAAGTAGTAGTTTTTGAGAGAAATGAAGAAATTTGTAAGAAGTTGCTTCTAACAGGTAACGGTAGATGTAATGTTACTTCTGCTATTCCCACTAGAGAAATGATAGATTATTATTACGATAAAGGTGATTTTCTTTACTCAGCATTTTATCAATTCTCTAATCATGATTTGATTCAATTTTTAGAAAGAAATGGAGTGCGTACAAAAAACGAAAATAATAAAGTTTTCCCAAAGTCTGAAAAAGCTAATGATGTTAGAGCTCTATTGATTGATTTAGCAAAGTCTTATTCTGTTAAATTTAATACTAATACTTTAGTAAAGAAGGTTACATTAAAAGATGGATTTATAATTAATGGAGAATTATTTACAAAACTTGTACTTGCAACTGGTGGGATAACTTATAAAAGCACAGGTTCAGATGGTATTGGTTATCAAATTGCTAAATATTTTGGACACAGTATTGAAAAGCCACAACCTGTCTTAGGATCACTTAAGACAACCACCTTCAAAGAATTGCAAGGGCTATCTTTGGATGTAGAATCTTTAGAATATTACATTGATGATGTGTTAGTCGGAAGGGAGAAAGGATCTATAATTTTTACACACTTTGGCCTAAGTGGGCCACCTGTTATCAATTTAACTTATCACACAACATGTCCTGGGGCTAATCATAAAATTGTAATTAGAGTTTACAGCAAAAATGAATTAGGCAATTTGTTGAGAAAAAAGATAAAACTAAACTCATCAAAACAAATGTCGAATGTAATTAGCCAAACTATCCCTAGCAGGTTGACAAACTTTTTATTTTCAAACGAGGTACTGACAAAACAAGCAGCACACATCTCTAATGAAGAAATTGATAATATTATTGAAAAATTAACAAACTGGCAAGTAAAGGTGTTTGATGTTTTTGACTATGATAAAGCAATGGCAACAAAGGGTGGAATTAAATTAGAAGAAATTGACCCTAAAACCATGATGTCAAAAAAAATTGACAACTTATTTTTCGCTGGTGAGATTTTGGACTTAGTAGGCAAAACTGGTGGATACAATTTACAAGAAGCTTTTTCAACTGGTTATGTAGCTGGAAAAACTATAGCTAATAAAGGAGAAATAAATTGTGGATAAAATTATTACTTTAGCAGAAAATTTATTTGACTATGTGCAAATGTGGAGAAGAGATTTTCATAAGTATGCAGAAGCTGCATGGAGAGAATATAGAACTTCATCTCTTATTGCAAAAGAATTAGAAGAATTAGGGTACAAAGTTCTTTTGGGCGAGGAGATTATTAAAAAAGAAGAGCGCATGGGTTTACCTGATGAAAAAGATCTAAAAGAACATTATCAGAGAGCACTTAAGCAAGGAGCTATAGAAAAGTACACTGAGAAAATGAAGTATGGACTAACGGGAGTCGTTGGAATTTTAGATTGCGGGCCTGGCCCAATTATTGGAATGAGATTTGATATTGATGCTGTTGAAATGGATGAAAGCCATGATCCTTCAAGAAGAGCTGTAAAAGAGGGTTTTGCATCAGTGAATGAAGGAGCAATGCATTCTTGTGGTCACGACGGCCATGCTGCTATAGGACTAGGTGTTGCAAAAGTTTTGTCTAAGATTAAAGATGAACTAAAAGGTACTATCAAACTAGTATTTCAGCCAGCAGAAGAGGGTGTAAGAGGAGCCAAGTCAGTAGTATATTCAGGTTTACTAGATGATGTTGATTACATGTTAGCATCACATTTAGGCAGTGGAACACCTGTGGGGGTATTGTCATGTGGTAGAGGTAATTTCTTAGCTACTGAGAAATTTGATGCTACATTTGTTGGCAAGGCTTCGCATGCTGGGGGGTCACCAGAGAATGGAAATAATGCATTGATTGCAGCTGCTAACGCAATCATGAATCTTTATGCAATAACAAGACATTCTGATGGTCCAACCAGAATTAATGTAGGAAAGATCATAGCTGGAAGTGGAAGAAATGTGATAGCCCCTAAAGCACATCTTGTTGTAGAAACAAGAGGACAAACTACTCAACTTAGTGAATTTATGTATAATAAAGCGATGAAGATTTTAGAAAATAGTGCAGCTATGTATGATTGTGAACTGAGTATTAAATCAATGGGAAGTGCAAAAAGTGGTAGCTCAGATCAAAAATTAGCTGAATATGTCTGTGACATAGCAAAAGATACTAATCTTTTCACATCACTTGAACTAAAAAGAGGTAAGGGTGGTGGAAGTGAGGATTATACTTATATGATGGAAAGGGTTCAATCAAAAGGCGGCTTAGCAACCTTTATGGGA
This sequence comes from Clostridia bacterium, assembly GCA_046542315.1. Classification (GTDB taxonomy): domain Bacteria; phylum Bacillota; class UBA994; order PWPR01; family PWPR01; genus PWPR01. Next base: position 12,753 of record JBKHBO010000048.1, read on the forward strand.
CTTGGAGCAGACTTAGGTGGATGGTCACATCATACAGATCACTTTGATATCGATGAAGAAGCTTTAGTAAAAGGAGTAGCTATTTTTTCACTATTTGCTCAAAAAAAATTAGCAGAATAAATTTTTAGCCTGCATCAAAATGATGCAGGCTATTTATGTCTTATTTACTTGTTAGCTTCAAAAACAATATTACACATTACTCCCATACCAGTTTTAAGAGCTTCCTCATCTACAAAAAACTTGGGATTATGCCCTGGATAAACTTCCCTTTCAACTGACTTCGCACCAATATTAAAGAATTCTCCTGGTACTTCTTGAGCAAAATATGAGAAGTCTTCTCCACCCATAGATGGAATATTGTTCTCTTGAACATTATCTTCTCCTGCGAACTTAATAGCTGCAGATTTAGCTATATTAGCTGCTTTGTCATCGTTTTTGGTAGAAGAGTAACCATATGTATAATTAACTTCAGCTTTCCCACCATATGTTTCACAAACACCATTAGCAATCTCTTTGATTCTAGTCTCTAAAAGCTCTCTAACTTCTGGTTCTAGACTACGGACAGTTAACTTTAGTTCTGCAGTTTCTGCTATTATATTATTAACTGTACCAGCATGAAAACTTCCAACTGTAATAACAGCGTTTTGTAGTGCCGCTACATTTCTACTAACAATAGTTTGTAAAGCTACTACAAAATTAGAAGCTATTACAACTGCGTCTTTTGTATCTTGCGGTTGAGCTCCATGCCCACCTTTACCAATTATTTTGATATTACATCGATCAGAATTAGCTGATGAGTAGTCATAATTTATTTTCACCTTACCAACATCTAAGCTTGTAGAAACATGAAGTCCAAAAATCATATCAACATCTGGGTCTTTTAAAGCTCCTGCTTCTACCATACGAATTGCTCCTCCTGGAGGACTTTCTTCTGCTGGCTGGAATAAAAATTTAACCGTTCCTGGCACTTCTTCTTTGTGCTTACCTAAAATAGTAGCTACACCCATAAGTCCAGCTGTATGCATATCATGACCACAAGCATGCATTACACCATCGGTTTGTGATTTATATTCCCAATCGATCTCTTCTGTTAAAGGTAAAGCATCCATGTCAGCACGTAAAGCTATAGTCTTACCAGGTTTTCCACCTTTCAAAATTCCGACTATTGCTGTAGATCCAGGTAATTTAATATAATCAATACCAGCATCACTTAAGCATTTAGCAACTAATTCTGAAGTCTCATGTTCTTGGAAAGCTAACTCAGGCTTCATATGAATCTCTCTTCGCCATTCTCTTGCTTGTTCATATACACTGTTTACTTCTTTTTTAATATCAAACATTCTTCCACTCCTTTATATTTACTCTAGTTATATTCTAAATAAAGTTGCGGAATCCTTCTTTTATCACAAAATTAAAACTTAATGATATAACACGAAATATAAATTATATAAATCTATCTTTTGTTCGGATTACACTACTATTATTTAAATATATTTAAAATATTTAATCATATACTTGTCTTATAACGAAAGAAATAGTAATATTTATATTGATAAAAAGCATAGACCAGCTAGTAATAGTCAAGTAAATTATTGAAAGAATTTAAAATTTATAAA
>JBKHBO010000049.1:0-13998 GCA_046542315.1 Clostridia bacterium
TATTTATGTGCAGCTGTTGTTGCCACCAAACATCACCCAATCTGCCTCTTCAAAATACGAAATTTCTCCTATAGGTGAATTCATGTTAACCTTAACTTTTTCTCCAAATTCTAGCAATACATTACTACCATCATGCTTACTCTCTACAAAAACACTTCCATCAAATAGAAGCACTTCCGTATTACCTTCTTCATCCACATCAACAATGAAATCGGTTCCTCTAACACTCATTGCACAAGAAGGAGTTTCAAGTTCAAACTTTTCACCTGTTATTAATTCTTCAACGTTTTCTTTCATGTCTTCAAACATCATCCTAACGCTACTTTTACGTTTAACCTCTACCTTTTCTTCTGGTACTGTAAAAATAGATCTTGGCTGTAAAGAAATATCGTGCCCTGATATGGCAAATTCTCCTGCATTTGAACCTAAATCCGCATATGATCCTTTCCCTGTGTAAACTGTATCTCCAGGATTTAATATCATATTTCTTCTTGCTCTAATAAACTCATCTGTTCCATAACGTTTTACTTGGACAAGCCCTTTAACAAAAGTTAAAGCCATACTTTTACCTTGAGGCGCATCTTCAATATCTTCAATCTCTTCTTCTTCTACCTCATTCCCAGTTTTGGTAATAGTGACAGAGCCATTTCCAAGAGTACCGTACCATGTTTCACCTTCTTTATCATGGACATATACTAAGGTTACTCGCTCTCCTATTACAGTATCAAAACTTTGAAAAGAATCATCATACCTCACATAGCCTCTTATCTCATATGCTATACCAGGTATTGCAGAATTAGGAACTATATATCTAAAATTGAAATTAAATTGGCTTTTATCTGGGCTTATTCCGCTATTCTTTATTTGCTCTCCCTTGCTATATAGCAACATTTCGCCATCTACATATTTAACGTCCACTATAAAAGAGTGTTCTATCAAATCTGGTGTTAAACCTTTATCCACTCCATAATCATATTCCAACGATAAATCCGCATTATCTGGATTATTAATTACAACGTCAATTTTGTAACTGCTTTCTAGTGTTAGAAGGTCTCTTTCTGTGATTTCACCAAAAGCTTGTATTCCACTGGAAAAAATAAAAATACATAAAATTATTGCTAAAACTTTTTTCATTACCTCCAAGTCTTTTTTGATGATAGCTAAAAAATGTAAAACAATCATCATCACCATGAGTTATTAAAACATTTTGAAAAATTTAGTTTTTTTAAGAACAAGACCTCCTTTTAGGCTATCTAAATCATAAATACCCATGACAAATAGACTCTTTCATTTTCTAACCTAAAATTCTAATATTTCATTTAATTATATCACTATATCAAATATTGCCTACTAATATATTGATAGTTTCAGACTAAATTTTAGTAATATTTTTAGTATAATTTGCTCATCTATATCAAGTTATAATCATAATTACAATATATAGTGTAGCTAAGGTATTGAAAAGGTGATATATGAATATATATTTGCACCTAACAAATCACAAACGAATTATAAATATAACACTAACGCTTCTATCTTTGGCTTTTGCTATTGTATTTACCTTTTCTTTATGTAGTTTAGTTGAGGATGCTGTAAGTGACTAATTTAAAAAGAAAAGTTTAGATTCAAATACAACTATAAAAACTCAAACGCAAATTATAATGTAGATGTGATCCCTGCTCTTTTTACTTAAAACTGACATGATATTATCTCTCGAAAGATATGGCACTAAAGATATTCTTTTCTAATAAAGACTTACCTAACTAATGTATGCAGTACAGTATGAGTATCTAGCGCGTGGTGAATATAGATGAATTTGATAGTCAAAAAACCTATACAAACATCGTTGCTCCAGGAGTAGTTACAGCAACCTTCTTAGCTCCAAAATGCAAGCTTGAAAACTCAACACGCGTCAAGTAATGAAGAACCATTATGGGTTATACTAAACAAATTAAAGACTACTTTATCATAAATTGGTAAAGTAGCCTTTTTTATTTTAAACTATTTTATAAGAAGAAATCTTTGAGACTTTCATCGATTTGATCTTGTGTCATGCCTATGTATCTTTTAGTAATTTTTTGAGAGCTATGATTAAAAATCTCCATCAAAGTTGCTATATCTTTAGTTCTTTTATAGTAAAAATAACCAAATGTTTTTCTAAATGAATGCAATCCAAAATCTTTAATACCCAAGCTTATAGCAACCTTTTTTGTGTATCTATAAGCTTGGGTTCGAGAGATGTGACTTTTCTTACCTTTACTATTTCTCTGTCTGCTTGGAAACAAATAATCATCATCATTCATATATTTCACATACTTTTCTATTTCTTGTCGCATTGATGGGTTTATCGGAAAGTATTTTATTTTGCTTGTCTTCTGTTCTCTTAAATAAATATGGGTTTTATTTTTCACATCTTTAACTTTAAGAGGAATTATATCGCCTGCCCTCATTCCAGTATTAAAAGCTACTACAGCAAACATATAGTATTTATAATTCTTCCTTTTTAAAACCTCTTTAAACTCTTCAATTGTTTTTTTATTCTTTATAGGATGTACTAATTCTATGTTATCTCCTCCTTAAAGTATTTTATCATCCTTATAATACCATTATTTTGTTTGTAGGAATAGAATATATTAAAAAAAGCTTAGACATTATTACTCTTTCATTTAATAACTTTAATATGGTATATGTTAACTCATTATCTAATTTTATATATTAAATATTATTTTCAATATTTGTAAATTTTTATATTACTGATGTAGAAAAATTTAATTCTATACAATCATTTAATTTCCTATATAATTATTTCCCATGAAATCAGAAGGGAAAAGAATCTATTAATCTCCAAATAAATTCTTTTCCCACATTAATTATATCTAATACGTTAGAGAAGGCAATTACACTAATTAAGTAAATAGGTCCAATACAAAATCTAAAAAGACTTCAATATCTGATTCTTCGAGTGGAACAGTAATATCAAACTCCCAAGGAATTATACCATCAATTGTTCCATTTAATCTAAATACCACTGCTGTAGGATAAAGAGGATTCCATCCAGAAAAATCTATCGACGTCATCCCAAAACTTGTAAAAAGACTACTTGGATCTTCATATTCAACAACTCCATCGCCATTAAAACTAAAACTATTTAAATTTGCTTCCCCTGACTCATTACCGTTACCATTTATTATTTGCACTGAAGAACTTGTGGTATTAAGCCCATACTCATTAATAGCACCTGAATATCCTATAGTTTCTCCATCATACTCAAAATCATATGTAAATACTGCACTACCTGTAGTTATACTTACCAATGGCTCTAAAGGCATTTCTATAACTGTAACTGAGCACTGACCAGTTTCACCAGAATCATCTAAAGCTGTAGCGGTAACCGTAACGATACCTGGGCTCATTCCTGTTACGATAGCTCCTCCAGTTGTGGGTTCTAGGGATATAATATCTTCTTGACTTACACTCCATTCTACTGCTTTGTTATCAGCATTATTAGGATTCACTGTTAAAGACAATTCGATTGTTTCTCCCTGAGCAATTTCACTGCTAACTGGATCAATTATTATATCACTTACTAGAATTGGTCCTTGGCTATTAACTGTAATAGGTTGGGTAGTGGACTGCTCACTAACTGTATGAGTTATAGTGATAGCTGTATCAGTAGTTGAAAGTTGGTCGCCATGTCCTTTAATTGTAATAATATCATCATCCCCAAAATTTTCAAACGGGACATCAACACTGCTATCATCAGATTTTAAAAGTGTTACTTCTAACCCAGTCAGATCTAAAGTTTCTCCTTCAGTGTAAACTGTTTTATCTGGAGCAGTTTTCACTGTAATCCCAGTAACTGTTGCTTCTTCTGGTATTATATTTGCAAATGCTGCCATATCTTCTTCTTGAAGTTCTACACTAAAAGATTCATTCCATGAGTTACCATCACTAAGATTAAGATGAACATATGTAGGAGGCCCTCCCCGATCTATAAACTCAACCCCAAATACTTCATTAACTTCACTCAAACCATTAGCATAAGTAACTCTACCCGTTTCTGGATCTACTCCTGCATCCTCTAGTGTTATCGCAGCTGTAGTAATACTTGTTGAATCAACAACTCTTTCAAGCCATACAGCTGAGTGAGAAGTGCTCAATCCTTAAACATCTTGAGCCAACTTGTAATCTACAACTAAATCTCCTTGTTTAAATGAGTATTGGAAATATATACTTCCTTCTCTTATTGTTACTACAGCACCATCAACCTCAGGATTTTGATTGCTAATTGTTATTGACAATTCTCCAGTTACGTCTGAATCATCATCTGCTGTTGCTACGACTTTTACAGTTCCATCAGCAGATGCAATTAATAAGCCTTCTTGATCTATAAATGCAAAACCTGTCTCTAGACTACCATCATCTTGGTTAGTAATTACTGACCATATAATATCTTTATTATCTGCATTTTCTGGCAATACCTCTGCACTCATCTGAAGGCTTCCACCATCTTCTTCAATTGAAATTGCACTAGCAGTTACATTAATCTCATTTACTTTTACAACTGCAGGTGTTTTGGTAGAACTTGAAGGTGTAGGTATACCATATGTCACTTTACCCATATCACTGTTTACATTTCCAGTTCCTCTAACTCTTACTACTGCCTCTGTCTCATTCTCTAAAGTATTAATATTAGTATCGTTTGAAGTAGTAACCTTAACAAATTGACTATCACCTTTTACTGATACTTTATTAATATTAGTTTTCCCCAAAGTCTCAATACTTACATGAGAACTTTCTACAACTATTTCATCAAAATCTCCTTCAAGGATTACCTTTCTACCTTTTACATTTTCTGATATTACTATATCAACTTCGTTTCCATCTTTATCAACAACACCAGTAGCTACAACTCTAATGCCGCCAGTAGGTGTGCTTTCAATTCTTATAGAGTTATATTGTCCGCCATTTATATGGATACTGTTTGTACCTCCACCATTAATTAAGAGGCTACCATTTACAACTTCTACATTATTTAACGTTACATCTCCGTCTCCAACTTCTTCACCAATAACTAAATCATTTAATACCACTGTATTTTGTAAAGTTACATCTGGTGCTCCAATGTAAATATCGCTGTAGGTTTCTATCCCCTCTTCAGGGCCATATACTCCACTTTCATCAATCATTAATGATTTATGCAATAAATCTTTAGCATTTTGCAGTGATACTATTGCTTCTGCTCTAGTTATCTCTTCTTTAGCCCCAAAAGTATCTGAAATAAAGTCAGACATTAAACCAGCATCAATTACTACTGATACAGAGCTTATTCCCCATAATGGTATTTCACTATAGTCACTGTAAGCTTCAATCGCTTCAAGATTTTCTTCTATATCAACTAAACGGGTTAGTACTGCTGCTGCCTCAATTCTCGTAATTAAAGAATCTGGTCTAAAAGTATTATCCCCAAATCCTACTATATAACCATTGGCAATAGCTTTTATAACTTCCTTCTCATACCAAGATCCATCTTCCACATCTACAAATTGGTTCTCTTTTTCTATACTGAATTCAAATAGTTTGTTAATAAATGAAATAAATTGAGCTCTAGTTAACTTACCATCAGGCTGATACTCATTATTACCAAAACCATCTAAATAACCATTATCTACCCACACTTTCAATGTATCTTCTGCCCAATGCCCGCTAATGTCACTTTCTTCTTGAGATGTGTTTGCCAATGCTGGTAAGATTAAACTAATTATTACTAGCATTATGAGGGTGACTAATAACGCTTTTCTTTTGTCTCTTGTCACTGTTGTCCCTCCTTAAAATTTCAAAATAATCTACAGCATACAGACATTTCCCATCTTGAATAAGAATTGATAAATATCAATGTTTTATAAGATGAGTAAAAAGTTTTGCGAAAAGAAACTCTAGCTATTTAGACTCCCAGGGATATAGGTATAAACTAGGCATCAGCTCCTTTAATTAAGATTAAGCTCACTAGTTAAATACTTAAATTTAATTAATAAAATGATTTATATTAAATAAATAATATCACAATACTTTAGTACTTTATCGTGAAAGGATTTACTTGTGTTAAAATTACTTAAAATAATTATTTCTAAAATAAAAGTCAAAATTTGTTTTAGTTGTTAGTTAATGTTCTATGATTAGATTTTCTTAAAATTCCATTACCAAGTAGATCTCCTAACTTCTAGAGAAATTATTTTTATAAGTTTTTTATGACATACATTACTAGTCTTTGTATATAAAACTCATTCTATTCAAGATGCCAATATAATACTAAAAATTATTGAGATATTTCGATGATTCAAGTAATTCTTCTTAGCTTTAGCTAATTTTCGTTGAACAACATAAACTTAAAATTAGATTTCAATAGTGTAATTTTACTAATTTTTTACTTAAAAATTGCCTTTTAGAGCTGGATTAAATTGACATGTAGAAATAATTGCTGTAAAATTATTATTACAATAAAGCATACAAATACAATATAATTAAGATTATATTTAAATAATTTTAATTATGTACATCTAGAAAACTTCCGCTTTATTAAATAATTTAGAGGAGGATTTCAAATGAATAAAAGATTTGAAGATAAAGTAATAATCGTTACAGGTGCAGGGTCTGGACTAGGACAAGCTACTACTATTCAACTAGCTAGAGAAGGAGCAAAGTTGACTTTAGTTGACATAGATGAACAAAGTCTTGAAGAGACTAAAGAAAAAATTTTAGATGTTAATCCAGATTCAGAGATGCTTATTATAAAAGCTGATGTTTCAAATAAAGAAGATGTTAGAAACTATGTCGATAAAACTGTAGAAAACTTCAATAAAATTGATGGTTTCTTTAATAATGCAGGTATTGAAGGAAAGCAAAATATGACTGAAGATTACGGGGTTGATGAATTCCATAAGGTTGTTTCAATTAACCTTGACGGAGTTTTTTACGGTATGAAATATGTTTTAGAAGTTATGAAAGATCAAGGATTTGGCTCTATAGTTAATACAGCTTCAGTTGGTGGAATACGTGGTGTTGGTAACCAATCAGGTTATGCTGCTAGTAAACACGGTGTAGTTGGATTGACTAAAAATTCAGGAGTTGAATATGGCGAGTTTGGAATAAGAATCAACGCAATAGCTCCTGGAGCCATTATGACTCCTATGGTTAAGGCATCTCTAAAGCAGATGGATGAAGAAAATTGGGAACAAGTTGGAGAAGAATTTGTTGAAGCAAATCCAATGAAAAGATTTGGAAAGCCTCAAGAGGTTGCTTATTTAGTAAGCTTCTTGCTCTCTGATGAATCAACCTTTATTAATGGTACTGTAATAAATATCGATGGTGGACAATCAAATAAATACTAGTTAAAATATTATCTCCATAGAAGTAATTAGCAAATTACTTCTATGGAGATTTTTAATTTAGCTTTTATGAAGTGAGTTTATTTATAATATTAAGTCTTGTATAAACTAATAAGTCTTAAATTAAAACTATCTACTCTACTGTGAACCATTCCTAAAAATCTAATCCTGTTTAACTTCATCTATATTGTTAGTAGTTAGAGGATAAAGCTTTGTTTTTATATTTTTATAATCAAAAGCACTTAAATCTACTGGACTATATGCTGGTGCATCTACGATTATAATCTCTTCTCCAGCTTCTTCATAAACTGCTCTGAAATGAGTTTTAGACTTAGTCACTATTATATCAAAAGCATTCAAATCATACCCAAACTGTATTATAGGATCTGCATCGATTAAAGAACTACTTTTCTCAGTTATTTGAAGCCATATATCGTTTACATCTAAAACTGCCACAAGTCCATGATTTATTGCGCTCCCTATTCGCATTGGCCCTGTACCAATATATTGTTTTTTACCAACAAATAAAATCTTACCTGTTATTTCAACTGGGCCTCCACCAGTCATAGAGCTTTTACTCCCTACCTCTAGTGTTATAGTACTTCCTACTCCAGCTTCATTACATTTTCTGACTGCTTCTGGATCCCATAGTAATGGATGGGCTACTTTTGTTGCTTCTTGTTTTATAAGCTCTTTAAGAACAAAAGTAGTCTCATTTAACCTATCAGAATGGTCTAATATTATAATTGGCTTCTTTGCTGTTTTTGCTTTTTCTATAGCAAGTGCTACTCCATCAGAAGCTGTATAGATATTTGTACCTGTAGTTAGTTCTTTATGTAGAGAATGTGATAATATGACTAAATCATTTGTTATTTCAATTGCTAAATTTTTATTCTTATCTTGTTATTGCTACAACAGAAGCTCCTAATTGCGAAACATCTGACCAAGCAAATCCAAAGAAAAAAGAAACGTTTATAACATTGTTCTTTTTTATCCAATAATGAACTCGGTCCATAATTGTCTTAGCTGGATGTATTGTAGTTGCACTAAATACACTTGGGATTACTAAATTAGCCTTCTTAAATGCTACATTTGGTTTAGTTTTACCGTTTAATAGATCAATCATCGCCTTAGCAGTTCTCTCACCTGTAAGATGACAATCTACATGAGGACTACTATGATATCCAAAAACACCGTTAGTTAACTTTATAAATTCTTCATTTAGATTTCCATGCAAATCAAGTGCCACCATGATAGGCATATCACTGCCTACAATTTGCCTTATTTTATATAAAACATCGTATTCAGCAGATTGAATAGACTCTGTAACCATTGCCCCGTGAAGTGAAAGCAAAATTGCATCTACAGAATCTTTTATCTCTAGTATGCCTTCTAAAATTTCACTAATAATCTTATTATATGTTTCATCAAGCACTATCCCACTACAACCACCAGAAGCAATCATAATTGGCTTTAAAGTAACACCATTTGCTTCGCATGTATTGATAATTCCTCCCATAGAAGTATTCCTTTTTCTATGTACATACATACCTTCACCCTTATAAACTTGTAAATCATCTATAGTTGTTTTATGAGGTAAAAAAGTGTGAGTTTCATGTAACAACCCAGCAATTGCAATTTTCAATAAATTCAACTCCTTATCTATATTTACCTATTTTTCTGCTATTTTAAACCTAATATCTTTCTAGCTTCGTCTGGTGTCGCGATTGGCCTTCCAACAGCATTAGCAATATCTACAACTCGCTTTACTAGCATCGGATTAGTTGCAAGTACTCCTTTTGTGTATTCAATAGTATCTTCCAAACCCGTTCTCACATGACCTCCCAAAGCAATTGCCATTGTAATCATTTGAACTTGCGACCTTCCAATTCCTGAAACTGTCCATGTCGATCCTTTTGGCAAGTTATCAACTAAAAACATTAAATTTTTTGGTGTACCAGGAATAGATCCCTTTACATCCATAACTAAATTAAAATGAAGTGGTTCCTTTAGGATACCTTTTTTTACTAGATATAAGGCATTTGAAAGCATTGCAGTATCAAAAATTTCAATTTCTGGTTTAATATTATTTTCTTGCATCTTAAGTGCTAGGGCCTTTATTAAATCAGGTGAATTTGCATTTACACTAGTTGGAAAATTCGAAGAACCTGTTGATAAACTTGCCATTTCAATATTAAGATCAAGCATTTGACCTCTATATTCAACTGTATTTTCTCCGCCCCTTACCCCTGTAGATAATTGTTTAATCATTTTTACATTTGACTCATTCATTTTATCTACAACTTGTTTAAAAATTTCCCTTTCACTTGTAGGTTTTCCAAAATCATCTCTAACGTGTATATGTGCTAGTGCTGCACCTAATTGTTCACATTTTATTGCATCTGAAACTATTTCATTTACAGATATCGGAGTGTTTTTATTAAGCTCTTTCGTTGGCACATTTCCTGTTAATGCTATTGTTACTATTAAGCTTTCCATGGTCTTCTCCTTTCGTATTTTACAGTAATTTATTGCTTACTATTTTTATTCCACTTTCTAACTTTTCAAATAATAGGTCCACTTCTTTTCTTGTGATATTAATGGGCGGAGCTATTAATACATGGTCTCCAGCACCATTTGCACTCCCTCCACCTGGATAAAGAACTAAACCTTCTCCCATACAAGCGTTATTAATTTTACTATTTATTTTAAGTGACTGATTAAATGGTTCTTTAGTTGTTTGATTTTTAACAAACTCTATTCCTAATAAAAGCCCCTTTCCTCTTACATCTCCTACTATAGGATACTTATATAAAGACTGCATTTTATTCAGTAAATACTCACCTTGTATTGCCCCGTTGTCAATATAGTTTTCTCTTTCAATTATCTCCATTACCTTCAATGCAATAGTACAAGATAAAGGGTTTGATGCATAAGTATGACCATGAATAAAATGCCCAGAACCATTTACCATTATTGTATTGAAAATTTCATCACTACAAACTGCTGCTCCAATTGGTGTATAACCACTGCTTAATCCTTTTGCGACTGCAATTATATCAGGTTTTGCTTCAAATAAACTAGAAGCCATTGTTGAACCTGATCTTCCTGAACCAGCCATCACTTCATCCATAATAAAAAGAATGTCATATTTATCACAAATCTCTCTAACAAGTTTAAAATATATCTTCTCTGGGTGGACTCCAGGTGCTGCTGAACCTACTATTGGTTCAGATATAAATGCAGCAATATTTTCTGCACCATTTCTTAATATCCCAGTCTCTAGTTCCTTTGCAGCTAAAACACTAGTCTCATATAGATTTTTTGCTTCCCAAGGATTTCTGTAGTGATAAAACTGATTAATTTTTGGAAAATTTGTTAGCATTGGGTCATAAACTTTCCTTCTAGCAATTGATCCAGTTGCAGAAAGTGCTCCTAAAGTAGCTCCGTGATAGGAATACCATTTTGATATTACTTTCCACTTTGATGACTTTGAACCATCTCTTTCTACAAAATATTGTCTAGCCATTTTTATCGCAGTCTCTACAGCTTCTGACCCTCCTGAAACGAAGAATACGTGATTCAACCCATTAGGAGTCCAACTAGCTATCTTAGTTGCACATTCTTCTATCACATCAACTGTCCACATAGATAAATGAGTAAAAGCAATTTTTTCTATTTGTTCTTTAGCATACTCTGCTACTTCTTTATTCCCATGCCCTATATTTGCAACAGCTGAGCCAGAACAACCATCTATGTATTTTTTCCCATCATCTGCGATTAAATAAATACCTTGACCGCGTAATATTTTTGGATAATGCCAATTTTGATTCCTATAAAACACATTATTATTTGGTGCTTTATTTTGACTCATTACAATACCTTCTTTCTATACATTAGCTTTAATTTCACAATACTTATCAAACACATTCTTTAATGCTGCAATTACTGCTTTTTGTGCTGAACCATGGTATCTACTCTTAATCTCTTCTGTTAAAACACTCAACTCATGTTTTTCTAAATTAAATCCTATAATCATTTCACTTAAAAACTTAATTGCAACATCAGTTAATAGAGTTATTGAAACATTCTTTATTACTCCAGTATCTTGATCTATGACAAAGCCAATATCTAATACTTTATATACATTTTCAGAAGGAATTCCTGCGGGTAACTTAACGAAACTACTAACATATATACTTTTCAAATTTTTCACTCCTAACCCTACTTAAAATAGCTTTATATGCTTAAATTATTTATTCTATTTTCTTTGACCCTTTCCTTCTTTGCTTAGATAAAGTGACTAATTAAAAAAAGAGCTCAGAAGTAGAAGGTTCTACTTTCTGAGCTGGATTTTATCTGATTAAGCTATATTGAGTTAAAACTGTCATGATAAAGCAACTAAATTATTCACTTTTTATGCTTATACTTTACCATATTGAATTTAACAAACCAATATATTTTGAGCTATTTATAATTTTTTCAAAACTGTATTTTAATATATCAATATTACTGCGTTCTTTTTAGATTTTTTGTTATTTTATAAACATCCCCGTAGTTAGGATCTGGATTATGCAAATCATCTACTCCGTCTTCATATAGGGTTAGTTTAGCTTTCATTCTAATTTGGTCTTCATTCTCTATTATATAATCTGCTTCTAGTTGAATGACTAATTCAATTTCAGAAGGTACTTCACTAATTTCAGTTAGTGGTTGATTAAAACCGTTGCTTTCATAGGCCTTGCCTTGACTATCCAGAATATAATAATAATTTAAATCCCCATTAAAAAAGAATTCTTCACCACCATAAATATTTACTGAAACATTCAATCCATTTTCGTTTTTGGTATACGGCATTTTAAAAAGTGCTAAGTCCGCAATGTTATTTAATAGAATTCCATTTTGGGTATTTGTTACTGTTTTATTACTATATGAAACATTATACTCACTCACATTATCCATTGTAATACTACCTTCATCTATTACAGTGATTATAGGTAATTCACCATCATTTTCCCAAGCACCTGAGAAATTACTAATAGTAGATGGGTTATTATCCAAAGGCTTCTCTTTAAAATTATTATCTAAAACATTTGTTTTATTTTGAAAACCTTCAAAAAATATTATTAAACCAGTATTATCATCTAGCATCCAATATATTATACCCTCATAAATATTAGTATCAGGGTGACTTAGTGGATGAATTGATAATAATTCACCTTGCAAACCTTTTATGTTACTCTCAACTAAATAGCCATTTAATATTTCATCAGAGACATCATTCAATAAATAAGTTGCAGTGTTTTCATTATTTTGATAAAAGACTATGTCTCTATTCCCTTGTTCATTTTCTTCTATATTAAAAGTTGTTTGATTTGAATAAAAGATATCTATCACAGAATTAAGCAAATTCTCTTGGTCTTGTGACAGACTCCCTTCTAATATATAATAATCTCGATAATAGAAGTCAAAATCACCTAAATACTGATTAGCCAAAGTGTTAAAATCTTCATAATTGTTATACATTTTAGCTTCGTAGTTTAGGATTGAACCAGATTCTTTATCAGTATATCTAATTATGCCTTCACTAAACTCTTTACTGTCAGCTCTGTTGCCTCTATAAATAACTTCAACTAAATCACTATCATAAATAGCTAGAATTTCATCTTGTGTAAAAGTTATAACATCAAGCTTAATTACAAAATGTGGTGTAGAAAGATCCAAAGTAAAATTATTCTCACTGTGGTCCTGCAATTTTAAAACACTCGTGTAACCTTCTCCGTCATAAACTAAAGTCGTACCATAGGAGCCCAAATTACTTCTAAGTAATTCATAATCAATATTAGTCTCTGAAGTACTATCAACTAAATCATCTAATCTTGTGGTATCTGGAGTTCCAGTTGGGTTTTCAATACTATCTGAACCGCTATCTTCAGTGTTATCAGCAATAGCATCATTTGGCAAGTTATTGTCAGGTGTTGTTGTGTCTTCACAAGATCCTAATAATAAAAATAAAGAGAGCAAAATGATAACTAGTCCCAAAGCTACTATTCCAATCATTTTTATAGGGCTCTTACCTTTGGAGGTATCTTGTACAACTCCTCTTATATCTTCCTTTTCTTTTGAAGCTACATTCTGTACATGAGTGCTTTGTTTGTCGGAGTTATCTACTTTTTCACCACAATTAGTACAAAATTTAGAGTCTTGTGGTAACTTTTCTCCACAATTTTTGCAGTATTTATCAGCCAAAAAATCACCCTTTCACATTATTATGGCTTCCTATTATTATTGATCTATTTTACTGACCTCTATATTAATTATACATTACGTGCTTTAATTAGTTAACATAATAAACTAATATTTTAATATATTTCTACTTTGGATTTATTATATATTCTTTAACACCTATAAGTTAAAAAATAATACTGTGAGTAAATACTGCTTTTTTATAGAAATCATATAGTTATATACCACTATCATTCCCACTATGACGTACTAATCTTTAATAAATTGAAACAGCTTGAGTCTATCAAATTCAAAAGTTTGATAGGTATTAAGATATACCTCTTTTATTTTTAAAATTTAGTTCTCTATGATTTATATTATTGATCTT
>JBKHBO010000111.1:0-2510 GCA_046542315.1 Clostridia bacterium
ATTCACTTATAATGAAATATTAATCATAAGTGATGGTCATAATGCAAGAGCTGGTACAATCACTTCAAATATTGAAAGATTTATGACCTGGAGAACTATTGATGGTGAAGAAATAGCTCCTAAAGGAATACCTGAATTAGAAGTCCTTATCAAAGGTATTTTTGATAGAGAAAGATTTTTAGAGTTAGTCCATAATTTCATACTTTTTCAGGATGATGGACTTAATATAACTAAAATCTTTGCTGCTTATCACCAGTATCATGCTGTAAGAAAAGCAATTAATAGTACAGAAGAAGCTATGGGTAATGAAGGAGATCGTAGGATTGGTGTTATCTGGCATACTCAAGGTAGTGGGAAAAGTTTATCAATGGTTTTTTATTCAGGCAAACTTGTTTTAGGAATGGATAACCCAACTATTGTAGTTATAACCGACCGTAACGATTTAGATGACCAGTTATTTAGTACATTTAGTAAATCAAGTCAGCTACTTCGTCAAAAACCTAAACAGGCAGACAGCAGAGAGGATTTAAAAGACCTTTTATCTGTTGAATCTGGTGGAATAGTTTTTACTACAATTCAAAAATTTGAGGAAGGAGATTCTCCTCTTACTGAACGAGAAAATGTAATTGTTATTGTAGATGAAGCTCATAGAAGTCAATATGGATTTGATCCAAATATCAAACAAATTGATGATAAAGCTGAAACTAAGTATGGGTATGCTAAATATATGCGAGATGCCCTTCCAAATGCTTCATATATCGGTTTTACAGGGACACCAATAGATTTAATAGGTAGAAATACCACTGGTGTATTTGGTGGTTATATTGACATATATGATATGACCAGAGCTGTTGAAGATGAAATGACCGTTAAAATTTATTATGAAAGTAAAATAGTCCAGGTTGACATATCAGAAGAAAAGAAAAAAGAATTAGATAGAGAAATAGAAAATCTTACTGATGGACTAACTGAAGAAACTAAAAATAATTATATGTCCAAAAACTCTACTATTGAAGCAGTAATTGGTTCTGACGATAGGCTGGAAACAGTAGCAGAGGAATTAGTTAACCACTTTGAAGAAAGGCAGGAAGCTATATTAGGTAAGGGAATGATTGTTACTGTCTCAAGAGCTGTGGCAGCTAATTTATATAATAAAATCACTGATATTAGACCTGAATGGCATCATAAAGATGATGAAAAAGGAGAAATTAAGGCAGTAATGTCTGGAAGTTCTGATGATCCACAGGAGCTACAACCACATATTAGACCAAAACATGAAAGAAAAATCATAGAAAAAAGACTAAAAGATCCTGAAGATGAACTAAAATTAGTTATTGTCTGTGATATGTGGCTGACAGGATTTGATGTACCTCCTCTTCACACAATGTATGTAGATAAACCACTTAAAGGACACACATTAATGCAGGCTATTGCAAGAGTAAACAGGGTTTATAGAGATAAACCTGGTGGATTAATAGTTGATTTTATCGGAATAGCAGATGCCCTTAAAAAAGCACTAAATTCTTATACTGAATCAGATAGAAAACAAACAGCAATAGATACCGAAGAAGTCGTAAAAGAATTACTAAAAGAATATGAAATTGTAAATGATCTTTTCTATCAGTTTGACTATAAGAGATTTTTTGAAGCCAAACCAGAAGATAAAATGAGAATAATTACAGAAGCAACAGAATACATACTAGGATTGGATGAAGATCCAGCAGGTACAGGCGAAGAACGATTTATAAGGCATGTAAACCGTCTATCTAAGGCCTATGCTCTCTGTTCTACCAGAGAAGAAGCTTTAGAAATAAGTGAAGATATAGCCTTCTTTAAAGCTGTTAAAGCAGCTATTAAAAAACACTTTAGCGATGGCGAAAGCTCTCCTGAAGAAGTTAATGGAGCTATTAATCAAATGGTTTCAAAAGCAATAGCTTCAGATGGAGTTATTGATATATTTGAAGGAACAAATATTGATCCAGATATGTCTATTCTTTCAGAAGAATTTTTAGAAGAAGTTAAACATCTTCAGCAAAAGAATATTGCTGCCAGAACTTTAGAGCAGATATTAAAGACTAAAGTTAAGAATTTAGCAAAACAGAACCTCGTTAAGTCTAAAAAATTCTCTGAAATGCTGAATGAAACTCTAAATAAATATAGAAATAGAGCTATTGAAACCAGACATGTAATTGAAGAACTGATTAAATTAGCCAGGGAAATGAATAAAGCTCAAGAAGAAGAAAATGATCTTGCCTTAAATAAGGATGAAGTGGCTTTTTATGATGCTCTTGGAGTAAATGATGCAGCAGTTAAGGTAATGGGTGATGAAACTCTTAAAAAAATAGCAGTTGAGCTAACTGAAACTATTAGAAATAGCACCACTATTGATTGGAGTTCCAGAGAAGATATAAAAGCTAATATAAGGGTGCAGGTTAAGAGACTGCTAAGGAAGTATGATTATCCACCTGATAAGCAGAAAGAAGCTATTGAGACGGTTATGGAGCAGGCAG